>NC_004193.1:1064689-1385419 GCF_000011245.1 Oceanobacillus iheyensis HTE831
AATACAATTGCAATGATTTTAACTTTTTATTTTATTTTTTTAGGTTTATTTGGTGTTATACACTTCTTCGGAAATCCTTCTACCCAAGACACCAATATTCAGTTTGTAATTGTTAATTATGTATTTTGGTTCTTGTCACTGATGGTCATTCAACAAATAGGATATGATATTGTCAATGAAGGAATGCGAGGAACACTAGAGCAATTATCAATGTCACCGATGGGAATATTAAAAATTCTTATGACAAGATTAATAGCTAATAACATTATATATGGAATTATTGTTCTCATCCTATTGTATGTGTCCATGTTAACAGCGGGTCAGTGGTTGAATGTAGACATTATATCTATTCTACCCATATTTATTTTTACTGTTATCGGAATGATGGGAGTTGGATTAATTATTGGTGGAATTTCCATTATCTTAAAGCAAGTTCAAGCAATTTTACAGATTTTGCAATTTTTGTTAGCAGCCTTGGCGTTTATTCCGATTGTTGCATCGCCAATTATGTATTTTTTACCTTTTGTTATTGGAATTGACCTTGTTCGAGAAATTATGATTGATGGAGCTACACTGATGGAACTTGGTTGGATCAATATGATTATCATCATTATCAATGCATTGGTTTACTTTGCAATCGGAATATTTGTTTTTCGATGTTGTGAGCGATTTGCTATGAAGAGAGGATTGCTTGGTCAATATTAATGATGGAATTTATCCCATGAAATCTGAACAAAATAGGTAACTGTCTCTTACCATCATAAGCAAAATAACATAGGTTAATAGTGAACCTAAAACAGAAAGGGGCTTATTTTATGCGCAGACATCATGGGAGACATTGTGGTTGCGAGAAAACAGTTGTACATCCTACAAAACACAACTGTGTAAACACATGTTCAGAAAGTGTTGTGAATCACGTTCATCCAAGCCATACGACAGTGATGAATCATCACACAGTAAAAAACAAACATTTCTATCCGCATTCTACTTCATATCAAAATCAAACAAACAATGTAAATGAATATGGTGGTTCTTTTAATGTTCCTAATAATGGCCAAGTAGCAGGAGCTATGTCACCAGGTTATGGTAATGGTCAAGTAGCAGGAGCGATGTCACCAGGCTATGGTAATGGTCAAGTAGCGGGGGCAATGAACGGACATTGTAAAGGAAATCAAGTTGGCGGAGCAATGCATCCAGGTCATCATCACTGGAATAAACCAAATAAATGGTGTTAATCTAAAAGAGGTAGCGAATGCTACCTCTTTCCTTATCTTTATATTAAAGTAGAAGGGTATATAGATTAAACACGTATCGTTGAAAAAAGTAAATTTTTTTAATCATGAAGAGTAGCTAAAATTATGACACGTAATACATAAGAAAGTTGGTAAAGTATGAAAATTTTAATGGTAACAGGTTACAAACCAATGGAATTAAATATCTTTAAAGAAGATGACTCTAGGATTCAATTTATAAAAGCTTCTATAGAAAAGCGGGTACGTGAATTTTTAGAAGAAGGGTTAGAATGGGTCATTATTTCTGGACAAATGGGAGTGGAGTTATGGGCTGCGGATGTTGTCATGGAATTAAAAGAAGAGTACCCTGTTCAACTGGGTGTGTTTCCTCCTTTTGAGAATCAAGATGGTCGCTGGCCAGATGCGCTAAAAGAAAAATATGAGGAACTGACGATGACAGCTGATTTCTTTAAACCGATTTATAAAGGTGATTATCAAGGTCCTTATCAATTTCGAACAAAAGACATGTGGTTAATTGATAAAAGTGACGCTTGTTTGTTACTAATGGATGAAGAGTTTCCTGGAAGTACCAAATATTTTTATGATACGTTACAAAAAACAGCTAAAGATTACCCTGTATTTACCATAACTCCCCAAGATATAGATGATGTTGTGGAAGATCTACGTATGCAGGATCCACATTATTGGGATTAATAATGTACCTGTTATATTTACCTAGCATAGGATGGTACAGAGGAGGAATGTTATGTATTATAATTATGTACCATCACCAATGCGTCAGTCAGGCCCTATAAGGCAAACAAACTCTACAATAACAGTTACTGGAACGGGATCGGTCTTAGTTATACCGAGTATCGCACATGTTCGTTTAGCGGTAGTGACAAGAAATGCTTCATTAGAAGAAGCGCAACAGCAAAATAGTGATTCGATGACCAATGTTATTCGTGCAATTGTTAATGAAGGAGTACCTAGAGAATCTATTCAAACAACAAGTTTTTCAGCTCGTCCAATATATGACTATGTAGATGGAAAACAGATCTTTGAAACTTTTGAAGTTAGAAATGAAATTACCATAACTTTAGAAGATTTAGATCGGTTAGGTGAAATTATAGATTTAGCAATTAGTCAGGGAGCAAACGAAGTAGTTTCGGTAACTTTTTCTGTCGATGATCCAGAAAATTTTTACGAAGAGGCACTAACATTAGCAATTCGAAACGCTGAAAGTAAAGCTGAAGTAATGGCTCAGGAATTAGGGGCTCCACTTAATTTAATACCAATTAAAATTACTGAAATTGACTCAGGCGGTAATGGAGTTAAGTTATTTGCAGCGTCTACACCAGTGGAGCCAGGTACACAGAGAATAGAAGCCTCCATTAGAGCTGAATATCAATTACAAGGTTAGGTTCTATTACATTAGCAGCGCCTTCTTTATAGCGAAGTAATTATTTCCTGTATATAATTGGAGTATGTAGCTATAAGGGGGCGAAATTTGTGGAGTCATTTTTAATTATAATATCCTATATTATTCCATTCGCTATTTTATATTTTGTTATTGTAACAGCAGTGAAACGTGGAATTGATCAATCTGAAGCTGGGCGGATAATAATTGAGAACAAATTACGAATTAAAGAGCAAGATAAGAAATAAGAACACATTCATAATAAAACATGTGTAAGAAGCATCCCTAAACTAATGGATGCTTTTTTTATGTACTTAATTATAGAATGGGAATAGTGATATAATAAAAAAAATTGAAAATTAACTAATTATATGGAGAGGAGTGAAAACATGGACTTTATCATTCGGCCTATGAAAAGAAAAGATATTTCTAATGTACAAGACATTGCTAAAACAAGTTGGCATGATACATATAATGGAATAATTCCTATTGAAATACAGGATAAGTTTTTAGAAGGAGCTTATAGTGTTAAAAATATGAAATTCAGATGGAAGAAATCCTATATATATATCGCTGAAAAAGAAGATGAGGCAGTCGGGTTTGCTAATTTCTCACCGGTATCGCAAGAAGGATATGTTGAACTGGGAGCAATATATTTATACCCGTCACATCAAGGGATAGGAATTGGTTCAGCACTTTTACATTATGGAGTTAATCAATTGCGTCCCAGAGAAATACAATTGAATGTTGAACAAAATAATATAAAAGCGCTGGATTTTTATACGTCTAAGGGATTTGAAATAATCAAAGATTTTCAGGAAAATTTTGATGGTCACCTTTTAGACACTTATCGCATGTCATGGAAATTAGATTAAACTATTAAATTCATAATCAATGATAGAAGAATTGGGGTTGGTAATATATACTAATTCTAACTTTTTATTATATACCTTTAAATAAAGAAACGTGACTTTTTAATTGGATAAAAAGCCGTGGGAAATAAGGGTGTACTTTCTTCATTTGTTTTTAACTTTAGATTTATATTGAGTTAAACTTCCTTCGTTATGGTTGAAGTAGATAAAAAAGAAGGAGGAATAGATGTGTTAAAGAAGGTAGGATGGATTTCAGTAATAAGTCTATTAATCTTTGCAGGAATTATGGGAGCATCTTTTGGTAACGAAGAAGATGCAACATCAGCAAAGGGTAATAATAAAAAAGTAGAGAATGTAATATATATGATTCCAGATGGATTTAGTTCAGATTATGCTTCTAATTACCGTGCCTATAAAGGAGAAGAAGTAGTATGGGATTCTCACTTAAAAGGTCTTTTTACAACACATTCAGCAGATTCAGATGTTACTGATTCGGCAGCAGCCGGCACAGCAATGGCTACGGGTGAGAAAACAAACAATGGTGTTATTGGTAAAGATACGAATGGGAATAATTTAGAAACTATTTTAGAAAAATCCAAACAACATCATAAAGCAACCGGATTAGTAGCTACATCAACAATTACACACGCAACTCCAGCTGCATTTGCAACCCATGTAGAAGATAGAAATAATGAAACGGAGATTGCACGACAATTAATTAAATCTGAAGTGGATGTTTTACTTGGTGGAGGAATGAACAAATTTATTGGCGAAGAAGAAGGCGGTAATCAAGAAGATGGTGAGCTAATGCAAAAGGCTCAAGATACGGGCTATATCTTAGCTGAAAATAAACAGGAAATGCTAGAACAAAATATAGATATCAAGAAAGACGAAAAATTACTTGGCTTGTTTGCAGATGAAGCGTTATCTCCAGAACTTCATAGAAAAGATACGGAAGAACCAAGTTTAGAGGACATGACTACACATGCGATTGATCAACTGAATCAGAATAAAAAAGGATTTTTCTTAATGGTGGAAGGTAGTCAAATTGATTGGGCTGGTCATGATAATGATTCTGCCTATGCGATGAGTGATACTGAAGCATTTGAAAAAGCAGTTCAAGCTGCAATTGATTTTGCTGAAGAGGATGGAGAAACATTAGTTGTAGTTGCGGCTGATCATGATACAGGAGGAATGACAACTGGTGGATATGACCAGATGGAATTAAATGCAAACATTCTTAATGATGTAACAGCAACTGGAGAATATATGGCTAATCAACTAGATGAAGAGCGTTCTAATGTCCATGAAGTCGTAAATACGTATACAGGATTTAAATTGACAGAAGAAGAAATAGAATCTATTGAAACAGCAGAAGATCCAAAACTTGCTATCAATCATGTCGTTAGTGCACGATCTACCATTGGTTGGACAAGTACTGGTCACACTGCTGCAGATATTCCGATTTATGCATATGGTCCAAGTGCAGAATCATTTTCTGGCAAATTGGATAACACTGATATTCCAAAGTTAATAGAAAAGGCGATGAAATTAAAATAATAGTAGAAGGATTTAATCACTTTCATCAAAATGCTGTAAGTCCCCCAAAACTTATCGGTTTGATGTTCATTCCAGTCAATCTCTTTTAGTAGATTTTGCCTTTTGATTAACTAGAAAATTCATGCAATGTCACTGTATATCACTATTTATTAATAAATATATATTCGTGAAATCCTGATCTATAATCTGAAATTATCTAGTTTCGGAAGTATAGATCAGGATTTTTATTGATTAGGAATGCTATTAAAAGACATCTAGACTTGTGAGGAGGCTGTATTCATGCGTATAATATACAACAAGTTATAAGAAGGTGAGTGGTTCAAAGGTGAACAGTACAATTGAACAGTTGAAACATAGAATTGCTGTAGCTAGTAAACGTAAACCAGCTGAACTTGTCATAAAAAATGCAGAAGTGTTAAATGTATTTACTGGAGATTGGAAGAAGACGGATGTAGCTATTGCGGATGGTTACATCGCGGGGCTAGGTAATTATGAAGGTTTGCAAACGGTTGATGCTACAGGCAAAAAAATCGTTCCTGGGCTTATAAATGGACATATACATATTGAAAGTACCATGTTGACGCCTAGAGAATTTTCAAAAGTAATGTTAAAACATGGGGTAACGACAGCTATTACAGATCCTCATGAAATTGCGAATGTCGCAGGAACAGATGGTCTAGAATATATGCTAAATGCTTCCGATGCTTTGCCAATGAACATCTTTGTTAATATGCCTTCAAGTGTACCCGCGACACAATTTGAACATAATGGCGCACAACTTGATGCAAAAGATATATCTTCTTACTTTCAAAATCCAAATGTTCTTGGACTGGCTGAAGTGATGGATTTTCCTTCCGTTGCGAATGCTGATCAAAAAATGTTGGAAAAGATAGTTAGTACAATTCAACATGGTGGTATTATTGATGGTCATGCGGCTGGATTATCGAAAGAAGATTTAAATATTTACATGGCTGCTGGCATTCGAAATGACCATGAATCAGTTTCTGCACAGGAAGGGAAAGATAGACTTGAAGCAGGAATGTATCTGATGATACGAGAAGGAACTGTAGCCAAAGATTTGGAAGCTTTATTACCAATTATTAACGATAAAAACGCAAGACGTTGTATATTTGTTACTGATGATATGTTATTAGATGATTTAGTAGAGAATGGAGATATCGATCACATTATACGTAAAGCCATTCAATTAGGATTAGATCCGGTTATGGCCTACCAGATGGCTACATTAAATACAGCTGAATGTTTTGGTTTAAGAGAACTTGGAGCAGTTGCACCCGGATATATAGCAGATTTTTTAATTTTGAATGATGAAAACCAAGTGGATATTCATCAAGTATATAAAAATGGGAAGTGTGTAGTGGACGAAGGAGAAATAAATCAGTCGTATTTTGCTGCTTCTCTCACTTATGATGCTACTACATTACCAAAACCCCGTATTCAGCAATTGAAAGCAAGTGATTTCTCCATTGATCTTACAGATGATTATTGTAATATCATCGAGATTGTACCAAATAAAATTATTACCAACCATGTTTGTGAGAGAGTAGAGGTCAAAGAAGGGAAGTTCGTACCATCTGTAGATAAAGACCAATTACTGATAGCGGTAGTGGAGAGACATAAAGGTCTTGGATATATTGGAAAAGGAATAGTGAAAGGTTTTAAAATGAAAGAAGGAGCCATAGCAACATCTGTGGCACATGATTCACATAATTTTGTCGTAGTAGGTACTTCTGAAGAAGAAATGCTTTCAGCAATAAAAAAAGTAGAACAACTTGATGGTGGTTTAGTAGTAACAAAGCGGAAACAGGTTAAAGCTCACCTAGCACTCCCGATTGGGGGATTAATGTCAGATAAAGATTACCTGGATGCTTATGAAGAAGTTTTAAAGTTAAATCATGTAGCAGTAGAAAATGGTATACCATCGAACTTTAATCCATTTTTAACGTTATCCTTTTTGACTCTACCTGTAATACCGACACTTAAAGTTACAGATCAAGGGTTATTTGATTTTAAGACCTTTTCTCACATTAATGTAGAAGTAGAAGAGAAATAGTTTTAAATAAATTAAGGGAAAAGTGTTCATAAATTTTGTACGGAGAAGGTCTCTTTTAGACAACAATCTATAAGAGTCTTTCTTGTTCTTTTTTTAAAGAAGTTTACATCTACTATATCAATTGATTTGAATTCCATCGTAAGAATTTATATGTGATAATAGAGATTGAAAAGTACGTTTATCGTAAAGTCTTAATCTGAATGGGGAAGGAAAATGGATATACAAATTATACGTATGAACCAAAAATACGCAGTCGAAGCACTTTGTTGGAAATATGAAAAACCGTATGATTTTTATAATCATGTTCTTACCACAGGTGCAATTGCAGAACTTCTAGGAAATCGTTATTTTGCGATTATTAATAACGAAAGGGATTTAATAGGTTTTTTTTGTTTAGGTCGTTCTGCGCAGGTTCCTGCTGGAGATCGGTTTGGTGTTTACATTAATGATTGTATTGATCTTGGCCTGGGAATAAAACCAGAATATACAGGTAAAGGATATGGAACGATATTTTTAAGTCACATCCTAAATTATGTCTATGATACTTGCCCATCAAAAGATATCCGACTCACCGTGGCAACATTTAATCGTCGTGCCATCTGTTTGTATGAAAATCATGGTTTTATTAAACAACAGAAATTCTCACATAAAAATACAGATTTTATAACGATGATAAAATACGTTTCCTGATAAGTATGTTGTAATCAAAATGAATTGCTTTGTGCATGACTTCATCAAAAAATAATCCTTTGCTTAACCGATGGCGGCTGGTGAGTATCTGTATGCTTATGCATTGATGTATCCCGATGCCTTGGCCCCTTGCGCTTCTCTGATCTTCGTCTGGATGAATAACCTATTATGAATGATCCAGTTTTTAAATGGATTTTGGCAAAAATGAAATAGACTAAAATTAGTTTATATGAGATAGTTTGACGATTTGTACGTGTAAACATTACAATATAATAATGTTGAATTTAGATAGTAATATCTATACATGAATAAAAGAATTAAAAAGGTGAATATAATTATGATAGAGAATGCAGAAATACTAAGTTATATACAAGAGCTAAAGCAATATTCAAAAGTAAAACTAGATAAATTGCGACGCCTTCATGCAATTCCTAATGCAAGTCAGCTTAATAAAGCAAAACTAGCGGAGCGATTGGCAACAGAGATTCCAGGTAGCTTTGAAGTTACACTTACGTACTTGAATAAACCTATAATTGATTTATTCAATGACTTCCAGCGAAACAATGGTGTTATTCCAGTACGTGTTAAAACGGAAGAACTGCTCTTTTTACAAGTGCTTGGACTAATATTTATTAAAGAAGTAGATGACGACGAGATAGCTATTATGCCAAGAGAGTTACTCCAAGTATATGATAAAATACAATCTAATGAGTTGCAGAAGACAGCAATTCGAAATACGAAATGGCATAAATTGACGGAAGGTATGTTGTATTATTACGGCGTGATGCAGCAAGAAATCTTGATTGCTCAAGTTGAAAAATTTACAAATGAAAAAATTGATTCATTTGAATTTCTACATGTCATGAAGATTGCCGAAACAATGTATCAATCATTTGAAATACAAGTAGATAAAAGAATATATATAGATTTTCGAGTGGATGATCCAGACTTTATTTTAGTTGAACAATCGAAACGAAAACAAATACCTTATTATCCTTTTACAGAACAAGAACTTTTACAAAGTAGTGAAGATGGATTTATTCCATTAACTCAAGGGTTTAAAAAACTTCGTAAGTATATATTACGTAATTTTGATATCGAAGAAAGTGATGTTTTAGATATCCTTGATAATGTGATTGTTATAAGTAATATGGATCAAAAGCCGACCGCACCACTTCAGTATTTAAATGAAGTATTTGAGTTTAATTCAGAAAAACAATTACAAGAATTTATACCACTAGTAATGAATGCAACAAACGACGTTCGGTTATGGATGTTGAAAGGCCATACACCTAGTGAAATCACTCAAATGAATAATTCGAACTTCAAAGAGCTACCAAAAGGCGAATTTGTACTTCAAAATGAAGATACAAGTCCCATAAAAAAATCAAAAATTGGCAGAAATGATCCTTGCCCTTGTGGTAGCGGGAAGAAATACAAAAAATGTTGTATAGCATAATTTGTGGACAAAATTAAAAAATGATTTTTCCCGTACGGACTATAACCCTTACGTTAATCTTATGAAGTTTAAAGAGGAAAAAGGGAATACGCTTTAAGAATAACTTAAATTAACAGCCTATTATATTATGGATTTTATCATAGTTTAATAGGCTATAATAAGAAAATCTAGTTAAAGACATTAGTATAAAGGTACATTTTATATCTTTCATGGTCACTAGCTTAAGACATCCTCATTTTTTTTCATATAGTGAAGTATGAAATCAGAAAGGGGGATGTACAATGGGAAAATATAACGGACATCATGGTTGTGGTTGCAGTAAATGTCGTAATAACAATAACAATGATAATGTTGAAACAATTACTAACCCAACTCGACAAGTAGTTCGTACCACAACAGACCATAGAACAGTTAGAAATATTCATCCAACTAATATTAGAAATGTCCATCGCACTATTGTTCGTAACGAAAACTATTATCCAGTAAGCGAATCAGATTACGAAGAGACAGTTGTAGAGAACTATAACTGTGGTAGCAATGTAAATGATTCAAGTAATTGTCGTAGAGTAGGCAGCGAGAGTAATGGCAACAATAATGGCAATAATAATGGTAACAGCAATGGGAATGGGTGTCACAAAAAAAGACACGACGATGATAGTGACCGTGGTGGAAGAAGACATGGTAAATGTTGTCGACGTAAAAACTGGTTTATCTAATTAGTAAAAAAGATGATTATTTGTTTGAGGTAGGCAATACCTCTACAATAATCATCTTTTTCTTTTTTTTTAAAGTTATAATGTAGAATTCTGTGGATAACGAGATAAAACATCCATGCGCTTTTGCTATTTAGTATTTATACGATTGTCCACCGTCAATTGGGACGACAGCAGCATTGATAAACCCTGCATGATCTGAAAGTAAGAAAGCAACCAAATACCCTACTTCTTCAGGTTTTCCAAATCGTTTCATTGGATTTACACTTACAAATTCTTTTCCTGCTTCTTCCCAGTTTTCTCCACCCATCTGTTTTAGAGAACCTTCTACCATAGGTGTTAATATAGCTCCTGGAGCAATTGCTTTAATACTAACACCATATTGTCCATACTCAATACCAGAATTCCTAGTTAGACCTACAACCCCATGCTTACTTGCCGCATAACCTGATTGGTTTCCTACTCCACGGATACCTCCTACAGAAGCTGTATTAACAATAGAACCACTACCTTGCTCTTTCATTACTTTTAGTACATGCTTCATTCCGTAGAAAACACCATTTAAATTAATATCGACGACTTTTTCGAATTCATCAGAACCAAAGTCCTCCGTAAGATTTTGTTTTCCTTCTATACCAGCATTATTAAAGAAACCATCTATTTTTCCAAATTGATTAATCGTTTCTTGTACATATGCTTTTACTTCTTCTTCATTTGCTACATTAGCTTTTATTAAAGCAATTTTAGCATTAGGTACAATCTCAAGTATTTCTTTTTTTGTTTCTTCCAAGCCTTGTTCATTTAAGTCAACTAATGAAAGAATTGCACCTTCCTTTGCTACTTGTAGAGCAGTTGCTTTTCCTAATCCTGAGCCACCACCAGTTATAAGTATAACTTTATCTTGAAAACGTTCCATTTTGTTCACCCCTTCAATATATTCATTCTTACTATGGTAATATTTGTGGAATCTATACTTACGTATTGTTGATTGAAAGTTATTTTTGGTATCTATTTTTTACTAACCGTTAACTTTACATTCATCATTAAAAACATATGTTATAATTAATTAAATATATTTTAATTAATTATAAATAGGAGGGATATTTTATGAAGAGAACTGCTGGAATCCACCATATCTCGACCATTGTTGGTCACCCTCAAGAAAATGTAGATTTCTATGCAAGTATATTAGGATTAAGATTGGTGAAGAAAACAATTAATTTTGATGATCCTGGGACCTATCATCTTTATTTAGGAAATAATAAGGGAGAACCCGGAACAATCATTACTTTCTTTCCATGGGCGAATGCATATCAAGGTAGAATAGGGTCTGGTCAAGTTGGTGTTACGAGTTATGCAATTCCTTTAGGAACGATGAATTTCTGGGAAGAGCGGCTTGCTAAATTTAATATATCAACAGAGAAGATAACCCGTTTTGGTGAAACGTATCTTGCATTTAAAGATATTCATGGCTTGAATTTAGAATTAGTTGAAACAGAGAATGGAGAAATAAATGATTTTTCATTTGGTGATATTACACCTGAAGTTTCGATTAAAGGATTTGGCGGGGCAATATTACTATCCTCTCAACCAGAAAAGACTGGAGAGACATTAGTTGATACATTAGGATTTGAAAAAGTTGCAGAAGAAGGAGAGTTTATTCGATATCAATCTTATGGAGATATTGGAAATACGATTGATATTAAACAAACTGCTTCACCAAGAGGTCAAATGGGGGTTGGTACAGTTCATCATATCGCTTTTAGGGCAAAAGATAATCAAGAGCATTTCGAATGGCAACAGCATGTAGCTAACCATGGATTACATGTAACAGAAGTTAAAGATCGCAACTATTTTAATGCTATTTATTTTAAAGAGCATGGTGAGATTTTATTTGAGATAGCTACAGACCCGCCTGAATTTGCTCACGATGAATCAGAAAAAACGATGGGGGAAACGTTAAAATTATCTAACCAATATGAAGTCTATAGAGGAAGATTAGAGAAGAAACTAATTCCTATTGAGATAAGAGATTTGGATAACTAGAGGATAAGGCTATTTGGAATAAAGTAATAAAGGATAGATAAAGTAGATAGAACCAGAACTAGAATGAGAAAATTACATTCTAGTTCCGGTTTGTTATAAAAGTACAAATTTTCGTATGATAAGGTATAGGTTAAAAGGAGGGATCAATTTTGGGATCAAGAATAATGCATTTAATAATTGCAAAGAGAATTACAGAGCATTTTCCTATAGAGGATGTTCATCCATTTCTAATTGGGGGTATTGCGGCAGATGCAATAACACCAAAGGATTCATCGCATTTTTATAAAGGATCTTTAGAAAATTATACAAGAACGATTGATTATATGGGATTTATAGAAAAGTATGCAGAATATAAAACTAATCCCTATGTGTTAGGGTATTTTAGTCATTTAGTAGCAGATGATCTATGGCTACAAGGTTTTTACTTACCTTGGTTGAAGAATAGAATGGAATCGAATAAAGAAATTTTTCAATTATACCATCAAGATTTTAGAATTTTAAATGCTAAATTATTGGAATTTTATGATTATAAGAATGAGTTGAACGCTCATCTTAAATCGAATATAGAAATAAAGGATTTAGATGAAGTAAAGTCACAGGATGTTAAAAACTTTATAGATTGTGTTCTGGATGATATGCGATATAGCAATAAGGAGTTAGAAGCTATATTAAATGTATTTACATTACAACAAATTATTGGATACATAGAAACATCTGTAGAAAGAGCAATTTATTTTATGAAAAAACTATCAAAATAGAACTGTACGAAATATTTAGTTACTGTCTTTCTTATGGGCTATCCATATTGTCCAACGATCTTTTTCAATAATCTCCGTATCATTAGGAAGACGATTTTCTAGCTTTTGAATCCATAATTTTATTTCAGCGTCCGAAAGTTCATGTAAAATAGATCTACCTTTTCTTGATTGAATGTCTTTTCGTAATTCTTGAAAGGAAGCATAATGTTTTCTGACTTCCCATAAATTCATCTGTTTTATTTCAGTAAAACCTGCAGTTTTTAATTGTCCTATCGTTTCTGAAATAGTTGGTCTTCTCTGTTTTTCAATTTCAATAAGTTCTGGAAAATCATAATATAAATAACCTCGGAGATGACTGGTGGATCCAGGGATTAGGCAATCTTCCATCGTGCGGTCTTGAATATATATAATTCCTTCCTGTCGTAGAATTCGGGCAGCCTCGATAAATGCGGCTTCTGGATCTGTTAAGTGATGCAATACTGCACGTTGTAAGTAAAAATCAACAGAATCTGATTCTAAACCACTGTTGTAAGCATTTCCTTTAAGAAATTGGGCCTGATGAAGATGGTGGTAATTATTGGAGGCGGAAGTAAGCATTGCATCAGAAAAATCAATTCCGTATATTTCTTTAAATCCTAAGTCGGCTAATACTTTTGTATATAATCCTCCGCCACACCCCATATCTACAGCTGTCTTTTGTTGAGGGTTACCGATGAAGGTCTGTAATTTTTCGACCCATGTTAAATCAATGTTTCTATTGCTATAAGAATTTGTATTTTCAAATGAGTGAAAATCAATCATGTTACTACCTCCTTTCCTATATTATATCGATTCATGGTAAGAATATATAATATTGTTTTATTATAAAAAGTGATTGGAAATAATTATCTAATCATTTTATAAACAGATTTCTTGAGATGAATGTAACGATATGTTTATATTATACTGTTGTAATTTAAAGAATAGAATATTATGGAGGGAATTTTACAGATGAAAATAGCAGCATTGGTAGGAAGTAACAGAAAAGATTCTTACAACAAACTTCTTGTGAAATATATGAAAGAAAAATATGCGGGAAAGCTAGATATCGATATTTTACCAATCGATGAGCTTCCGTTTTATAATCAGGATAAAGAGATGGATCCACCTGCAATTGTGGAAGATTTAAGAGAAAGAATTAAAAATAGCGATGGCATCCTATTTGCGACTCCAGAATACAATGCTTCTATTTCTGGGATGTTAAAAAATGCAATCGATTGGTTCTCACGTGTTGACTTAGTAATGGTAAATAAACCAGCTATGATTGTTGGTGCATCAATGGGAGCTATGGGTACGGTTAAAGCACAAATACAATTGCGTCAGATTTTGAATGCACCTGGTGTTGGGACATTAACATTACCAGGAAATGAAGTATTTGTAGGTTCTGTTCAAAATAAAATGGACGAGCAAGGTAATTTAACGGATGAGCAAACCGTGCAATTTATAGATAATGTTGTTGATAATTATGTACAATGGATTAAACGAGTAGAAGCATAAGTAGTTGAAGTAAAACCTGGTATTGATTTACCGGGTTTTATTATGTTTAGCCATCAGGTAATTGGCGTTGGCACCTATAATTTATGAAAATGAGATCTGTTCAATTGTGTTAAACTAACATTCAACAGGGGAAGAACGAATTTATAACTGAATACAGTTGTATTATATCTAAATAAAAATTTATTGAATAATACGTAATGACATGCTAAAATTGTTTATTTGCTAAAATTTTATAGTTACAAGAAAGAAGGATTATTATGAGTGAGAGCCATGTAGGTGGGTCTACAGAGAAAATGAGTCGTGTACCAATATTAGTGGTATTGTTATCGGGTGCGTTTGTTGCAATTTTGAATCAAACTTTACTTGGAACAGCATTACCTCATATAATGAGTGACCTGGAATTAGAAGCTAATACTGCACAATGGTTGCAGTCTGCGTTTATGCTTGTGAATGGTATTATGATTCCAATTACTGCGTTCCTTATAGGAACATTTACCACGCGCAGTTTATTTCTAGCCGCTATGTCATCGTTTGCCATAGGAACATTAATATGCGGAATTGCTCCTAATTTCGAATTGCTTTTAACAGGTAGGATCCTACAAGCTGCAGGAGCTGGTATTATCATGCCTTTAATGCAAACAATTATGATGTTAATTTATCCTAGAGAGCAAAGAGGTAGCGCAATGGGGATGTTCGGACTCATCATTTCATTTGCACCTGCCATCGGTCCGTCACTATCTGGTTATATTGTGGAACATTCCCCTTGGAGAACCTTATTCTTTATGGTTCTACCTATTGCAATCATAAATATTGGAATAGCCTATTTCCTACTAAAAAATGTAACAAAGCGTACATTTCCACAATTGGATAAGTTATCCATTATTTTATCTACATTAGGTTTCGGTGGATTGTTGTACGGATTTAGTATTGCTGGCAGCGCTGGATGGTTAAGCAATCAAGTAATTATATCGATGATTGTAGGAATTATAGCGCTGGCTTGGTTTATATTGAGACAATTAAATTTAAAAACACCAATTTTAGAATTTCGTGTATTTCAATACAAAATATTTACGATCACAACCATATTAGGAATGGTCACTTTCATGACGATGATAGGTGCTGCGGTAATTCTTCCGTTATATATGCAGGATATGTTAGGATTTTCTGCATTTGAATCAGGACTTGCACTACTAGCTGGTGCTGTCTTGCAAGGGATAATGAACCCGGTCACTGGAAGATTATTTGATAGATATGGCTCACGTTATTTAGCTATTATTGGACTTGGTCTAATAGTGGTAACCACCTTTATGTTTGGAATGCTGACAGCCGAAACAAGCTTCACATATATTGCAACGATACATGCGATACGTATGTTAGGTGTCGCAATGGCAATGATGCCTGTAACTACTGCTGGTTTAAATTCTTTGCCCGATGAGTTTATAGCTCATGGAACAGCAGTAAATAACACATTAAGGCAGGTTTCCGGTGCTATTGGAACGGCATTGCCAATTACGATCATGTCAACTGCAGCAATTCCTAGCGAGGGATTGCAAGGGTTAATACACGGAGTGAATGTTTCCTTTATTGTTACGGCTATTATCTCTATTGTGGGACTAATCCTTGCATTTTTCATTCATGACGAAAAGAAAAAAAGAATTTCATCACGTTAACTAAAAAAGCTTGGACACGCTGTCCAAGCTTTTTTTACGATCTATGAAAATTTTGCATCCGTGAATAGACGTACTAAATTATTCGCTTACGTTTTGTTCCTAAATAGAAGACATTTCTACTTTAGTGCTAT
The DNA here is from genome assembly GCF_000011245.1 of Oceanobacillus iheyensis HTE831. Lineage (NCBI taxonomy): Bacteria > Bacillati > Bacillota > Bacilli > Caryophanales > Bacillaceae > Oceanobacillus > Oceanobacillus iheyensis. The sequence continues at coordinate 1,080,851 of NC_004193.1, forward strand.
CTATTCGATTATAAGCACCATGCATAACTGGTCCTACGTATTGATTTAACTTCCAACCATTTGCGATTGCAGATGTAACAAATGATTTAGCAGTTTTAACAGCTTCTAAAACATCCATACCATGAGCTAGATTAGCTGTAATAGCAGCTGCAAATGTACAACCTGCACCATGGTTATAGGTAGTGTCGATTTTTTCACTTTCCAATAACTCAAAGCGAGTTCCATCATAGAAAAGGTCTACTGCCTTATCATGTTCTAAATCTTTGCCGCCTTTGATTACAACATTTTTGGCGCCTAATTCATGGATTTTTATTGCAGCATCTTTCATTTGCTCCAACGTTTTAATCGGTTTTGTTTTAGCTAATTGTGCTGCTTCAAAAAGATTTGGTGTAGTAACTAGGGAACGTGGTAATAACTCCTCACGCATCGCATCTGTATTTTCTGGTTGCAATACTTCATCGTCTCCCTTACAAACCATTACAGGGTCTAAAACATATTGTTTTATATTAAATTCATCAATTTTTCTTGCCCCTAAATTGATAATATCTACAGATCCAAGCATACCGGATTTCATAGCATCTACGCCTACTGATAATATGGTATCTAGTTGCTTTTCTACTACTTCCACATCAATTGGTGTAACATGATGATTCCATCCTTGTGGATTCATGGAAACGATAGAAGTTAACGCAGTCATGCCGTATACATTTAATTCCTGGAAAGTCTTTAAATCAGCTGCTATACCTGCACCACCACTAGAATCTGATCCAGCGAGTGTTAATGTCTTTTTCATCGTCATCGTTTGTTTCCTCCTTTGTTGCTCTGCTCTAAATTCGCACTTCAATAAATATTTGATAGTTAAAGAATAATCCTTTATGAACTAGTTGTAAAGTCATAGCGGTTATATATTAGACATTGACAAATTGTTCATCTGTATCCAATACTCCTTTAATTTTTGTAGCATGGAATGGCTGTCCATTCAACCATTTTTGAAAATCAAAAATGAGGGGAGGGCGATTTGCTCCTAATGCGATCCAAGCCTTCATTTCTTTTGGTAAATACGCTGCTGTGTGTAAAGTGCCAGCCCACGCATCATACTTTTTTGAGAAGACTCCTTTTTCCAGATTATTTAATAATTGATAAGCTTCATATGGATTTTCTACTGATGATTGTTGAGAGGATATTTTGTTTAGCCGCTCCATCGATTCGTCAGTTCGGTATCTATTTTCTTCTGTTAGTTCTTCAAAGTGATTCGTACACATATTTGCTTCACGGAATTTGACATTTCGAGGCGATACTTCAGCTACTACCGAATATCCATTTTTATCTAGTAATACATAACTAAATGTATGCCTATGTGGCAGCTCTTGTAATAATTGCTTTGCTTCCTCGACCGAAGCACAGTTTTCAAGAAGAAGTCTACCTATCATATTACATACAAAACCATCATCTGATTTTATTCTGTTCACAAAGTTATACCCCATAGCAAATCCTTTTTCATTTATCCCATCAGTTCTACCGGTGATTTGCATGGTTGGACCGACAGTCGCATAACCTGCATCAGTAGGTTTATATATTACATATCTTCCCTCATAGGAACGAGGTGCATTGTCATAATTTCGAATTAAGAAATCAGCTTCTGTGTAGATAGAGCAGCCGCTACGTCCATATTCGTAGTAGTAACCACCGAATTCACGTATGGCATCTTTTATAGGCATTTGCAATGCATCGGCCAAACCTTCTAACTCCTCCCATATTGCTGGTGAGAAAGTTTGAAAAGCATCTCTAACTTCATCAATATCAACTAGAAAGTTTCGCCAGCGGCTACCTTTTTGTAAGTTACGATGTTTAAGAATAGGTGAATTCTGAAGAAGTTCTCCTTGTCTATATCCGAATTGATAGTGATTTCCTTTAAATTGTATAATATCACTATAAACATTAATCATATTCATTTCTCCATTCTAATGCAGAGTAATTTGAGTGTAGTTGATTTTTGTTTAGAAGGAAAAGAAATTGCTTGGAATTAGAAAGGGGACGTGAAAATGAATATTCCAGATTATCTTGAAATCTACTATAAACTATATAAATATTATGGTCCGCAATCATGGTGGCCAGCAAGATCAACATTAGAAATGCTCTTAGGATCGATACTTGTCCAACGAACAAATTGGCGAAATGTAGAAAAAGCTCTAACTCGTTTAGGAGATCATGTGCATGATGCCGATTATTTTTATCAAATTGAAGAGAATGAGCTCGCGGAAAAAATACGTCCTAGTGGTTTTTATCGGATTAAAGCCGCAAGAATAAAAGCTTTTATCACTTGGTTCCGTAAATATAACTACGATGTATCAATCGTACAACAAATCCCGCATGATAAGCTACGGTCAGAGTTATTATCGATTAAAGGAATTGGGGATGAGACAGCTGACGTAATGTTGGTATACGCCTTTAAAAAACAGGCATTTATTGCTGATCAATATGCAAATAGAATATTTAATCGCATTGGCTTAAATGTACCATCTACATATCGTAGTCTGCAAAAAGTGGTGGAGAGAGATTTACCAAATGACAGCCTTCTTTACCAAGAATACCACGCATTATTAGTGGAACACGCGAAAATACATTGTAAGGTGAAGCCGATTTGTAATACTTGTCCAGTCCAAACGATATGTGAATTTGGATTAAATAAACTAGGAGAATTCAGGGGCTGAACTTAATAGGGTTATCGCCCCTGATCCTGTTCTAATTGATTAATCTTTCTTTGTAATAATTGAATTTGTTGTTGCATTTCCTGAAGCTGATGTTGATTAATTGAAGATTCTTGAGAATTTTCTTCTGATTCTTTAAGATCTTCTTCATATACTATTGAGGATCCAATGAAGGCAATTACTGCTCCTACAGTAGATATCATGCCACCATAGTATATTAGTTTATCTCCAAATTTAATGTTTGTATTTGATGTGAAAGGAGTATTAGAGAAGTTATTTTGGTTATTTAGAAAAAATTGACTCATGAACCTCCACCCCTGAAAAAACGTTATAAGATAGCATATGTTCTTTTATAAAAAAATTGCCCCTTACGCACATATAGGTACAGGCTAATCTTTAACTTTCGTCTTGTCGAGTATAAGAATCTTTCTTTATATTCTTCTCCTCCGTATGTTGTTCTTCCGCAAATTCGGTCTGTACAGTCTGCATATTAGGACTTATTATCCTATTATTTTCCTCCTCAAGAACCTTTTCTTTCATATAAATATGGAAGACAGATTCAGTAAGGCTAATTATTATGGCAATGTAGATAGAGGCTGTTGCGATTGGAAAAGAAGTTCCTAAAAAGATGTATAAAAGGAACCAAACAGAAGCATAAGCAAAGAATAAGTCACCGATTGTAGCTGCCACATATCCCATTCTAGGCAGAATCCATAAATCTCCAATAACATAAGCAGCTAGTGTTAGTATGGCACTCATTACAATCATCTCCGCCACACTAACAAAATTAAATATACTTACAATTGATAAGAAAATGATGGCCATAATAATAAATTTAATTCCAATTGCTTTAAGATGTTTCATTTTTATCCATCCTTTAACACTTATATTTATAATTTAGTCTGGTTAATTTTCTAGTTCCTATGTATGTAAGAAGAATAATCGTTGAATTGACAGTAAAATCAATCAATTCTATACTTAGTTTAATTTGTAGTATATAGGAATTCCTATTGGTATTACATTCGCAGGAAAACATGTACAGAAGCAATTTAACTGGAATTGTACACAGATGATTTTTGATTGGAAAGTCAATTTAAAATAAGAGGGGAAGCGTTATTCATGTGGAGAGAAGAAAAAATTGAAACGGTAAAAGGAACATTTCAATATTTTTTTAAAGGAGATGGACCACCTCTTGCAGTAACTCATTTATTTAGTGAATTCAATGAAAGAGGAAATAATTTTGCAGATAAATTTACCGCACATTATTCTGTGTATTTAATTAATCTTCGAGGGTGTGGAGAGTCTGCGTCAGCAACATCTACCGATCAATTTAGTATGATAGAGGCAGTAAAAGATTTGGAAGCAATTCGCATAGCATTAAATGTTCCGATTTGGTCATTTGCAGGACATTCTACGGGCGGGATGCTGGCTTTGAAATATGCAATTGAATCTCCACAAAGCGTGAACAAGATTATTGCTGGAGGGTTGTCTGCTTCAAATGAATACATGAAACATCCGGATAGTATTTATTGTAAGAAGAACAAGGACAACCCTCGTATACTGGAAATAATAGAGAAGTTGGGACAGAAAGAAACGCCAATTGAAGAAAGAAGAGCTCTAGTAAAAGAGTGGGGTCTTATGTACGTATATAACAAACATCGATATGATGAAATGATAAAACGCCCCAATAGTGGGAAGGTAGTGAGCAACCGTCTCGATTATTATTCGTATGAAGAATTACCGTCTTATGATTTACGTCCTTACCTAGTAAATGTAAACGTTCCGGCTTATATTTATAGCGGACTACATGATAGACAGTGTCCCCATGTATTCTCAAAAGAAGCTGCAGACTTAATTCCGAATGCAACATTTACTACATTTAGTAATAGTAATCATAATCCTTTTATGGAGGAAGAGTCAGCGTTTGAAGATTTTGTTGTACAAACAATACAGAAGGAGAATAATATTGATGATTGACATACGTAATCTTTCACTCGATCCATTGAGAAGAGTAATAGTAATCTCCGATATACATGCAAGTTTAACTTTGTTCAAGGAATTGTTAAAAAAGCTCAATTATACCGAAGAAGATTACTTGTTTATTAATGGAGACCTCTGTGAAAAAGGTTTAAACAGCCTTGATTTAGTTCATTATGTACAATGGATGGATAAGAATTTACAACGGGTATTTATAACAAAAGGTAATTGCGATGTGGTTTTTCGTCATGTGTTTCGGGGAAATGATATAGGAAGACAGTACTTAAATACAAGGCCTCAATCAATGATGCATGAAATGATTGCTTCAACTGGACAATCTTTCTCAGACGGGATGTCGTTAACTAAAGCTTCTAGTATTTTTCAAGATAATTTTGAACAAGAAATTGAGTGGCTAGAATCATTGCCGATCGCTTATGAAACGGATGACTTCATTATTGTTCATGCTGCTGTTGATGAGTTGTGGCCAAATACCGAAGAAGCGGATGCTTTATATACTCCTGCCTTCTATGAAAAAGGTCACTCCGTAGATAAGCCAGTTATCGTCGGGCATTGGCCAGTAATTAATTACAGAACCGAAGAACTATCCACGCATAATCCGATTATCGATCTCGATAACAATATCATTGCAATAGATGGCGGAAATCAGATAAAAGCTAGCGGGCAACTAAATGCTCTTATCATTAATCAAGGTGAATATTCCTTTACATATGTGGATGAATTGAAAGATTCTATCACGATAAAACAGACTCATAATGATAGTTTAGGTTGGATGGGTTCTGTTAATTATCCGTATTATCAAATTGAACCTATTGAGAAAGAGCAATATTTTACACGCTGTAAAAATACTAACGCCAATATTCAACAGTGGGTGAAAAATGAATATATCCTAGAGAACAACGATGGGTATTATTGCAAAGAAGGAGTAAGTACTACAACAGTAAGTGTTAATCAGGGTGAGGAAGTTTACATATTAGATGATAATTGTGCGGGATATATCCTTATAAAGAGGTGCGATGGCATCATGGGTTGGATTCCAAAGTATTGTTTATATTAACTATTTCAAAAAATTAACCAGAAGGAGGATGAATTATGCTAAAACAACTTCAGCGACAACATCAGGTACAGATCCTTTGGATGGTTATATGTTCTATTGGGTTAGGAATAACGATTATTTGGCAAAGTTATCTCATTGTCTCCATTATAGAACAGATATTTTTACAAGGGAAAACAGTAAATGCTATAGGTGATTTATTTTTATTATTATTAGCAATGCTATTATTACGAATGTTATTTTCTTTTATAAATAAGCGTAACGGTACTAGAATGTCAACAAGTGTTAAGCAACAATTAAGGGAAGATGTATTAAATCATTTTACTGATCAAACTGTGTCTAATGCTGCAAAAGGGCAATCAGGAAATAAAACAAGCGTTTTTATGGATACTGTCGATGAGGTTGATGCATATTTCAGTCAGTATTTACCACAAATGATACAGTCATTTGTTGTCCCATTGCTAATTCTTGCGGTTATTTTTTGGACACATTGGACTACAGGAGTAATAATACTTGTCACTGCTCCATTTATTCCGATATTTATGATGATTATAGGGTTTAAGACAAAAGATAAATCCGAAGAGCAACTCTCACAAATGGCAGCTTTCTCGGGGACATTTTTAGATGTTTTACAGGGATTACCAACGATTCGTTTATTTGGTAAAGCCAAACAGCAACGGGAAAAGATTGCAAATAGTAGTGTTCGATTTCGTGATTCCACCATGGAAGTATTAAGAGTTGCTTTTACAAACTCTCTAGCCCTTGAATTTATTTCCATGTTAAGTATTGGGCTCATTGCTTTAGAAGTGGCGATTCGAATGATTATTTTTCAAGATATTTCTTTCTTCACTGGATTTCTAATGCTATTATTAGCTCCGGAATTTTTCAATCAATTAAAGGCATTAGGTACTGCATTTCATTCTGGAAGATCCAGTATGGGAGCCGGTAGCAAACTAGAAGCAATTTTTGGTGAAACAAATAATCAAGTTAAATGGGGAACGGAAGTGCTGCCTGCTACTAAGCCATCAAGATTAGAATTAAGAGATATGAATTTTAACTATGCTGATAGTAGTTTTCAATTACAATCTATTAATTTGATTGTTAATCCAAAAGAGCAAGTTGCCATCATTGGTGCTACAGGGGCTGGAAAGTCTACGATGCTTCATCTTATTGCTGGATTATTACCAGTTACAGAAGGAAGTTATTATATCGATAAATATAAACAAGAAGATGTGGATGAGCATGCTTGGTTTAAACAAATCATCTATATATCGCAGAATCCGTATTTATTTTCAGGAACTATTACTGAAAATATTGCTTTAGGTAGTACAAAAGTACATGATCGCGATGAGATTAAGCAAGCAGCAATGGAAGCAGGAATTTGGGAATGGATTGAGCAGCTTCCAGACGGGCTAGATACCAATATTGGTGAAGCTGGTAGAGGATTATCAGGTGGTGAAAAACAACGTGTTGTTTTAGCACGTACTTTCCTAAAAAGACCAAATATAATTCTATTTGATGAACCGACGACGGGATTAGATGTGCACACAGAAGAAGTTTTACAACAATCAATGGATAAACTGCGAGAACATGCAACAGTCATTACTGTCGCGCATCGTCTGCAAACTATCCGTTCTGCAGATAAAATAGTATTGATGGAACAGGGTTCTATTCGTGCAATCGGAACAGATAAAGAGTTGCTTCAAGAAGACGATTTATACCAGTCTATGATGAAATTGCAACAAGGAGGAGAGGCGTAATGCAAGAATTAAAACTCATCATGAAAATGACGCTGAAAGAAAGGAAAGACGTCCTCCTGTCTATTCTGTTTGGTTTCTTAGCTGGGGTTACGGCTGTTGCATTATTTGCATCCAGCGGATACTTAATATCAAAAGCTGCACTTACTCCACCAATATACACATTGATGATCATCGTTGCGATGGTAAAAATGTTAGGGATATCCTCGGCGCTCAGCCGTTATGGAGAAAGGTATTTTTCTCATCGAGGGACATTTTCAATGCTTCGTAATTTGCGCGTATACGTATATGAGAAAATCGAACCACTTTCAACTACGATATTACAAAAATATAGAAGTGGTGACATTCTAGCGCGTATTGTGGGCGATGTAGAATCTCTTCAACATTTTTTCTTAAGAGTATTTTATCCACCAATTGTTTTAATGACCGTTTTTATTGCGACGATTACATTTACAATGGTATTCTCCATACCAATAGCAATGGTAATTTTGATTGGGATGATCATCGTTGTGATCATTGTTCCTGGATTATTTTATCTCTATCAAAGAAGGATAGCTAGTAATGTTCGTTCGTATCGTGGGCAACTGTCTTCGGAGGTTACAGAGTATTTATATGGATTTACAGATCTGAAAATATACGGGCAAGCAGAGTCAAAAAAAGATAATATTCTTGATAAAGTTAATCTATATGAGCAAGCAAATCAACAAGCAAATAACCAACAAGCTTTTCGTGAGTCTTTATTGACATTTGTTTCATTTATCGTATCGGTTGCGGTTTTAGGGTTAGCTGGTTATTTTGTATCGATTGGTAACTTAGAAGGAATATTATTAGCAATGTTATTCATGATTTCGTTGACAGTGTTTGAAGACACATCAAATATGGCATTATTTCCTGCCTATTTAGAGGAAACAAAACAATCGGCGAATCGATTAGAAGAAGTGTGGAATGTGAATGAAGAAACAAGTGAACGGAAAAAGCCATTTGAATTGGAATCGAATTTAGCGCCAATTATTACTTTGGAGAACGTAACAAAGAGGTATCCAAGTACTCCTCGCCCTGTTGCGCAAAATATCTCCCTTCATTTTGAAGCTGGGTCTAAAATAGCCATTGTAGGTGCTAGTGGATCTGGTAAGTCGACAGTGTTACAGCTTATCCTTGGAATGATTCAGCCAACAGACGGTTTGATAAGGTGGAATAAAGATTCAATAGCTTATTTAGAAGAGGAAACATTATGGAAGCATGCGAACGTTTCATTGCAATCCAATCATTTTTTCTATGGAACAATTCGAGAAAATTTGCATTTAGCTAATTCTGAAGCAACAGATGACGAACTTCGTGAGGCTTTGGACAATGTGAATTTACATCAAATTCGATTGGATGATTTATTACAGGAACAAGGTTCCAACCTTTCAGGAGGAGAAAAACAACGACTAGCGTTAGCCCGACTCTTTATTCGAAGCGCTGCTATATGGGCATTAGATGAACCAACTTCTTCCTTAGATGCAGTGACTGAAAAACACATTTGGGATAAGATTGACCAATACTCAGAGAAAAGTACTGTCATTGTGGTAACACATCGTTTAACAAGATTACAAAAAATGGATGAAATCATTGTTATGGACCATGGGAAAGTTGTAGAAAAAGGAACATACCATAACTTGATGCAACATAACGGATATTTTAAACGTATGAAGGATTTGGAGAACGAAAAATTAAATTTATAATTGTACTGCCCGCTGAAAGGCTGAAATGAAACAAACCGCATTGGAATTGGAGTATAAACTAAACTGTGTAAGTAAGAATGCGTATGGTTCTTACTTACACAGTTTTTATATTTGGTAGAATAAAAGTAACGAAAAAGGAGCATTCCCCAACAAGAACGCTCTATTAAAAGTATTGTTTTTACGTGTAAAAGAACTCTAGACCAAATGGAAAGGTGGCCACATCCAAAACTGGGCAATGGTTATGAACCAACTTCTTTTACATGATGAGTTAAGAGATAGGGTGTTAAAGTACCTTGAGTAAACAGGGACTTACACACTTTATTTGACAAACCAAACCGCATTGGATTTTAATATCCGATGCGGTTTGGTTTGTCTCTACGTTTTTAAACGGCGCCCATCACTTTTCTTATCACGATCCATCTTTTAGTGCTACGTAGAATGATATTCCCATTGCGGCAAACAAAATAAGGAAGGGTGCGATAAAAATGAGAAAGTCATTAATCATGTCTAATCACTTCTTTCCTTTTTTATAATTTTCATCAAACAAGAATAACCTTAGCAGTAAATAAAGCGATGGTATTAATAATGCCATTCCTAGTATGAAGGCAATTATTAAAGCTATTGCCATTGCTTCATTTGTAAAGCCTTCAGATATCGTAATATATGGATATAAAAGATATGGGTAATGAGAAATACCATATCCGAAAAAGGCAAAAGCAAATTGACCAACTAGTAGCCAGAATGCTGTGATGTAGTTCTTACGCTTCCAAATTAACCATACGGTACCAATCCATAGAAGAAAAGATATTCCGAACATCCACCATAGGTCAATAATGTTGTTAAAGTGTTCTTCGTTATGGAAGCGCAGTTCTACAATAATTCCGGAAGCTGCAATGATAAGTGGAACGGACCAAACTAATGCATATTTGCGCATTAAATTTGTTGCTCCTTCATCACCAGTCTCATTTGCATACCAGGTCAAAAATACGGCTGAAATATAGAGAACAGAGATAATACTTAATACCACAATCGACCAAGTAAGTGGGCTCATAAATAAATCAAGATATTCAAGTTGTGGCTCTCCATTATTAAGGGTGATAAATCCACCTTCAGATATTGTCAATACAATAGAGAGGGAGGCTGGGAGTAATATTCCAGACGCTCCATACATAAATGCATATCCTTTATGCCCTTTCTTTCCATAAGATTCAAATGCATAATAAGACCCGCGGATTGCGAGTAAAATCAATGCTAAACTTCCAGGAACCAAGAGTATGGTACCAAAGTAAAATGCAGTTTCTGGAAAGAATCCAACGATTCCTACGAAGAAAAATACAAAAAATACATTTGTGACTTCCCATACTGGTGAAAGATAACGTTGAATAACTTTAGAAACAATATGTTGCTTCCCGGTTAAAATGCTGTATGCATTAAAGAATCCTGCACCGTAATCAATGGAACCAACGATGACATAGCCAAACAGGAATAACCAAAGCACAGAAATACCGATGATTTCTAATATCATTTTTGGTCACCACCTTGATAATTCTCGATGTCTTTTTCTATCGGACTTCTTTGGAACATTTTTCTTAATACAACTACAGTTCCTACTCCTAAGATAAGATAAAGTAGTACGAATAAGTAGAACATTATTCCAACATAATCACTGGTTGTTGCTGCTTCGTCAATCGTCATAATCCCTCGTAAAATCCAAGGCTGTCTACCAACTTCAGCCATCCACCAGCCAGCTTCGATAGCTAGGAATGATAATGGGCCTCCTAGAACGATGAGCCAACGGTACCATTTTGATTCGACGAAGTTCCAGCGTTTACGGATACCAAGCCAATAAATAAATGATAGACCAAGCATAAATACCCCGATAGTCACCATCGTGTCAAAGAAATAATGAATGATAAGTGGAGGTTGCTCGTCTTCAGGGAATTCATTTAGGCCAATAACTTCTGCGGTTGGCCAACTATGTGCTAATATACTTAGTGCGTAAGGGATTTCCAATGCGTATTGCGGTTCATTGTTGTCATCAAGAACTCCCCACATTACTAATGGCGCCTCTGAAGATGTTTCAAAATGCCACTCCGCAGCTGCTAATTTTTCTGGTTGATATTCTGCTAAATATTTACCAGAAAGGTCTCCAATTAACGCAGTTGCTAGAGCAAAGACAAAACCTACTTTCATTAGCATGTTAAGTGATTTCTTATGATATTCCCGATTTGACCCTTGTAATAGACGAAAGGCTGCAATTGCCGCTAAAACAAAAGCAATCGTCATATAACCAGTTGATAACACGTGCGCTACTTTTGTAGGCATGGATACCGTGAACATGGCAGCAAGTGGATTAGCATTAACAAGCTCGCCATTTACAATGTCAAAGCCGGCTGGAGAATTCATAAACGAGTTAACTACCGTAATAAAGTAAGCTGACATACCGCCACCTACAGCAACTGGTATGAGTAATAAGAAATGTTTTTTTTGATTATCGAAGCGGTCCCAAGTGTATAAGTAGATACCAAGAAAAATAGCTTCGAAAAAGAATGCAAATACTTCCATAAACAGAGGAAGTGCGATAATATTACCAGCTAACTCCATAAAACTTGGCCAAAGTAGGGAAAGCTGCAAACCAATAGCAGTACCAGTAACTACACCGACAGCTACTGTTACTATAAACCCTTTTGCCCAACGCCGGGCCATTAATAAGTAATGCATGTCATTTTTCTTAATTCCTATCCATTGAGCAATCATAATCATTAGTGGGACACCGACACCAATTGTGGCATAGATAATATGGAAAGAAAGCGTGAGTAAAGTCAGTAAGCGACTAGCATATACCGGATCATCGAATAACATTTGTTGACCTCCTTATAAGACAACCATATTGTATTAATTTACCCGGTGATGGTTAAAATTAATCGGAAACAATCGAAAAATAGTAATTTTTATCTTCTATAACGTTGCCTTGATGATACGTACGTTCGATAAAGGTTGCGTCGTTATTCTTATCGATTAAGATAATTGTCGAAGCTCTTGTCCCATAATTACCAGTATCTATAAACATAGAAGATAAATTTCGTTCTAATTGTAATCCAATACCGGTGTCAGGAAGGTCTTGATCATTTGGTTTATCCGCATTTTGTAAGATACGGAATAATGCCTCGTTAGAAATATCTTGATTACTTTCAAGGTGGTTTTGTAATAACCCCCTCGCTTTTACTACTTTTGGCCATGGAGTATTCAATTTATCGTTACTTAAGGAATGTATACCCGACACTAATTGTTCACTACTATTATAAATATTGTTGTACGTATAGAGGTTTTGGTAATTACCAAATAAAGCATTATATCCTGCATATAAGGATTTATTTTCTTCTAATCTGGATAAAAAATGTGATGCATCTATTTCATTATTTAAAAAATCAACAGGAATTTTTCCTCTTGAATATGTACCTGTCTCAGGAAGTGAAGGATTTCTGTAATTGGTGATTGCTGCAATTTTTCCTTGCTTTGTTATACCCAACCATGTACCTTTTGATTTTAAATCTCTTCCTGCTAAAATAGCTGGAGCATCATCCCAAAATGATGCTTTTGCAGTGGGGCGGTCATAGAATTCATCACGATTGGCAATCAATATAAATGGATATTCTGAATGTTTTTGGATAGCGAATGTTATTAAGCACATAATGATACCTCCTAGTCCATATTATAGATGGAACTATTTGATTTGACTAAAAATCAGATTGAAACACAATTTAGTTGTTGACATTTAAGGAGAAACTGATAATAATATATAACAATACAGTTGAACGTTTAACAGAGGAATAGTATGTAGATATCGAATGAAAGAGATCGGAATTTATTAGCTGAGAGATTCCGTCATTGCTGATTTATCAGAACCTACCTTTGGAGTCCCATGTAAACATGGGCGTTTAGCCAGCGTTAATGGTAGAAGTGAGATGCAAATCATTGCATCTAAGATGTGGTGGTACCGCGGAAGAAAACTCTTTCGTCCCTTTTATTGAATGGGGATGAAGGGGTTTTTTTATGTTCCAGGATATTATTAAATTTTGAAGCTGTGGAAAAAACGTACTAAGTTATAAAGTTATTTAGCCCGGTCCAGGACATGCGGTGATAAACGGGCGTTTGGGCTTTTGTTCTTATACCTGAAAATAGACACTTAGAGAATATTGAGGAGGAGAAGAATATGAATAAGAAGAGGGTAGTTATAAAAATTGGAAGTAGCTCACTAACGAATGAAAAAGGTGAAATTGATCATAAGAAACTAGGAGACCATGTGAATGCGTTAGCTATGTTACATCAACATAACTTTGAAGTTATTTTAGTTTCCTCAGGAGCTGTTGCAGCGGGTTTTCGAAACTTAGGATATTCTTCTAGACCGGTTACGTTAAAAGGAAAACAAGCATCCGCGGCGATTGGTCAAGGTCTACTTATTCATACTTATATGGATAAGTTTATGGAATACAATATTCGATCTGCTCAATTATTATTAACGAGGTCTGATTTTTCGGTCCAAAAACGGTATAAGAATGCTACATCTACTATGCTTGAATTACTAGAACGAGGAGTTATACCGATTATTAATGAAAACGACACAGTTGCTGTTGATGAGTTAACGTTCGGGGATAATGATATGCTTTCTGCTTTAGTTAGTGGTTCTATCCATGCAGCTCAATTAATAATATTAACCGATATTGATGGGATTTATGATAAACATCCTGGTAAATATGCGAGTGCTATGCGGTACGATACAATTGATTTAATTACTAATGATATGATACAGGAAACGGATGTTTCAGGATCGAAATTAGGTACTGGTGGTATGAAATCGAAACTGATGGCAGCAAAGGTAGCAGCTTCTCTCGGAGTCCCAGTTTTTATTGGTAAAGGGGTAGGAGTATCTAAATTACTAGAAATAGTAAATGGACATGGACAGGGAACGTATGTTAGAAGTTTCCGCAATAAACAAATTCCGATTCGTAAGCAATGGATTTCTTTGCATTCGACATTAGAGGGGAAAGTATTTATTGATGATGGGGCTACTCAAGCACTTATGCATAACGGCGGTAGTTTGTTGTCAGCTGGTGTGATTAATACTCAGGGAGATTTTGAAGATGGAGATGTTGTAGAAGTTTATAATCGAAGAAATTTATTAGGAAGAGGGCAAGTGAGTTGTTCGTCTGAAGAGCTCAACGCAGCCAACACATTAAAAAAAGCAAAACAGATGACGCAAATCCCTGCTATTGAGGTGATTCACAGAGATTCATGGGTTATGGTTGATCAAATAAAGGAGGAGTTCCAATGAGTGAAGTAATAGAGAAAGCGAAGCGTGCAAAACAAGCAAGTTTTAAAATGGCTCTATCTACAACGGACGACAAGAATGAAGCATTGCAATTAATATCACAAGCAATTATAAATCACAAGCAAGAAATATTAACTGCAAATGCTTTAGATATAGAAGAAGGGAAGAAAAAAGGGTTATCTGAAGCGGTTATCGATCGAATAAGATTGAATGAGGAAAGGTTACAAGATATAGCTGATGCAATTTTACAGGTAACTATATTAACTGATCCGATTGGAGAAGCTCTAGAAATAATAGAGAAAGATAATGGCTTATTTATTACCAAAAAGCGTGTTCCAATTGGTGTTATTGGTATGGTTTATGAAGCTAGACCGAATGTCACTGTAGATGCAGCTTCTCTTGCAATAAAAACAGGGAACTCAGTAGTTTTGCGTGGTAGTTCTTCAGCCATAGAGTCTAATAAAGCGCTTATTCAAGTTATTCATCAGTCATTGGCTTCCAGCTCTATACCAAAAGAAGCTGTGCAATTAATTGAGGATACTAGAAGAGAAGTAGCGAATCAATTTTTTCAATTAAATGAATATCTAGATGTTTTAATACCAAGAGGAGGTAAACAATTAATAGATACAGTGATAAAACAATCAACTGTACCTGTAATTGAAACTGGTGCAGGAAATTGCCATGTTTATCTAGATGAATCTGCTAAAGTAGAGATGGCAACGGAAATTGTTTTGAATGCAAAACTTCAGCGTCCATCTGTGTGTAATGCAATTGAGTCATTAATTATTCATAGACAGTGGTTTGAGGATCATGGTTTAGAATTATTAAAAACAATGCAATCTCATGATATCAAAATTCACGGTGATTCAGTCGTTATGGAAAAATTTCCACCAGCAATAAAAGCAGTGGAAAGGGACTGGGAAAAGGAATATTTATCAAGTGAAATAAGTGTAAAAATAGTTGATTCAGTATCAGAAGCTATCGATCACATCAATCGCTATGGTACACGTCATTCGGAAGCGATTATAACGGAAAACAAGATGAATGCTGAACAATTTCAGCTTCAAGTTGATGCTGCAGCAGTTTATCACAACGCTTCAACTAGATTTACAGATGGATTTGAATTCGGATATGGTGCAGAAATAGGAATTAGTACACAAAAATTACATGCTCGTGGTCCGATGGGGCTGGAGGCATTAACGTCGACTAAATTTGTGATTTCAGGATCAGGACAAATTCGCGAATAAAAAAACACCAAACTACTTCTAGATTATATCGGAAGTAGTTTGGTGTTTTTATAGGTTTTAGAAGCTTATTCCCAAATCTCTTTGGAAAGCTCTACAATATATCGTAATTTATTCCACTGATCCTCTTCTGTTAATTTATTTCCTTGATGAGTTGATGCAAATCCACATTGTGGACTAAGTGAAATTTGATCTAGCGGGATGTATTGTGACGCATCTTTGATTTTATTAATGATTTCTTCTTTGTCTTCTAGCACACCGAATTTAGAAGTGATTGCCCCAATGACGACCTGTGGGCCACCGTTAGGAATGTGAGAAAGAGGCTCAAAGCTTCCTGAACGATCATCATCATACTCTAAGAAAAATCCGTCCACTTTTTCATTAGCAAATAAGGTTGGGGCGATATGAGCATAACTTCCTTCAAATGCCCAGGCAGATCGATAGTTTCCTCTACATAAGTGTGTCGTTACTATTAAGTCATCTGGTTTATTCTCAAGTACACTGTTTACAACATGTAAAGATAAATCAATCAACTCTTGACGAGATAAATCTTCTTCAAATGTTATTAACTCATCTACGTTCAATCCAGCAATGTATACATCATCTAATTGCAGGTATCGACATCCAGCATCGTAAAATGCTTGAATTGCATCTCGATACGTACTAATAATATCCTCTGCATACGATTGGATATCTGGATAAACTTCAGGATTGCGCGTTCCTTTGTGAAATAATTGATTTGGACTAGGGATGGTTTGTTTTGCTACAGCACGATCCCCTACTATTTGTTGAAACTCAATGAAATCCTTCACAAATGAATGGTCTTTTGGAAAACTGATCTTTCCACTATTACGGATGTTATATCTCTCCGTTTCAATTCCTTTGAATAAGTAACCTTTTTCTGGAATATAACCTTCTATGCCATTTAATTCTTCTAAAAAGTCCGTATGCCACCATAATCGACGGAACTCACCGTCTGTAACAGCTTGTAAACCAACCTCAATTTGTTTGTCTACGATGCGCTCGATTTCTTCTGTTTGAATGTCTCGCAATTCTTTTTCTGAAATACTTCCATTTGTATAATCTTTTCTTGCCTGGTGTAAACGCTCTGGTCGTAGTAAGCTACCTACATGGTCTGCGCGAAATGGTGCTTTAATAACTGTTTTTGTCATGTTAATTTCCTTCTTTCTCCTTTAGATTTGGGCTAGTCTTATAGAGTAGGGTCTTGCTCTATGAAACTAGCATATGACAGTTCTGTACAGAGAATAGGGAAAAGTAAAAACCCCCTTCTACAAGTAAGAAGAGGGTACAGGAAACCGTACTATATACTCTTCTCATCTTCTAGCAATTACGCTACTGGAATTGGCACAGTACTTAATCAAATAAGTCTGTTGCCGAGGCTTCCTTGGGCCAGTCCCTCCACCTCTCTGGATAAGAATTGTCATATTTAATTAATAGAAATTTTATAAGATATTGAATATAGTGTCAAGACTTTTTTGAAAATAAAAAGTTTGTGCTTCTAGCCGGGCAGTACTACGCTGAACGAAAGATCATAAAGATTTCAAAACATGTAAAGTATTCGGCTCTGTTGAGGGCATTTAAGTCATGCATTTTGGAGTTAATATTAGCACGGATTCTCTACCTATATTAATTTGTTTTTGGAACTTATTTTAGTTCCTTTGTCTTGCAATTCCATCTTGGAACGATAAAATAACAATAAGCTCATTTATACATTGAATTGTTTTAGAAAGAGGTATTTCATGTTAACGAAAATTACAGAAGATATATTTCAATTCGTAGTTCGATTTAAAGGTGCAATGGGGGAAGTGAATTGTTATTTAATAAAAGGAGAGAATGGATATACTGTCATAGATACTGGTATTTATTCAACGGGAACTAAGGAAACATGGAAGACCGTTTTGGATAATTATCAGATTGAAAAACTAATATTAACCCATACTCATGAGGATCATATAGGATTGGCAAAGTGGTTTCAAGAGGAATATGCCATTCCTGTCTTTGTTTCTAGAAGAGGGTATAAAGAAATGCTAAAGGGAAGAGACCGAAAAGTACATATGGAAAGAATGAAAGCATTAATAAAGCGTCATGGTACACCACCATTACCGTTAAAAATAAAGGATTTTTCTTTTATCTATGATTTTGAACCGGACGGATTTTTTGATGATTTTGATGAAGTGGTTTTAGGAAATAAACCTTATCAAGCGATTTGGACACCAGGACATGCACCAGATCACTACTGTTTTTATAATACGCAAGAGGAAGTAATGATTATAGGAGATCATGTGATAGAGCATCTTTCACCAGTTATTGGGTTATGGATGGGAGAAGAGTTGAACCCTTTAAAGGATTATTTACCATCCTTATTAGAATTACAGGAATATCCAAGTAAGTTAGCATTACCCGGCCATGGAAAAGTGATGGTAAATTTATCAGAACGGATAACGGAAACGTATAACCGACATCTTTTTCGACTTGAAGAACTCAAACGACTTCTATCAGACAAACCGATGTCAGCTTTTAAAATCACTACAAAAATTTATGGACCGATGAAAGGGACTGCTTTTGTCAGTCAATTTATGGCAACATTAACACGTTTAATTTATTTAGCAGAAAAAGAGGATATACAAAGTGTAGAGGAGAACGGTAAAGTACTCTACAAGGCGAAATAAACAATCGAAAATAGATGTTTAATGTAATGTACGAACGGTTAGAATGATAGAACGCAAAGATAGGAGAAAAATGTATGTATAAAAATTCAGAACGCTTTATTACAGCATTTAATCGTATAGACAAAGCATTAAAATCACAATTACAGAAAAAAGAAATGGGTTTCTCAAGAGCAGTCCGTGTTTTATCAGATTCTAATGCTACGATAAAACGATATTACGATGATTTATTGGAATTTGCTGAACTGAGAAATGCAATTATTCATAACCGTATCAATGTTTCCTATGCGATTGCAGAACCTCATGATACAATTGTGGAACGAATCGAAAAAATAGAAGAAGATTTTACAAGTCCAAAACAAGTAAAGAATGCATTTATAAAACAAGTGGTTACATTCCAATTAAACGATTCTGTACAAAAGTTACTTCAGGTAGTAAGAGATAGAGGATTAACGAAGTTACCGATATATAAGCATCAAGATTTTAAAGGTTTAATTACACATAAGGGCATTGCTCGTTGGATCGCAAATTCAATGAATGATAGTCAACAGATCACTAATGCAACTGCTGAAGATATTTTACAATATGAAAAATCAGATAATCATCTTTTTATAAGCGAGGAAATGTCTGTATATGAAGCTGCTGAGGTATTTTCAGAACAAGTCGGAAAAGGGAATCGGCTCGCGGCATTGCTTATAACAAAAACAGGGAAAGAGGATGAAAAGTTGGTAGGCATAATTACCAATTGGGATATTATGGAGATATAGGGGGAGTCTGGAATGGTTAAGTTTGCAGCGATAGATTTTGAAACAGCAAACGAAAAAAGAAATAGTGCCTGTTCCGTAGGTGTAGTAATTATGAATGATACTGAAATTATAGATGAGTTTTACACGCTCATTAATCCGTTAGCTTCATTCCGCTCAGGAAATGTCTTTATACATGGAATTACCGAAGAACAAGTACAGGAGGCACCGACCTTTGCTGAATTATGGCCAACATTATCAGCGTATTTAGAAGACACGATATTAATTGCCCACAATGCAAGTTTTGATATGAGTGTTCTACGTCAATCTTTGAATAAATACGACATCCCATGTCCAAATTATACGTCGCTCTGTACGGTTAAAATCTCACGGTTAATTTGGCCGCAATTAGAAAATCATAAATTACATACGGTGGCAAATCACCACGGTATAGCGTTAAATCATCATCATGCGATGGATGATGCTCGAGCGTCTGCAAAAATCTTTTTGGCATCTTTGGCAGAGCAGAAAATAGGTACAACGGAAGAATTTATAGAACGGTGGCTCGTTTCCAAAAAAGGAAAATCAGCTAGAAAACCAAAAGCTACAAAATTATATTTCTAGATTAAATAGGATTAGGGCATAACAAATGATCATTTCAATTTGTTTGAAAACCCCCTACAGAAATATACTACGCTTACCCAGCATCGGAAGTTGATCCCCGGATGCATATGTATTCGGGGCAATTATGCATTGTTCCCATAGGATAAGAAGACCTCGAAGCAATACTTCTCAATCAGAAAATCGATTATTGATTTTCAAAGAGTATCCACATATTTCTTATGTTTATTCTAGCTATCTCCGTCTTTTGAACAAAATACCTTTTGTTTTATTTCAATTCTTCTTTATTATAAATCACACAGTGACAACCTCATATATCTGAATTATAATAATAGTTAAATAATTATAAGGGGAGTGAGGTCATTGGAATTAAATCAAATCGATACAGAGTTAGATAGATTAATTAATCGAGTACGAAGAAATACATTAGGCGATCTATTAACAAGAACAAGTGAGCGCTATCCGGATAAAAATGCAATCGCTTACAGGTCTGAAAGACTAACCTATCAAGAACTTGATAACCTTGTAAATCAAACAGCTAATGGATTTCTGAATATCGGGATTAAAAAGGGTGACAAGCTAATTTTAGTTTCAAAAAATAGTTTGGACTTTGTACTTGTCACGTATGCACTTGCTAAAATTGGAGCAGTATTAATTCCTGTTAATTACATGCTTACATCCCAGGAAATACGGTATATATTAGAAAATTCAATGGCAATAGGTGTAATGGCGTCTACTGAATTTAGAGATGTAGTAATAGCTGCAGCAGAAGATAAAAACCTTGAACATTATATAGCCTTAGAAGTTGTACCAACAGAGGTGGAATCAAGCGGTCAGTGGATAGCATTAAATCAAATTCAATCGAATCAATCTTCTACAATGCCAGAGGTGGAAATTTATGATGATGATTTAGCACATATATTGTATACAAGTGGAACTGAATCAAAACCAAAAGGTGTAATGTTGACTCATAAAAGTATCGTAAGTGAATATGTCAGTACTATTATTGATTGTAAAATGGAAAGTCATGATATTTCTATACATGCATTGCCTCTTTATCATAGTGCACAACTTCATGTATTCTTAGGTCCAAGTATATACATCGGATCAAGTGGCGTCATCCTTCCTTCTGCTAGTCCGGAATTAATCTTAGAAACCATTGAAAAAGAGCAAGTAACTCAATTATTTTGCCCTCCAACTGTATGGATTGGCTTATTACGGCATCCAGATTTTAATAAAAGAGATTTAAGTTCCTTGAAAAAAGGTTACTATGGAGCAGCAATTATGCCAATGGAAATTATTAAAGAGTTGACGGAAAGACTTCCGCAAATCGAACTTTGGAACTGCTATGGGCAGACAGAAGTAGCTCCATTAGCAACGGTACTACAACCAAAAGACCAATTACGAAAGTTAGGTTCAGCTGGATTACCGAGTTTAAATGTACAGACAAAAATTATAGATGCCAATGGAGAGGAAGTTGCTCGCGGAATCGTTGGAGAAATTGTACATCGAACCCCTCACGCGATGACGGGATATTTATATGCTACAGAAAAAACGAAAGAGGCGTTTAAGCACGGATGGTTCCATAGTGGAGATTTAGGATTTATGGATGAAGAAGGGTATATCACGATTGTAGATCGCAAGAAGGATATGATAATTACTGGAGGAGTAAATGTATCTAGTCGTGAAGTTGAAGAGGTTATATATGAAATTGATGGCGTATCAGAAGTAGCTGTAATTAGTGTTCCAGATCCTTATTGGGGAGAAGCAGTTACTGCTATTATTGTATTAAAAGAAGAAAATATAGTTACAAAACAACAAGTCATCGAATATTGCAGTGGTCGGTTATCCAAGTTTAAAATACCAAAATATGTAGATTTTACGGATGTATTACCGAAAAATCCGAGCGGAAAAGTCTTAAAACGATCGTTACGAAATAATTATGAAGATGTGGATTTTTCTACTTTGTGAATATAGATCTGAATGTATATCCTTGTCTAGAATACGAACAATAAGACAAGGAGGTGGTCGGATTGAACCAAAAAAATACTAATTGGAGCAAAAAACAAGTAAACTCTAGTGTGAATCCACAGGGGAAGTCAGAAGATGAAGCTAGTCAGTCCCCAGAAAGCCAATTAGAACAACGTGCTAAGAAAAAGAATACAAAGTTATAGGAAAAAATTAGTAAATATAGCTTATTGATAAATAGGACAAAAAACGTTATGATATCTCTACAAGCTACATTGTTCGTATTAATATAAGTTTTAACCTCTAATGTTGGAATAGGGAGTTTTACATCGAAATTGGAATGCCGAGCCGCCGTTGAAGCGGAAGGCAGGAAGTTTTCTGCGAACACCCACTTTGCGAAGTGGTGGTTTAAAACTTTTTATTACAAGATACGGCAAATGTGGCCTGTATACATAATTTTAATGATTAAGCCCGTTCTCATCAGAGAGCGGGCTTTTTTTCTTGTATGGCACTATTACTGAAGCTAGACACTTTTTGGATAAGCACAGTAGGTTTCTGTAGGAGGTTTTCAAAAATAATCATTCTGTTTACTCTTTTACTTGAATACTTTTTCCGGATGTATCCTTAAAACGATAACAAAAAGTAATCAAATTATATTCTAAAATAGAATTATTCAATTCTTCTGTTTATTGATATTCTAAGAGTAAGAATCGATAAGGGGAGAATTAGAATGGACTTTAAAATTAAAAACATTGATCACATCCAGTTATCAGCACCAACAGGATCTGAGGATGAAGCGAGAGATTTTTATATTAATATACTCGGGTTTGAAGAAGAAATAAAACCAAAGGTATTACAGAAAAATGGTGGTGTTTGGTTTAAATCAGAGGGAGTTTCTTTGCATATAGGTATTGAGGAACCCTTCCAATCGCTAAAAAAAGCACATCCTGCAATCGAAGTAGAAAATCTTCCAATTTTCCAACGTTATATAGAAGAAAAAGGGATAGTGACACAATCCGATAATAAACTACCAGGTGCGATCCGATTTTATGTGCGCGACCCTTTCGGTAATCGTTTAGAGTTTTTAGAGTGGAACAAAAAATAACTTTTATTCCAAAAAAGTGTATCCATGTTTGTTCAGGAGAAAAATGGCATTGATGATTGAAGTTTTGTTTTATCACAATTGTGAGAAAGGTTTTTCTTTTTTATAATAGCTTGTTTTTTTGCCTGCAAATGCTATACTGAATACATTCTTCATCTTGAAACCTTATATATAGTTTTTTCATATAATCGCGGGGATATGGCCTGCAAGTTTCTACCGGTTTACCGTAAATGAACCGACTATGGAAAAGCGGAAAATTCGATATTCTATCTATCAAACTCAAAGACTATCGTTTTTAAATTTTCGACATTTCAAGCTCGGAAATCTGCTTTTTTATAGGCGGATTTTCGAGCTTTTTATATTTTAGGAGGAATGGAAGCATGGAGTTACTAAAGAATAAAATCATCGAAGAAGGAAGAGTGTTGTCGGATACTGTGTTAAAGGTTGATTCTTTTCTAAATCATCAAGTAGACCCTAAATTAATGAAGCAAGTTGGAGAAGAATTTGCAAAAAAATTTAGAAATACTGGAATTACAAAAATATTAACCATTGAATCTTCAGGAATTGCACCTGCAACAATGACAGGTTTGGAGTTAGACGTTCCAGTAATTTTTGCAAGAAAAAGAAAATCGCTCACACTAACCGATCATCTTTTTACTGCGGAAGTATACTCCTATACAAAAAAGACATCGAATGAAATTTCTGTTTCAAAAGATTTTCTCCATGAAGACGATATTGTCTTAGTTATGGATGATTTCTTAGCAAATGGCCAAGCAGCCTTAGGTCTATTAGAAATAGCGAAACAAGCGAAAGCGACAGTAGTGGGTGTAGGTATTGTAATCGAAAAAGGTTTTCAAACTGGCGGAAAACAGCTAAGAGATAAAGGTATTCGAGTAGAATCTTTAGCCATAGTAGAATCATTATCGGATGGAACAGTAAGGTTTAAAGAGGAGGCTCGTATATAATGAAGATCGCAGCTCTGGGATTTCAACATGTATTAGCAATGTATGCAGGAGCCATTTTAGTACCATTAATTGTTGGGGAAGCGCTTGGGCTAACAGTTGAACAATTAACATATCTTGTAGCCATCGATATCTTTATGTGTGGTATTGCTACACTATTTCAAGTTATGAATAATCGTTTCTTTGGTATTGGTTTGCCAGTAGTATTAGGATGTACATTTACAGCAGTTGCACCAATGATTGCCATTGGTGGGCAATATGGGATAACTGCTATCTATGGAGCGATTATTGTTTCAGGTATATTTGTAGTTCTAATTAGTGGATTTTTCGGCAAACTTGTTCGATTTTTCCCACCAGTTGTAACTGGCTCAGTAGTAACCATCATTGGTATTACTCTAATTCCAGTCGCTATTAACAATCTTGGCGGTGGACAAGGTGCAAGTGACTTTGGTTCATTAGCAAATATTTCACTTGGATTTGGCACATTATTATTTATTATACTTATGTATCGCTTTACAACTGGATTTTTACGCTCCATATCTATTTTAATTGGATTAGCTATAGGTACAATTATTGCTAGTTTCATGGGAAGAGTTGATTTTACGGCAGTTGCAGATGCGTCTTACTTCCATATGATTCAACCTTTTTATTTTGGGACTCCGACCTTTGAATGGCCGGCAATTATTACAATGATATTAGTTGCGATGGTATCGTTAGTGGAATCTACCGGAGTATATTTTGCTTTAGGGGATATCACAGATAAGAAATTAAAAGAGAAAGATTTAACGAAAGGATATCGTGCAGAAGGGTTGGCCATTTTACTAGGTGGGATATTTAATGCTTTACAATATACAGCATTTTCTCAAAACGTTGGTTTAATTCAAATGACTGGCGTGAAAAAATTAAGAGTAATTGTTGTTGCGGGTATCATGTTGATTGCTTTAGGATTAATACCAAAAATAGCAGCACTTACTACAATTATTCCAACAGCTGTATTAGGAGGGGCAATGGTAGCAATGTTTGGTATGGTCATTGCTCAAGGGATCAAGATGCTTAGTGCAGTAATTAGCGACTCGCATGAAAATTCTATGATCATTGCATGCTCCGTTGGGATGGGCTTAGGTGTTACAGTTGTCCCAGAACTATTTGCACAAATTCCGAATAGTTTACAAATATTAACGAGTAATGGAATTGTAGCAGGTAGCGTAACTGCAATAGTATTAAATATATTATTTCATATGTTACCACAGCGTTCTAAAAAACAACAAACAACTGATAGCAGAGAGTTAGCAGAGGATATTGTTTAATAAAAGATTCATTTCAAGGAAGAGGATATTATGCTGTAGGAGCATAATATCCTCTTTTCTTCGTTGTCTAGGAAATTATAAAATTTTGGGTCTGTGGATAAACAACTAAGTTAATTAGCTACGTCCAGCTCCAGCACCCATCACCTATTGTCCTTCCGGAAACCTCCTTAGGATAAAGAAGACTGCCGAGTGTTCTTTGTGAGGCATAGTCGCACTTATACCCGTGCGGTGAAAGTCAACATCGATTCGCATACGCTTATCGTGTTTCCTTTATCTCAAAGAAATAAAGAAGTTCGACCAGTCGAACCCCCCCTTGAAAAACAGGGGCGCAGGACATACGGTGATAAACGGGCGCTTGCGCTTTTGTTCTATTATATGAATTTAATATCCTTGGTATAAAATTCAAATATTACACTGTTTTGTTTTCGATGGCAGATCCTAGCAGAGTTTTCAGCATCATCTTTACTAATTAATCGTTTTTTATAAAAATTAGCAATTATGAAATTGGTTCTATTGTAATATTTGTTAACTTAGATAAAATGATACATATAATTAAAAATTATAAACTACTATTTTTCTTCCAATATCATAGAATAAAAGAATAGGGGCGTTGTTATGATTGATATTCCATATTTTCTATTTGTAATTTATTTATTAGGAATACTATTTGTTTTATGTATTTCCGTTGTACATTGGATTCGAAGAGAGTTTGAAATACTTTCTAGTTTAGGTATTATTCTTTCATTATTACTACCATTGATGACTTTTCTTTTTAGTATTTACAGACTAGAAGGCACAAATGAAATTGTTTATATTTGGAATCAACTAAGAAATGCGAATGGATGGGCGATAGTTATAGTCTTTGGGCATTTATTTTTACTTGTTTGGATGATTATTGGAATTCAAATGAAGGAAGTATATCAATGGACAAAAGGACTTATTAGCCGTATTCAGAATAAATGGAAACAACGTACTAATCATAGCCAAAGAGAGATTAGTGAGAAATAGATTTTTATTTTGGTAATTTAATCTGAAGTTGAGGGTAGGTAAGAATATTGAAAACAGAGAAGCAAAAGATGATAGACGGCGAATTATATAAACCAGCGGACCCTGAATTATATAAAGCGAGACAATTTGCGAGAAGAGCAACTCGCTACTATAATGCGACAACGGAAGAGGATGTTGTAAAACGTTCAGGTATGTTAAAAGAATTATTTGGTAGTACCGGAAAAAATATTTTTATTGAACCTCATTTTCGATGTGACTATGGTTTTAATATTCATATTGGGGAGAATTTCTACGCTAATTTTGATTGTATATTGTTGGATATTTGTGAAATAAGAATTGGTGAAGATTGTATGTTGGCACCAGGAGTCAAGATTTTTACTGCTACTCATCCACTTCACCCAGTTGAAAGAAAGAGCGGACTGGAGTATGGAAAGCCTGTTACCATAGGAGATAATGTCTGGATTGGTGGCGGAGCAATTATTAATCCCGGTGTAACAATCGGAGATAATGCGGTAATAGCTTCAGGTGCCGTTGTTACGAAAAACGTTCCTACAAATACAGTGTACGGAGGAAACCCGGCAAAGTTTATGAAAGAGATATTGTTATAGTGCGTGTTCAAAAAGAAAAGACTGAGAAAATTGAGGTGGTGTAGCTTTAAGTAGCGGAACGTATGCAGTTCATACGTGAGAACCTAAAAAAGCAAGCTGACAGGTAGGAACTTCTGCTAAAATCTCCCACGTTCTAAGGGCAACCAAGAATTACCACATCCTGTGAAAGCTCATTTTCACCGGATTTTAGAACAACCTCTTATAGAGGAAGGATGGATGTTATTTATATGGATCGATTACAATCATTTGCTCCAGTTATTCCTGATGATCCAAGAGTATTAATAGTTGGTTCAATGCCTGGAGTGAAATCACTTGCAGAACAACAATATTATGGTAATCCAAGAAATCATTTTTGGAGCATCATGTTTACATTATTGGAAGAAAAACGTGTAGACAACTATCAAGATAAATTAAGTATGTTAAAAAGACATGGTATTGCTCTATGGGATACCATTGGAAGTTGTTATCGAGAAGGGAGTTTAGATGTGAATATTCAAGATGCTGAACCTAACGACATTATTGGATTAGTACAAGATTACCCCACAATTAAATTGATTGGCTGCAATGGCACAAAAGCGTATGACATATTTAGAAAAAATTTTTCTTTAGAAAGCTTCCCGAATGTTGATGTGGTTAAATTACCTTCTACTAGTCCAATTCCTGGTAAATACAATAAAAACTTAGAAGAAAAGATCGAGGCTTGGAAAATTATTATAGATAGTAACGAATAACCCTCCAAGCTAACGACTAAGTAATGATTACATGACGTTGATAATCATTTTTGTATTTATGATAAAAATCGATCATGGGTTGCAATTGGTCTTTAAAATCAGGGCATTGAATTGTTGTCTTTTCTAAATCTTTTGATGCCTGTGTACTACTATATGAACAGTTGTTTTCAAAATAGGCTAATGCTTCTTTTTCCGTTTGTAACCATTTGCGAATAAAAGATAAGGAAAGTGGATAATTTGCAAGGGATATAGGAATAGTTTTATTTGGTGTTACGCTCAAGTGAATTTCAGCTATCATTTGGTACAACTGTCTCATTGTATATGGCGCTGGGTCAGTTAAATGATAGGTTTTACCTTCTCCGATCGGATGAAATCCGAGATAACTTGTTGCTTTCAGTACATAATCGTAAGGTACAAAATTACCTTCTACATTTCCTTCACTTATAAAAGGAATATGTTTTATCATTTTCATACGTTCAAACATATTCAATAAAAAGTATATTCCATCAAATTTTTCAGTGTAACCAGTTTCTGAATGCCCTTTGACAATTCCTGGTCGTATAATTGTGGTTGGTATCGTTTCTTTTAGAGTTTCTACAAGAACTTCAGCTTCAAATTTTGAAGCCTCATAATGATTTTTAAAAGTTTGGTCCATGTTGAGCTCTGTTTCCAAAATAGTGCCTTGTCGAGTCCCAGATACATAAGCAGTACTAAAGTATATGTATCGATTTAAACTCCCTAATGTTTTAAGCCAATTATTGACGTTTTTCGTACCATGAACATTAACTCTCCATGCAATATCAAATGGGACAGCTAAATCATAAATAGCTGCTAAATGAAATACATGTGTCACTTTCTCTTGTAATTGTCTATTTATATGGGGTTCTATAGCAAGATTTGTTTTGGTTATATCTCCACTTATAATAGAATAACGATCTCGTGGTATGGAATGATAAGCAGATTGGTTAATTGCTTCTCGAGCTGCTGCTAATTCCGTTGGTAAAGTAAGTAGATAGATATGTTCGATATCTTCTTGATAATCGACAAGTAATTGCTCAACTAGGTGTCTAGCTAAAAATCCTGGAAACCCAGTAATGAAAAAAGTATACTTCATTGTACTCCTCCCAAAAATCACATGATAATTTTAGTATAGCGTTTGTTTTTAAAGTTTTCTAACATTTCGTTGATTAAAGTGAAATCGGTACGTATAATAAAAATCAATCAAACTATAGTAAAACGATATATATGCATGGAGGATTGAAAAGTTGATGAAAAACCCCCTAGTATTACAAACAGATTTTGGTTTAAGTGATGGAGCAGTAAATGCTATGTATGGTGTATCGATTTCGGTAGACCCTAATTTAAAGATTTATGATTTAACTCATGATATCCCTCCATTTAATATTTGGGATGCTTCTTATCGGTTGTCTCAGACAATTGATTACTGGCCAGAAGGTACCATATTTATATCGGTTGTCGATCCAGGAGTAGGTACGGATCGTTTAAGTGTAGTTGCGAAAACAAAGAGTAATCACTACATCGTCACGCCAAATAATGGAACACTGACTCATATCGCAGATCGAATTGGAATTACAGAAGTAAGAATAATTGATGAAAAAGTAAACAGGCTACCACGTTCTGGAGAATCTTATACATTTCACGGGAGAGATGTTTATGCGTATACTGGTGCAAGATTAGCTGCAGGGAATATTAATTATGAAGGTGTTGGGCCATCTATTGATATCTCTGAAATCATTACTTTACCTCTACCTGGCTCGTCTTCTGAAAATGGTATTATATTAGGGAATATTGATATTTTAGATGTTCGTTTCGGGAATTTATGGACAAATATAGATCGACAAATGTTTATCCAAGAAGGGTATTTTTATGGTGATTGGGTGGAAGTATCTATTGAAAATGAGCGAAAGAAAAAGTATCAAAATCATATTCTGTTTGGACGTTCCTTCGCTGAAACACGTTTGGGAGAGCCCTTATTATTTGTGAATTCATTGGATAAACTAGCAGTCGCTATCAATCAAGGGTCATTTGCGAACGCATATCAAATTGAAACGGGCTCAGATTGGAGGATATATATCACAAAATCTAAACAAAAAAATTAAAAGAGGTTCTATATGAAAGTTTTTGGGTTACGACTTGGAATTTTTCTAGGTATTTGGTTATTGCTGATTATGGTGGACAGTGAATTTATTTCCTATCACATTTTGATTTGTGCTGTAGCATTGTCGTTGTTTTTTTTCCTCACTTTCAAAAGAAGCGTAATGTTATTATACATGTTGTTATTACTTGTTGTTTTTATAGGAGCTATTCTATATACGGATGGAATCCTCTATTCGATTGTGTTGCTCTGGTTTTTATTGTGGGATTCACTTCATCGCATATCTATTCGTATGTACTATGTGTTAACAGCAATTATTTTACTTGGAATATTAATGATAATGTGGATTCAAGAAACGTATCAGATTGGATTGTTGATAAGTACCATTGCAATTGCGATAAGTGGTTATTTTGTATTGAAAGAAATTCATCAAAAAGAATATTACCGTAAAATCTACCATGAACTACTCAATGAGTATCGAAAATTAAAAAGAATGAATATTACTTTAGAAAACAATGCTCGAATGGAAGAAAGAACAAAAATTGCTCGTGATATGCATGATACAGTTGGGCATCGACTTACTGCATTAATTATGCGACTGGAATTACTATCTATGGAACACCCTTCTATTTCACTCGATACATTAAAAGAATTAGCAAGTGAAAGTTTGGAAGACACTCGGCAAGCAGTAAAAACATTGCAGCTAGATGAGTCAGAAGGTATTGCTTCTGTGATTCATCTTATACGTAAACTTGAAGCAGAAAGTCATATTACTGTACAGTTTACAATGAAAAAAGGGGTTCTTAATGTTCCGCTTTCCAATGACAAAAGTGTAATTTTATATCGAATTATCCAGGAGGCTATTACAAATGCTATGCGACATGCAAATAGTCGTGAGGTAAATGTTATATTAAGTAAATCTGCTGATGGTGCACTTACATTTGAAATCTCAAATGCTATTTTTGAGTCAAAGCAATTTGAATTAGGGTTTGGACTTAGGAATATGAAAGAGAGAGTGGTAGAGGTTAACGGGACCTTAAATGCTTATAAATTAGAAAAACGTTTTATTGTATCAGGAAGAATCCCTGTGTAGGAGGCTTGTTAAGAAAGGTGGGGGTTATATTGTATCGAGTGTTGTTAGTAGAAGATCAGCAAATAGTTCGGCAAGGGATAAAAATATTATTAGAACAAGATAAGCAAATTAAAGTTATTGGTGAAGCTACAAATGGTGTGGAAGCAATAGAACAAATGATGGAACATACGGTAGATGTTATTTTAATGGATGTACGTATGCCAGATATGAATGGAATTGAAGCAACAAGGAAAATCAAATCCCAGTGGCCAAATGTACGTATTCTTATGTTGACGACGTTTAATGATGATGAATATACGTTGCAATCATTAAAAGAAGGGGCGAATGGGTTTTTATTAAAAACTGCCGATGGAAAGAAATTAATTGACGCAATTCATAGCTGCATGAGAGGTGGATTAGTACTTCATGATGAAGTGGCAGCAAAAGTAATGCCGAAATTATTGCATACATCGAAGAGGGAATTATCTGTTCAGCTTTCAGAACGGGAGCGTGTAATTACTGCGTTAATTGGGAGTGGATTAACGAATAAGGAAATCGCAGATGAATTATTTCTAACGATTGGAACAGTAAAAAATTATATCACTTCGATACTGCAAAAAACCGAACAAAGAGATCGCACACAACTCGCTATTTTTGCAGTCAGACATGGGATTACAAAAGATTAAATGTCATTGAATTGTTACAACTATATGGATCCAAAATCAAGTTAATGAATTATAATTAAGATATTCTAAGGATAAAAGTCGTGGTGATTACATGATTGAAATCTTCTTAAATGAATTTCATTTTTCAACACTTTGGAATGCAGGGATATTACTTTTTTGTTTACTGTATATAATATGTTATTTCTTTGTGTTACCAGTAACGGAATCTGGAAGCATGAAGAAAGCTGTTTTAACCATACTAGGTGTTACAATATTATTTATAGCAATTGGCAGCCCGTTAAATATTATTGCTCGTTTAACCTTTCAAGGACATATGATACAGATATTGCTTTTAACCGTAGTTTCTGCTCCTTTATTAGTAGCTGGTTGGAAGCCCATTAAAATCAATACATTCTCATTTGTACATACTTGTGTAAGTTGGTTAACGAAACCATGGGTATCGATGTTATTACTGTTGAGCTTTTTTTATGGATATCATTTACCGGTAGTGTTTGACTTTGCAAGGTTGGAATTATATTGGAATCATTTCTTTTTATTCGGATTATTTATTTCTTGTATATTATTTTGGATTTCGATTTTATATAAGATAAAAGTGAGTGAGAAACTCTGGTTGTATGCAGGCATTCATCATCTTTTTCTCATTCCTTATTTTCTATTCTTATATACCGCAAATGAAGGAGTCTACCGAGTATATTCAGATATCACATTATTTATGTCCGCAATTGAAGTTTGCCTGCCTGTAGAGATTAACTATCCAGAACAATTTTATGCTTCATTATTACCTTTTGATCCAGTCATACATCAGCAAACTGGAGTTGTTTTATTTTGGATCAGCTCCTGTTTAATTTATATAATCGTATTATTTTGTAAACAAAGTGTTCAAGAAGGCACTGTCCCAAGTCATTCATAACGATGGTAGGACAGTGTCTTTTTATCGTTGAAGTAAGGCGCTGGCTGAATGATAGTTTTATTTTATGACTTGAGTCATATATAAATGGGGAAACAAATGACGGAAGACAGTATGTTGGTAAGTGATTTTTCAATATAGTAAAAGTAAGGAGGGATGACAATGCTCGAATTAATAGACCTGTCTAAAAAGTTTAAGACTACGGAGGCAGTTAAGTCTTTAAATATGTTCATTGAACGTGGAGAAATTATCGGGTTACTTGGACCGAACGGCGCAGGTAAATCCACTGCTATTTCTATGTTATCTACACTATTGGAACCAACGAGTGGAGATGTTCGTTATTTAAATAATAGTGTATTGAAACAAACATCTTCATTAAGAAAAGAAATTGGCGTAGTACCACAAGAGATAGCTCTATATACTGATTTAACGGCGGAAGAAAATTTGAAGTTCTTTGGTAAGATTTATCGTTTATCAAACAAAGTGGTAAAAGAAAGAATGGAAGAAGTACTAGTACAAATTGGATTGACGGAAAAAAGAAAAGAATTAGTAAAGAATTTTTCTGGAGGGATGAAACGAAGATTAAATATTGGTGTGGCATTGCTTCATCAACCAAAAATCTTAGTAATGGATGAACCTACAGTAGGAATTGACCCCCAATCAAGAAGTTATATTTTAGAAACAGTGAAGCAAATGAATCAAAAAGAGGGTATGACGGTTATCTATACAAGTCACTACATGGAAGAAGTGGAGTATCTTTGTGACCGTATATATATTATGGACCAAGGTGATCTGATTGCTTCTGGTACCAAAGAGGAGATTAAGCAAATCTTATCTTCTGAAAACACTATATCATTGATTGCTGACCGGTGGAGCGATGCTTTTATTGAAAGTCTGAAATTGATACCTTCCATTAATCAACTAACAATAGACGGAAAGGAAATTACATTAATTATACCAAAACAGATTAATCTCTTTCCGGAACTTATCCGTCTAACAGAAGAATACGATGTTGATATTCGTTCGCTAAATGTTAAAACACCTACATTAGAAGATGTTTTTCTGCATTTAACTGGCAGAGCGCTAAGGGATTAGGAGGTAGTGTATGATCGTTCAATTAATTAAAAAACAATTGCTTCTACTCTTGCGTAACCGTATTCAACTATTGATGTTGTTGGTGCTGCCAATTATTCTAATTGTTATTCTTAGTACGGCACTATCAGGATTTATGCAAGGAGATAATCCTCAATTAACGATAAAGATAGCCTGGCTAGAACAACAAGATGAAACATCACAAGTCGATACGTTTTTAGAAAATATGAATGAGTTAGGTGTTTCATCAGATGTATTTCCCGATAAAGATGCGTTACACATGACAACTATACTCCGTGAAGATGTGTTTTTAAGTGAAGAACTGAGTAGCATGATTGAATTGCATCAAATCGATGAATCTGAAAAAGAAAAAATTATAGAAGATGCTAATTATGCAGCAGTTATCGAAGTACCGCAAGATTTTACTTTGGATTTATTACAAGCGATGGCTTTAGAAGACAATTCAGTTCCAAAACTTGAATTATTTTTAAATCAAGAACAACAAATCGGTACTGAGGTAGTCGAATCCATCATTCACAATTTTAATGAAATGATCGTTATGAATCAATTTATGGAAGAAAGTAATTTACCAATTACAGTTGAAGAATTGAATAACCATGATGTGCCAGGAGAATTAAAACATATGGAACAACGTATACCGATATCTTCGCAAGCCTACTATACGATTGGTATGGCAGTTATGAATGCTTTATATGTTGCTTCAACGTTAGGATTTTTCGCCTATCGTGAGAAAGAAATCCACGTATTTGATCGATTGATTGTTGCAGATATGTCGAGATGGAAATTTTTCTTAAGTGTACTTATATCTGGAGCGATTGTGTCATTTATGCAGTTACTTTTTATTTTTGGATTCTCTTGGTTAGTTTTTAAAATAGCATGGCCAAGTATGATGGTATTTTTAACTATAACGCTGTCTTTAGCTTTAGCAGTAGGAGGTACTACGGTGTTATTGACAGCAATTAGCTATCGTATTAATACAGAAGAAATCATTGGGTTTTTCTCTGGCATTATCGTGTCTATTTTTGCTTTCTTAGGAGGAAGCTTCTTTCCAATCGGTGAATTATCACCTCTTATTCAACAAATTGGGAATTTAACCCCAAACGGAGCGAGTTTAAGTGCATATATTCAGGTGTTACAAGGGGCTCCATTTAAAGAAATAGCATCTTATATTGTAGTACTTTTATGTTTTACTGTCGTATCTATTTTACTAGCGGTAATTAGTTATCCAAAAAGGGGGTCTAAGATATGAAAGGGATCCTTTATTCACGAATAAGAGGGTTTGTTCGGCAACCATTTACCTTCCTTTTATTTACAGCCATGGCCGTAATATTCGCTTTACTCATTGGTGGAACAGGTCCAGCCTCAACTATCGTTGTCCCTGTGTATGGGGATGAAGATATTCAAGAAGAGATGAAATCAGAAATACAAAATCAGGAATATTTTACATTTGAGTGGGTCAGTAAAGACGAACTAGAAACAAAGGTAAAAGACGGTGATGCAGATGTAGGCATACTCCTTTATGAAGATAATTTTGATTTAATTGTAGGTGTGGAAAGTACTCATCTAGGAATGATTCGTCAAACCATACAGCAAGTGTATGTTGAAAAAGAACGAGAAATGAAAATTCAGGAAGCGGCTATACAAGCAGGATTAGATGAAGATGAAGTATTGGAGAACTATTTGACCAGTATGGAAGGTTCCTTCATTGAAATTGAAAAAACTAGCTTTCAAGGTGAACAGGATTGGTTGTATGATGGAAATATTCATCGAATCGCAGGATTTTCGTTGTTTTTTGCAATCTATACGATCGCCTACAATGTACTCACTATTTTAGTAGAAAAACGTAATGGATTATGGGATCGAATGATTTTATCCCCACTAAAGAAAACGGAAATGTATATAAGTAACTTAATTTATAGTTTTTTTGAGGGGTACGTACAAATCTGTCTTATTTTTGCAATCTTTCATTATGGGTTTAATATCGATTTTAGCGGAAGATTTTTGGAGGTATTATTATTACTGATACCATATGTTTTAGCTATCGTAGCACTTTCTATTTTAATTACTGCTATTGTAAAAAATTCAGAACAATTTAATGCAGTAATCTCTATTATTGCTGTATCTTTAGCAATGATCGGTGGTGCATTCTGGCCACTTGAAATTGTGGAAAATAAATTTTTACTATTTTTAGCTGATCTAAATCCATTAAAATATGGATTAGAGATTGTACAAGGGCTTTCCGTATACAATTATCCATTAGAAGAGATGGTTCAGCCAGTAAGTATATTATTGTTTATGACCGTATTATTTACCGGAATTGGAATCCACTTAATGGAAAGACGTCATATTTAAGTAAGATATAAAATTAAAAAGCGTAACAAGTTTGTCCCAAACCTTGTTGCGCTTTTGTTATTTTCTAGGAAATTATAAAATTTTGGGGCTGTGGATAAACAACTAAGTTATTTAGCCACGTCCAGCTCCAGCGCCCATCACCTATTGTCCTTCCGGAAACCTCCTTACGATAAGTCAACATCGATTCGCATACGCTTATCGTGTTTCCTTTATCTCAAAGAAATAAAGAAGTTCGACCAGTCGAACCACCCCTTGAAAAACAGGGGCGCAGGACATACGGTGATAAACGGGCGCTTGCGCTTTTGTTATTTTCCAGTGTTTCCATAACATGGTTTCTTCACATGTTTGTTCTTTTAGTATAATAGAATTAGATATAGAAAGGAGCATATAAGTGAAGAAGAAAAAGAAGTGGATTTGGATAGTATCAAGTATAGCAATCTTACTTATTATTATAAATTTTGCAGCTGCATATTTCTTTTATCATTTAGCGATTGAAAGGAATGTGAAGGATTTCTTAAGTGGAAATCAGGATTTAGAAGTTTCTGCTGAGACATTGGATGTTCTATTAGACGGGGATTGGAGAAACTGGTCTGATGAACAAAACTATGAAAATTGGAATATTACTTCTCATGATGGCTTAAATCTAGAAGGATATTTTTTAAGAGCAAAAGAGCCTTCGAATAAAGTAGTAATTATGGCACATGGCTATTTAGGAAAAGGTAAAGATATGGCTCTTTATGGAGAACACTATGTGGAAGAACTAGGTTATCATATGTTAACACCGGACATGCGAGGACATGGGCAAAGTGATGGTGATTATATTGGATTTGGTTGGCATGACCGACTAGATATGATGGATTGGATAGACCAAGTTATTGACCGGTTTGGAGAAGATGTTGAAATCGTCTTACATGGTGTATCGATGGGGGCATCAACCATGCTGATGACTAGCGGGGAAGATTTACCAAGTAATGTGAAAGCTATTGTAGCTGATTGTCCATATACAAGTGTTGCAGATTTGTTTGACTACCAAATTGATCGAATGTATAACTTACCGTCATTTCCATTTATTCCTTCGACAAGTTTGGTAACACAAATGTTTGCTGGTTATACATTTGATGAGGCCTCTGCATTAGATCAAGTTCAAAAAACAGAAATTCCTATATACTATGTCCATGGGGAAGAAGATCAATTTGTTCCTA
Source organism: Oceanobacillus iheyensis HTE831 (assembly GCF_000011245.1). Taxonomy (NCBI): domain Bacteria; kingdom Bacillati; phylum Bacillota; class Bacilli; order Caryophanales; family Bacillaceae; genus Oceanobacillus; species Oceanobacillus iheyensis. Next base: position 1,117,847 of record NC_004193.1, read on the forward strand.
CAGAGATGACGGAAAAATTATATGAAAAAACGTCGAGTCCGAAAGAATTATTATTAGTTGACTCTGCTGGACATGGTGAAGCTTTTGTGAAGAATGAAGATATGTATATTGAAAAACTTAATCGTTTTCTAAATAAATATCTAGACAAATAAACGGTAAGACTCTTAAAGGGTCTTACCGTTTATTCATTTTTTATACATGTTTTAAGCCTTTAATTCGCATATTAATGCATAAATATTAATGTATTTTTATAATTATACTTGCATAAACATACAATAAAATTTATAATATGGATTAATTCCATTTTGAAAAAGGAGCGGTTTATCTTGAAAAAGGCAGCGATTATTGGTGGTACTGGTTATGGTGCTATTGAACTTATTAGACTGTTAGATTCACATCCTTATATAGAATTAGCAAAGATCATCTCGCAATCACAACACGGAGAGTTACTTGATGAAACCTATCCACATCTTGCAACCTATGTTACACAACCTATGCAAGAGCTACATATTCAACAACTGATCGAAGAGATAGATATTGTTTTTCTAGCAACACCGGCTGGAGTAGCAAAAGAGATCGCTGCTAGTTTTCTAGATTCTTCTATCCAATGTATTGACTTATCAGGTGATTTACGTTTGTCTTCCAGTGACTATGAAATGTGGTATCAAAAGAAGCCAGCAAGTGAAGCTTTACTAGAAAAAACGGCATATGGATTAACGGAAGTTTTTCAAGAGAAGATTAAACAAGCGAATATTATATCTAATCCAGGTTGTTTTCCTACTGCTGCTTTATTAGGTCTTATTCCAATGCTTGAAAATAATATTATTGAATCAAAAGGAATTATGATTGATGGCAAAACTGGAATATCTGGAGCAGGTAAAAATTCCAGTGCAAAAACACATTTTTCAACTACAAATGAAAATGTCACTCCATATAAAATTGGAACACATCAACATATACCAGAGATCGAGAAATATTTATCTCAGCATGTTGAAGAATCTTCTGTAAGGGTGACTTTAACGACCCATTTAATTCCAATGACCAGAGGATTAATGTGTACGATGTATGCACCATTACAACAAGATATAGATACCGCTGATGTTATAGATCTGTATAAACATTATTATGAGCAATCATCATTTATCCGGATTCGAAAACAAGGGGAATACCCATCTACGAAAGACGTTACGGGAAGTAACTATTGTGATATTGGAGCATATGTCGACAAACGAACAAATCAACTAATTATATCTTCTGCAATTGATAATCTAGTAAAAGGTGCTGCAGGGCAAGCAATCCAAAACATTAATGTAATGAATGGATGGGATGAAAAAACAGGATTATCTTTCTTGCCAGTATATCCATAAGGGGGAGTATCAATGGAAACGACCACAGTGAAAGAAATATCAATATTAAAAAATGGTCATGTGACGAGTCCATCAGGGTTCTATGCTGGCGGGGTGCATTGTGGGCTACGACGAAAAAAACTTGATTTAGGCTGGATCTATTCCGATACTCCTGCAAGTGCAGCCGGTGTTTATACACAGAATACATTTCAAGCTGCACCATTGCTAATCACTAAACATACGATCGAGCATTCAAAGCAAATCCAATCTATTATTGTGAACTCAGCTAATGCAAATTCATTTACAGGTAAACAGGGCTATGAAGATGCGTTACTTATGCAAAAACTAGTAGCGAATCAATTGAATATTGAACAACATCATGTCGCTGTAGCTTCTACAGGAGTTATTGGTGAACGCTTGCCGATGGATAAAGTAAGAAATGGTATCAGACAACTATCTCATACTCAAGTGGATGCAGAGAGTTTTGAAAAAGCAATACTAACTACGGATACAAGTACGAAACATGTCGCTGTGCAAGTAGAAATCGATGGCAAGCTAGTTACTATTGGTGGAGCGGCAAAAGGTTCAGGAATGATCCATCCAAACATGGCTACGATGCTCTCTTTCATTACGACGGATGCAAATGTTAATCAAGATAGCTTGCAGCAGGCGCTACGTAAGGTTACGGATCAATCCTATAATCAGATTACAGTTGATGGAGATTCCAGTACAAACGATATGGTGTTAGTACTTGCTAATGGGAGAGCAGAAAATAACGAGTTAAATGAAAGTCATCCGGAATGGTCCGTATTTATGGATGCTTGGAACATCGTTGCAATCGAATTAGCGAAAATGATTGCTCGAGATGGGGAAGGAGCAACAAAACTGATTGAAGTAATTGTAAAAGGCGCATCAACAAATCAACAAGCAAGTCAAATTGCCAAAGCAGTCATTTCTTCCAATCTAGTAAAAACAGCTATTTATGGAAATGATGCTAACTGGGGAAGAATTATCGGTGCGATTGGGTATAGTGGTGTACCAGTAGAAGCTAGCAAACTATCGATTGCTATTGGCGGAATTCAAGTTGTAAATAATGGTGAACCGATTGATTTTGATGAGAAAGATTGCAAACAAGCCTTAAATCAAGAAACCGTTAATATAGTAATCGATTTACAAAGTGGTATGGACACAGCAACAGCTTGGGGGTGTGATTTAACGTATGATTACATTAGAATCAACGCATCTTATCGAACGTGAGGTGAAGAAATGACTACAGTCGTGTTTAAAGTTGGAGGGAGTGTATTAAATCAACTTTCTCCTAAGTTTTATCAAGTTCTGTTACAGCTAAAAGAAACAGGAACATGCAATCCAATTATTGTTCACGGTGGAGGACCTGAAATTAATGAAGCGCTAAGTAAAATGAATATAAAAACCGAGTTTGTTGACGGTTTACGAGTAACTTCGGAGGAAGTTCTCAGTATTGCTGAGATGGTTATGAGTGGAACAATCAATAAACGCATTGTATCAAGTATACAGTCGATTGGTGGAAATGCACTTGGTTTAAGTGGAGTAGATGGAAAACTACTACGAGCAAAGCAAATGCATGATGGAAAGCTTGGTTTGGTTGGTGAAGTGGTTGAAGTTAATACAGAATGGTTATCAATCATTATGAATAGTGGGGGCATTCCAGTAATTTCACCAATTGCAATAGGTGATGCGGATAAGCGATATAATGTGAACGGTGATATGGCTGCTGGGGCGGTTGCTGAAGCTTTTCAATCAAAGCTAATACTCGTTAGTAATATTCCGGGAGTCATTGAATCGGTGAACGGAGAAGAAATAATTCATCATCATTTAACTAAACAACAAGTGGAAAGCAAAATAGATTCAGGCGTTATTTACGGAGGAATGATTCCTAAAGTTCGTTCTGCTTTAGCAAGTCTAAAAAGCGGTGTTGCAGAGTCCGTTATTTTAAATGGTTTGAATCCAATTGAAATAAAGAATTATTTAGAAGGAAAAACAGTTGGAACAGTTTTAACAGAAAGAGAGGTAGAGCATGTCTAGTACAACAAAAGTTTCATCAGCAGTAATGCAAACATATAATCGTTTTCCAATAACAGCAACGAAAGGAAAAGGCAGCTTCCTATGGGATGATAATGGGGAGAAATACTTAGATTATACATCGGGGATTGCAACTTGTAATTTAGGGCATGTACCAGATAATGTACAACATGCTATATCAAACCAATTAAAAGATTTATGGCATTGCTCCAATTTATATCATATTCCTAGTCAAGAAAAATTAGCCGCGTTACTTACTGAATATAGTTGCTTAGATCAAGTATTTTTTTGCAACAGTGGAGCAGAGGCAAATGAAGCTGCAATTAAAATAGCAAAAAAGTATGCGAAAGATAAAGGGTATGATGACCGCACTGAAATCATTACTTTCGAACAGTCTTTTCATGGGCGTACTGGATCTACTATGGCTGCTACTGCACAAGAAAAAATACATCAAGGATTTACTCCATTAACAGAAGGGTTTCGATATCTTCCATTTAATAACAAAGAATCATTGTCTGAAATCGATAATGGGAAAACTTCTGCTGTATTATTAGAAGTTATTCAAGGTGAAGGGGGCATACATACTGCAGAAAAAGATTGGTTAAAACAATTAGCTGCTATCTGTAAGCAAGCGGACATATTGCTAATGATTGATGAAATCCAGACGGGGATAGGACGCACGGGAAGTTTATTTGCCTATCAACCATATGGAATAGAGCCAGATGTTATTACGGTAGCGAAAGGTTTGGGATCTGGATTTCCAATTGGTGCCATGCTAGCGAAACAACACATCGCGGCATCATTTTCGCCTGGTACACATGGAAGTACTTTTGGAGGAAATCCAGTAGCTGCAGCAGCTGGTATCGCGACTTTAAAAGAAATATTAAGTGATGGTTTTCTAGAAAATTGTAAGGAAGGTCAAGAGGAATTGTTTAATCAATTAAAAAGTATAAAAGAAATCTCTCCTTTGATTAAAGACATTCGTGGTAAAGGTTATTTAATGGGTATAGAAGTTATGAATCAGGCTAGTGCGTGGATTGAAAAACTTCGCGAAAAACAAATCCTTGTGCTACCAGCTGGTGAGAAAGTAGTACGTATATTACCTCCATTAACGACAACAAAAGAGGAACTACAAATATGTATACAAGCGTTGAAAGAAGTGGCATTAGAACTGGGGGGAAATACAAATGGATAAAGGTTTTTTAGTATTAGAAACCGGAGAAGTATTTGAAGGAATTCTAATTGGAGATAAACAGGCAATCGAAGGTGAACTTGTTTTTAATACCGGTATGACAGGGTATCAGGAGATGATGACCGACCCTTCTTATAAAGGTCAAATTCTTACATTTTGTTATCCGATTATTGGGAATTATGGGATTAATGATATCGATGATGAGAGTAAAGAAATTGCTGTTTCTGCTGTTATTGCTAGTGATATTTGTGATGAACCTAGTCACTATCAGTTAACAAGGTCATTTTCAAAACAATTAGAGCAAGCTGGTATTCCAGGTTTGTTTGAAATTGATACACGTCAGCTTGTCATGATTATACGTGAACACGGTTCTTTGCGAGCAAAAATAGTGACCGACGAATGGGAAACAAAAAATATAACCTGGCAAACACGTAGCTTATTGTCATTAGTTAATAGTGTGTCTGTTAAACAATCAGAAACCTATGGTACAGGTGATACTCATATTGCGATTATGGATTACGGATATAAAAAATCAATTCGAAATGCGCTACTTCAACAAGGTTGTAAAGTGACGGTTGTTTCTTATCAAACACCACTTCATCACATAAAAGAACTGAACCCTGATGGTATTGTTCTTAGTAATGGGCCCGGAGATCCAATGGAGTTACAAGCGTATTTTCCTGTTATCAAACAAATAACACAAGACTACCCAACACTTGGTATTTGTCTGGGACATCAATTAATTGCATTAGCTTATGGGGCAATGACAAAGAAAATGCATTTTGGTCATCGAGGCGGTAATCATCCAGTGAAAGATTTATTCACCGGAAAGGTCTGGATAACGTCTCAAAATCACGGATATGTAGTAGAGGAAGACACCATTGATTATATGCAGTTTGATGTATTATTTAAGAATGTAAATGATCGTTCTTTAGAAGGTTTGAAACATTGTCACTATCCCGTTACTACTGTGCAATTTCATCCGGAGGCACATCCAGGACCAAGTGATACCAATTATATTTTTGAAGATTTCTTAAATGAAGTGAGAGAAAAGAAAGGAGCATTGACGCATGCCAAAGCGTAAGGACATAAACAAGGTACTCGTTATCGGATCGGGTCCAATCATCATCGGGCAGGCGGCAGAGTTCGACTATGCAGGTACACAAGCATGTCTTGCTTTAAAAGATGAAGGTATAGAGGTTGTTCTTGTTAATAACAATCCAGCTACGATCATGACAGACGAACAAATTGCAGATAACGTATATTTAGAACCTTTAAATAAAGAAACGTTAGTAAAAATTATTGAAAAAGAAAAACCTGATGGATTAATAGGCACATTAGGAGGACAAACCGGACTTAATTTATCTATTGAACTATTTGAAGCAGGTATTCTAGAAAAATATGAAGTGGAATTATTAGGTACCAGTGTTGACTCCATTCAAAAAGGGGAAGACCGTGAAAAATTTCGAGAATTAATGATTGAAATAAATGAACCAATATCCGAATCAAAAATTGTTACGAATGTTGAAGAAGGACTTCGGTTTATTGACCAAATAGGATTCCCTATTATTCTTCGTCCGGCTTATACGTTAGGTGGAGAAGGAGGGGGCTTTGCCCATAATGAAGCTGAGTTTGAAGAGTTACTAAATAGAGGATTAGGATTAAGCCCAATTCATCAAGTGTTGGTTGAAAAAAGTATTAAAGGTTGGAAAGAAGTAGAATACGAAGTGATGCGAGATGCAAATGATACATGTATTATCGTTTGTAATATGGAAAATATGGATCCGGTAGGTGTACATACGGGTGATTCCATTGTTGTCGCTCCATCCCAAACCCTAACTGATCATCAATATCAAATGTTACGTTCAGCTTCTGTGAAGGTTATTCGTGCATTAAATGTGGTTGGAGGGTGTAATATCCAGTTTGCTTTAAATCCGGATTCGAATGAATATTGTATTATCGAAGTAAACCCAAGAGTTAGCCGCTCTTCTGCTCTTGCATCTAAAGCTACGGGATATCCAATTGCTTCTATGGCAGCAAAGTGTGCGATCGGACTAAATTTGGATGAATTGAAAAATCCAGTAACCGGTTCAACCTATGCATCATTTGAACCTGCATTAGATTATATTGTCGTTAAGCTACCACGTTTTCCTTTTGATAAATTTTCTGAAGCGGATCGCTCACTAGGAACACAAATGAAAGCAACTGGTGAAGTAATGGCCATAGATCGAACATTTGAAGGAGCGCTTAACAAAGCAGTTCGATCATTAGAATTAGGCGTATCCGGTTTAGATTGGCCAAAGATGGATGAACGAGGAGATCAAGAATTATTCCGTTTAATTGAAACCCCAAATGATCTTCGTCTTTTTGCGTTAGCAGAGGCGCTGAATAGAGGGATATCTGTTGAAACATTGCATCAGAAGACATTTATTGACTTTTGGTTTTTAGCAAAGATCCAACATATTCTTCACACAGAAAAAGAGTTAGCGAATTATACACTAGCATCGCTACCTGTTCATTTGTTTAAAAAAGCAAAAAGGTACAATATAAGTGATGTTCAAATTGCTAAATTACTGCAAACAACGAGTAAGAAAGTGAGAGATTTCGCTAAAGAAATCGACGTACATCCTGTATATAAATTGGTTGACACTTGTGCGGGAGAATTTGATGCAGTTACTCCATATTACTATTCGACATGGTATGGTGAGGATGAAGTACAGATTAATCTTGATTCGAAAAAAATATTAGTAGTTGGCTCTGGTCCTATTCGGATTGGTCAAGGAGTCGAGTTTGACTATTGCTCCGTACACGCCGTACAGGCGCTTCAAAAAGCTGGATATGAAACGATTATGATAAATAATAATCCAGAAACGGTTAGTACCGATTATTCTGTTGCAGATAAATTGTATTTTGAACCCTTGGCATTGGAAGACGTGCTTCATGTTATCGAAAAGGAAAAAGTCGATGGTGTTATGTTACAGTTCGGTGGACAAACCGCAATTAATTTGGCAAATGAATTAGAGAAGGAAGGAATTCCATTATTAGGAACAAAACCTAAAGAAATTGATCAAATGGAAGATAGAGAACAATTTTATCAATTTCTAAATCAATTAGGGATTCCTCATATTAAAGGTGAAATAGTACACAACCAAAAAGAAGTTATATCAACGGTAAAAGATTTAGGTTTTCCTGTTTTGATTCGTCCTTCTTATGTAATAGGCGGGCAATCCATGTATATTTGCTACAATGAGAAAGATTTACTTTCCTATGTATCTAAAATTCAAGAAGATACGCATGATCGTTGCTGGCCACTATTAATAGATGACTATTTACCAGGCATGGAATACGATGTAGACGTTATTAGTGACGGGGAGAATATTGTTATTCCAGGAATTGTGGAACATATTGAAAAAGCAGGAGTCCATTCAGGAGATAGTATCGGAGTGTTTCCGCCGAGGGAGCTTAAATCTGAGCAGCAAGAAAGAATGATAGAAATTGCAAAACAAATTGCCGGCAAATTGCCTATCGTAGGTATAATGAATATCCAATTTGTTATCCATCATCAAACTATCTATGTATTGGAAGTGAATCCAAGAGCTTCTAGAACAGTTCCAGTTATCAGTAAAGTAACAGGGGTTCCGATGATAGAATGGGCGGTTTATTCTCAACTAGGATATCCACTCACTGATATTGTCTCAAAAGTAGGATTATTACCAGCCCCTCATTATTATACGATCAAAGCTCCAGTATTTTCATCGAGCAAATTAAAAGGTGTCGATCAAATCCTTGGGCCAGAAATGAAGTCAACGGGTGAATTAATCGGAATGAGTATGTCTTTTGAAGATGCTATCAAGAAAGCAATTGTACCGGTTAACTTTAATGACAAATATAAACTAGGTGTATTTCTATCTGTTAGTGATCTTTGGAAAGAGGATAGCATTGCATTTATGAATAAGTATAGTCATGTTTTCTCCCGTCTTTCAGCAACAGAAGGAACATCTAAATTTTTGCAGGAAAAAGGTTTTTCGATAGAAGCTATATCAAAAGATATTGGAATGATAGAAGAATATTTTAATGAACATCAGCCAGATGTTGTTATTAATATTCCAAATCAGGGGAGAGATAAAACCAGATTAGGGTATTTATTACGAGAACTTTGTAATAGATATAAGATCCCTTACTTTACTAGCTTTGAGACTGCTCAGACCGTTTTAGGAAGTATGAAGTCAACTGAACTAAAAGTGCAGTCATTACAATCATATACAGCTTCTTTACAAGAAGTAATGACTTTAAATTAATTAGGAAGTGTAAGCTTTCGAATTCGAAGTAATCCGAAAGCTTACCATACCTCCTAAAAAGAAGATTGCTATATTTCTTAAGCTATTTTGCTATTATTCGATTTTTGGATACTACTTTAATAAGTCTCAGCTCGATAATTTTTACAAGTATTGATCAAACCATCTGCCAATTTGTTCTAATCTTTTTATGCGCATAGATGGGTCCCCGCTTCTGCTTAGCTCATGATTTGCTCCAGGGAACCGAATAAACTCAACTTCTTTCTTCAAGTGTTTCAACGTTACGTATAATTGTTCACCTTGCTCAATCGGACAACGAAAATCTAGTTCCCCATGAAGAATTAGTAACGGTGTTTCGATATCTGCTGCATACTTAAGTGGAGATATATCCCAAAGATCTTCCGGACCATCTAGTAGATTTAATCCATGCTCCCATTTTGTAAAGAAATATCCAATGTCACTAACTCCGTAAAAACTGAGCCAGTTTGAAATGGAACGTTGGGTAACGGCTGCCTTAAATCGGTTCGTATGTCCAACAATCCAGTTTGTCATAAATCCACCATAGCTTCCGCCGGTTACTCCAAGTCGATCTTTATCAATAAAGGAATATTTATCGAGACAATAATCTACTGCTTCCATTAAGTCTCGGTAGTCTCCTTGCCCATAATTTTCTCTCACACCATTAACGAATTGTTGTCCATATCCGTGACTACCGCGAGGATTTGTATAAACAACAACGTATCCTTTTGCAGCTAATAATTGTAATTCATGGAAAAATGAATTCCCGTACATAGCATGAGGCCCACCATGAACTTCTAGAATAAACGGATATTTTTTTCCTTCTTCAAAATTATATGGTCGTAATAACCACCCTTGAATTGCAAGTCCATCCGATGATGTAAAGGTAATTTCCTCTGGTTGTTCTACATGGATTTCTTCTAATAATGATTTATTAGCATTTGTTAGTAATGAAAGTTCACGATTACTGGTTAATTCATAAAAATTTCCTGGGTCTATTGGAGAGCTGATTCCTAAAATAAAGGATTCTTCATCAGGATAATAGGTAAAACCAAATACATGATTATCTGCTCCGTATACTTTTTCCAGATTTCCTTCAAGGTCTGTTTGATATAGAGAGGTAGCTCCTTGGTCGGTTCCTAAGAAATAAATTGATTTTCCGTCTTTGGACCAGATTGGGCCATCCTCTGATTCTCCTAATCTAGAATCTGTAATCATCGCATCACCTAATTGAATATCCCACTGATTTGTAATTTCTTTTCTTTCTTTTGAGGAAAGTTCAAATAGATAGAGTTTCGTTAATGTTGCGCCGGCATAATCAAAATCATGACCGAATGTAATAATTTGTGAGCTATCGCTTGAAAAGCGGGAATTATAATAATTGCTATTTCCATCTGTTAATAATGTAAATTCCTGTGTATGTAAGTTTAATAGAAATAAATCGGAAATTAGTTGAGAATCTGCTTCTTCACTCCAATTACTAGAAAAAACTAATTTCTTACCATCTGTAGAAATATCATGTAAGGAATGGTCGGTTGATTTTGTGGTCCATTGTTTAAATTGTTTTGTCGTTAGGTGGTATTCGATTATTTGTATATTCGAATCGTCATGGAATCCTTTAGCATCTGATTTGTATTTTAAACGATTAACAACAAGCGGTTCTTTTTGTTTATCCTTTTTAATTTGTTGCTTTTCTTCGCACGTTAGTTCTTTTTGTGAATGGATGTCATCATCAGTGTTTAATGGAGCAGAAAAGAATATAGATGAACCATCTGGAGCCCATCTAGGTGAATAAGCACCTTTTTGGAAAAATGTAATCTGTTTTGGCTCACCGCCATCTAGATCAATCAGCCATAGTTGTGATGTGCCTGATCTAGTGGACTGAAATACAGCTTGCGTATTACTCGGGTTAATTCGAAAATTGGTATTGGAATGTTTTCCAAATGTCCATTGTTTTGTTTGGTTCGTAGAAATATCTGTACTGTAAACATGTGATTCGTATTCATTATCTTCATTTACCTTTGTTGAAACATATGTAAAGCGGTTGTTCGAAGCAGTGTATGTGGGGCCACTCAAAATTTCTAACTGTTTTAAATCCGTTTCGTTTATTGCACGTTTTGTTAAATTCATGTATATCCTCCTAAATTTTACAAAAAATCAAAAACTTGTTATTATTTTAAACTAATTAGAGGGTCTAATCAATTGAAATATCTTTAAACTGATGAAAAAATTGTTTAAGTTGTTTCGGGTTTTTAAGAATATAAATTTGTTTTTCTTTAACAGCATCCAATTTATCAAAAATAGTAGGACATTTATCTTTATTAAACTTTAAGACATATTGTACAAACTCCCAATCTATTTTTTCTTTACAATCTTCTCCCATATCTGGTCTAGTTTGTCCATGATACTGAATCCTTCTTTTTATGATTCTGAATAGACAACGGGTGGTTCTGTAATGAAGAAATATAATCGTGTCAGCCTTTTTGATTCGCGTATCCATTGTTGCATTGTAATTTCCGTCAATAATCCAAGCTGGCTCTTCCATAATTTCTTTTTGTTTTTCTATAAATTTATCTCGTTCGATCTGTTCCCATCCTGGTTTCCAAAAAAAGGAATCTAAATGATATACGGGGAGCTTTTTATATTCGCCAAGCTGCATTGCTAATGTTGACTTCCCGGAACCAGGACAACCTATTATCATAATTTTATTCATTATAATCTCCTTTCTTAAATGAATAGAGTATTGCTAATCTTGATATTGGGAATATTAAGAAAACGAAACGAGTGAAAAAACGAGGCTAAGTAAAATAATTAGCTAAGCCTCGTTTTTGTAAGTGTTAGAACAAAAGCGCAAGCGCCCGTTTATCACCGTATGTCCTGCGCCCCTGGTTTTCAAGGGGTGGTTCGACTGGTCGAACTTCTTTATTTCTTTGAGATAAAGGAAACACGATAAGCGTATGCGAATCGATGTTGACTTTCACCGCACGGGTATAAGTGCGACTATGCCTCACAAAGGACATTCGGCAGTCTTCTTTTCACCATTGGCATAAGTGCGACTTTGCCTCACAAAGAACACTCGGCAGTCTTCTTTATCGTAAGGAGGTCTCCGGAAGGACAATAGGTGATGGGCGCTGGAGCTGGACGTGGCTAATTAACTTAGTTGTTTATCCACAGCTCCAAAATTTTAGACCATAAAAAAGAATGTTACACAGTTAATTTATCTTTTATAGCTGCTTCTGTTTCATATGCTCGCTGTAATTGCTTGGTGATTGTACCTGGCTTACCGTCTCCAATAGCTTTATCATCCACACGTACAATGGGCGTAACTTCAGAAGTACTACTGGATAAGAATATTTCATCTGCACTAGAAATGTCTTCTAGTTGAAACGCTTCTTCAATAAGTTCAATATTTGCAGCTTTTAAGAACCTTTCCACTGCCATGCGCACACAACCGTAGAGTATATTGTTTGTTGTTGGGTGAGTATATACTTTCCCGTTTTTAACTAAATACACATTGGATGCACTGCATTCAGTGACTTTGCCGTCTCTATGGAGAATAGCCTCATAACATCCTTGTTCTTTAGCTGTCTGTTTTGCTAGAACATTAGGAAGTAAGTTTAAACTTTTAATATAGCAATTTTCCCAACGAATATCAGGTTGAGTAATCGTTGATACTCCATGTTGTAGAGCTTCTTTATTTCTTGGCATATCCTGTACATAGGCATACATATTTGGTTCTACAGATTGTGGGAAGATATGATCGCGAGGAGCAGACCCTCTTGTGATTTGCATATACACTTTTCCATCTGTAGTCATTTCATTTTTTGTAATTAGTTGAAGCAATAATTCTTTCATTTCTTTTTTACTTTGAGGTATTTCAATTTTAATTGCTTCTGCAGAACGATATAATCGATCGACATGTTCTTCAAATAAATAGTATTTCCCCTCATATACACGGATAACTTCATAAATACCATCTCCGAATTGCAAACCACGTTCTTCAAATGGGTAGTTTAGGCTATCCTTATCTTTAAATTCAGATTGCGTTAAAATAATTGGATATACAGACATAAAATAAGCTCCTCTCTTCAAGCATAAGTCTAGTTTATAACTTGCTATATCATATGTAAATAACTAATTATTTCATAATTATCTATATAAATGCGTCAATTTTAGTATTATAGTTCGTTGAAGGATTACTTGCTAAAAAGCGGACTGCTGTAAGGAAAATCAAATCAATAATTGGACCTTATAAGTAAGATATCTATTATGAAGTTCATTTTAAAAACGTAAATTAAATATAAATTTTGTAAAAAAATGTTGAAATTATGGTTGATTTGTTAAATTAACATTGCTATAATGTAACTTGTCAGCGAAAAAGACACATTATATTTACTTCATGCGGGTGTAGTTTAATGGTAAAACCTCAGCCTTCCAAGCTGATGACGAGGGTTCGATTCCCTTCACCCGCTCCATACATATGTCATAACGCAGTGTTTCGTACATAGGGTCTACGAAGCGTTGCGTTTTTTAATGGTTTAGGAAGGTATAAAGTTAAGCGGCTGCGGATAAACGGACGCTTGCACTTCTGTTAAACATATAGAATTCTTGAAATAATAATTATCTGCATAGTATTCTTGTGTTAAATACCTATGTTGGGGGGCGATATAATGGAACAACTAAAAAAGAAATTAACGCAAATAGATCGAAAAGGTTATAAAAGTTATAAACAAATACAGGGAATGTATACACATCCTTTATTCAAACTCCATATCGATTATGTGCAAGGTGATCCATTTGCTAGTCCATCAAAAATTAGACTTGTGATTAATCATCATAAACGGTCAATTGACACAGCTTGGTTAGAAACAGAAGAAAGAAGAACTGCAGTAGAAGATACGTTTGCAAGAGTAATTGATCAAGCAATTAGTCATAATAAAATGTCGATAAAAGGCTCAGGAAAAAGTGGATTGATTGCATTTGATGGGCCCGGACAAGAAATTTTGAAACGTTCCGCTGTTTCACTGCAAGAACATACAATCACTGTTTGTTTATCAGTAGGCTTACCTGCTCAGGGCAGATCCATTAACGGCAAAGAAGCAATTAAACTCTTTAGCGAAGTATTACCGAATCTTTTAAAAGAGTCCGTATTTAAAGTCGAAAATGAACAAATAGAAAAAGCAATTATTTTAGCTGATCAACAGTCTCATATTTTGAAAGTAATGAAAGAAAATAAATGGGTATCTTTTGTTGCTAATGGCTCCATACTTCCGCGCAGGAGTGGAGTAAGTAATTTACCGCAACATCAAGCTGTGCCATTTCAAAGTCCAAAGGAAAATGAAGTGGAAATTGACTTACCTCATGGGAAAACAATCAAAGGTATGGCGACTCAGCAAGGAGTTACATTAATTACAGGTGGCGGTTATCACGGTAAAAGTACACTGTTGCAAGCAATTGAAAGAGGGGTATATCGTCATACCGCTGGAGATGGACGAGAATTTGTATTAACCGATCCGACAGCGGTCAAGATAAGAGCAGAAGATGGAAGGAAAATTTCATCGGTAGATATATCGCCATTTATTTCAAACTTGCCACATGGAAAAGATACGAACAACTTCTCCACAGATGATGCAAGTGGAAGTACGTCACAAGCAGCAAATGTAATGGAAGCAATTGAAGTAGGTTCAAATACGTTATTAATTGATGAAGATACAAGTGCAACAAATTTCATGATTAGGGATATCCGTATGCAGAAATTGGTTGCTAAAAATAAAGAACCAATAACTCCATTTATTCATCGTATACGTCAACTAGTCGATGATCTAGGGGTATCAGTAATTTTAGTTACGGGTGGATCAGGTGATTACTTTTCAGTTGCAGACAATGTTATTTTGATGGAAGAGTACATTCCTAGACAAGTAACCAATGAGGCGAAAAAAATCATAAATGAAAATCCAATTGAAAATGAAGAAGTTCCATCAAATGAATTTGGTAGAAGTACAAGACGTAAGTTATTACAATCCTCATTTCCAAAGGATGGAGATAGGAAATTTAAGATTCAAGCAAAAGGACAATATCAAATTATGTTAGGGAAAACACCTATTCTATTTTCAAATACGGAACAACTTATTGATTCTTCGCAAACAAGAATGATAGCAGAAATTATACAGTATTTGTATCGATCAACTATTATGGAAAACCGCTCATTTACGGATATTTTGGATTTTATTGAGGTTGAGATGAATAAAGACTTGGATCAACTCACCCTAAACAAGGGAAAACATCCCGGTGATTTAGCAAAACCCCGCCGTTATGAAATTGCGGCAGTCCTAAATCGTATGCGTAATGGCAAGTTTGTATTAAATCATATATAGAAAGGAGGGGGCGTCTTGCAAGTAGCTCAATTAAAGGAAGATATTCAATCTTATGCAAAGGAAATCGGCATTGATAAAATCGGTTTTACGACCGCTGATGTTTTTACAGAATTAAAAGAACGATTACGCAGACAACAGGAACTACAATACCAATCTGGTTTTGAAAAAGGTTCTATAGAAGAAAGAACCGAACCTAAAAGGTTATTACCAGAAGCGAAATCCATTATTTCTATAGCAGTAGCATATCCACAAAAAATGCATGATGCCCCCCGAAGTACCAAAGAAGAGAGACGTGGTATTTTCGCGAGGGCTTCATGGGGAATTGATTATCATGTAGCCTTACGCGAACGGTTAAATAAATTGTCAGAATATATCCAGACGAAATATCCTGATGCAGTTAACAAAATTATGGTTGATACAGGCGAGTTATCTGATCGGGCAGTTGCGGAGCGGTCGGGTATAGGGTTTAGTGGGAAAAATACGTCGATTATTACTCCTGAATTTGGTTCATTTGTTTATTTAGGAGAAATGATTACAAACATTCCATTTATACCCGATAGTCCGGTCGAAGAAAGCTGTGGTGATTGTACAATCTGTATGGATGCTTGTCCAACGGGGGCGTTAGTTCAAGGTGGACAATTAAATGCACAACGATGTATTGCTTTCTTAACCCAAACGAAAGATTTCCTACCGGATGAGTTTCGTTCAAAAATAGGTAATCGTATATACGGTTGTGACACTTGTCAACAAGTATGTCCTTATAACAGAGGGATAGATTCTCATTTTCATCAAGAATTAGAGCCCGAACCAGAATCTGCAAAACCGAAGTTAAAACCAATGCTACATCTGTCTAATAAAGAGTTTAAAGAAAAGTTTGGGTATATGTCTGGGTCTTGGCGCGGTAAAAAACCTTTACAACGAAATGCATTAATTGCCATTGGACACTACAAAGATAAAAGTGCGATTGAGGATCTGATTAAAGTGATGAATAATGACCCAAGGCCAGTTATACGAGGAACAGCAGCGTGGTCATTAGGGAAAATTGGTTCTCCAAAAGCATATGAAGCAATTATTTCAGCTATGGAAAAAGAAACCGATAGTCAAGTTCTTTTTGAAATGGAAAAAGGTTTATCTTTTCAAAAACAATCATAAAGTGAGATTCCTATTCTGAAGGAATTCATTTTTTCCTTTGCAAAAAAATTATACTCAAAAATTAAGGTCTAATGTAACTTGAACAAAAACGGACATGACGAATAGAGTTAGATAGTGTGGTATTGTCATGAACCAGTGATTTCAAGTTAATTACATGCCGATTAAACATTTTTTATTAAAATATATCCTCTTCACATACATTGTTATGGGAAGGGGTGTTTTTTTTATGGAAAGTATAAAAGAATATTGGAGTAGAATGTTCTTAGACAGGCATTCCGAAGAAATTTGGTGGCAAAAGAAACTTGACTTACTTGAAAAAAGAAATGCAACTATTGTAAAAATAACCGGTGATGGAAAGGTGACGCAAAAACTCCATTATGATGATCGGTCAAATTATGAATATGTGATGCACTTACAATTTTTAATAAAACAAAATGAGCGATTTATGTTGGAAGAACAAGTATTACCTTTTTCGTATAGTATTCAGGATCAAACCATTATCAACCATCGTAAACGTGAAATTGCTATTGAAAAAGCTCCAGAAGATTATTCATTATGGAATTCAAATAATAAGTCACAAAGAATTGAATTCAATCGGTTTGATTATAATCGCCTTGAGGCTGTGAGATATGCTGAACGATGGTGGAACAGTTATAATCCTGCTTATAGAACATTTGAAGTAGATTGTACCAACTATATTTCACAATGTTTATTTGCTGGTGGTGCACCAACTTGGGGTGAACCTGTGCGAGAGCGAGGCTGGTGGTACAGCGGAAATTCTTGGAGCTTTAGTTGGGCGGTTGCACATGCAATGCGCTGGTATTTAAGTGGTTCCCAAAAAGGATTAAAAGGGAAAGAAGTCGAGAGTCCAGAAGAACTGTTGCCAGGTGATGTTATTTGTTATGATTTTGAAGGAGATAATCGTTGGAATCATACAACTATTGTTGTAACAAAAGATGCGTATGGTATGCCTTTAGTAAATGCACATACGGATAATAGTCGTCATCGGTATTGGTCGTATGAAGATTCTACGGCATACACACCAGAAATCCAGTACAAATTTTTTCGAATTGGTGAAAATTAGTGTATAATGTATAAGGTTACTAAAGAAGAAGGAGAAATGAGTTTTGAGTGTGCATGTTGTTTTATTTGAACCAGAAATCCCAGCTAATACGGGAAATATAGGCAGAACATGTCTTGCAACAGGGGTTACACTCCATCTAATCCATCCACTTGGCTTCTCTACAGATAGTAAAATGGTACGAAGAGCTGGATTGGATTATTGGGAGCATGTAGATGTTCGAGAATATCAATCAATAGAAGACCTTTATGAAACATACCCAGATGCTGGATTTTATTATATTGAGAACTTTGGAACCAAACATTATACTGACTTTGATTTTAGTGATTCGGACATGGATCAATTCTTTGTTTTTGGAAAAGAGTCCACAGGTATACCCAAAGAATTGCTGATAGGAAAAGAAGACCAATGTCTGCGAATTCATATGAATGATAAAGTAAGATCACTAAACTTATCTAATACTTCAGCAATAATTATTTATGAAGTATTAAGGCAACAAGGCTTTCCTAATTTATATTAATATGTATCCTACTTCGTAATGGAGTAGGTTTTTTGTTACCTACCAAAAAAGGGGGGGCAAATAGATGAAAGAAGTTAGAAGGAGCCCCTTTGAAATTCAAAAATCGATTTTCTGTGTGAGATGTAGGTTTTCCTACTCCTGAGGGAAGAGGGCTGAAGTGAGGAGGCTGGGACATAAAAAAGTTCTGGTCAAAAGACGGATGAATGCTAGAATAAGTGTAAGAAATATACGTAGACTCCCATGGGAAAAAGGCCTAGTAGAGGCCCCAGGAATACGGAGTATCCGGAGGCTCATCAGCCGCCCATGGAAAGCGCAGTATATTTCTGAAGTGGGTTCAAAAGCAAATCATTCGGTTTATCGAGTAAATACTTTTGTCCCAACCTCTAACAAAATTAATATTGATCTTCTTTTGGTACCCCTGATTTTGCTTCATATCCTGAAGTAAACATAGAAACAACGAATGTTACAATAACTCCCATTAATAGAGCGAGTTTCATTATTATTTCCTCCCTTGTAGACATACTATCTAGGCTTATTTCTCACTAGTATGCCCTTATTATAGCGAAAAAAATCCAGATTGTGAACTGGGCAGTTTGAATGTGTGTCGTTATTTCAGAAAAAATAATGTCGATAAATTGTTCAAAACATTTCTTGAATTGTTGTATCCTCTGTGAAAATCATGTATATTAGTTGATGAATAGAGAAACGAACTCTATAATGGTTTTGAACCGTTTTCATAACGGATAAGTTAACTTCTAATGGGGGTATCAGTCGTGGCAGAAAATGCAGAATCTGCGGAAAGATTTTGGGGGCAGTTTCACGGACAAAACACGGGGTATTTGGAACAACAATTTGAGTTGTACAAAGAAGATCCGGAATTAGTTGAATCTTCTATCAGAACAATATTTGATACACATGGAGCTCCATCTTGGCTTTCTTCTACCGAGAATGTAAAATCTGTATCCAATGCATCTGATTTTGATGTAACCAAATTAACCTCAGCAATCAGACTTGTTGAGGCTATTCGTCGTTACGGACACACAGATGCAGACATATATCCAGTTGGTGGATATAAGGGTGATCGTTCTAAAATGTTGGATTTATCAACATATAATTTAAAAGAGCAGGATTTAGAGAAGATTCCTGCATCTTGGATTTGGGAGAAGCAAGCTCCTGGAGTAGCAACAGCTTTAGATGTGGTTAATCAGTTGAAAAAGTATTATACTGGTACGATTACATTTGAATATGACCATGTTAATAATGATGAAGAACGTAAATGGTTATTTGATTTAATTGAAGAAGGAAATGCAAGACTAGATCCAAGTGATGATGAGAGAAAAAAGATTCTTCAACGATTAGCCGATGTAGAAGGTTTTGAAAAGTTTCTTCATAAAACCTTTGTCGGTCAAAAGCGCTTTTCCATTGAAGGTTTAGAATCAATGGTGCCAATGATTGATCATATTGTTCAATATTCGAACCAAGATAGTATTGAACACGTCATGATGGGAATGGCGCATCGTGGGAGATTATCTGTATTAGCGAATGTTTTAGGTAAACCATATGATAAGATTTTTTCGGAGTTTAACTACACGAAAGAAAAGGAATTAATGCCTTCTGAAGGGTCCAGAGCAATCAATTATGGATGGACTGGAGATGTTAAGTATCATTATGGTGCAGAAAAAGAAGTTGAATTTGGCAATAAAGGCCAAACGAGAATTACTTTAGCGCATAATCCATCCCATCTTGAGTTTGTTAATCCAGTAGTTGAAGGATTTACGAGAGCTGCTCAAGATGATAGAAGTGAAAAAGGTTATCCGAAGCAAGTTACCAATAAGGCTGTTTCTGTATTAATTCATGGAGATGCTGCATTTATTGGCGAGGGTGTTGTTGCGGAAACGCTTAATTTAAGTGGATTACCTGGGTATTCTACTGGAGGAACCTTGCATATTATTGCAAATAACCTTCTTGGATATACAACAGATCGTGAAGATGGTAGGTCTACAAGGTACGCGAGTGATTTGGCGAAAGGGTTTGAAATTCCGGTTATCCGCGTTAATGCAGATGATCCGATTTCATGCATCTCAGCTATAAAAATAGCATATGAGTATCGTCAAAAGTTCCAGAAAGATTTTCTGATTGACTTAGTTGGCTATCGTCGTTACGGACATAATGAAATGGATGAACCTCGTACTACACAACCAAGTCTTTATCAGCAAATTGATGACCATCCATCTGTTGCATCGCTGTTTGGAAAAGGAATGGAAGAAAAAGGTATCCTTCAAGAGGGTGGATTTGAAGAAGTAAAAAGCGCTGTCGAGAAAAAACTGACTGACATTTATAAAGGAATGACAGAAAGTGAAATTGGAGAACCAGAAGCGAAGTTAATGCCACAAGTGTTAACTAATGGTTTAGATCAATTTACGACCGCGATTGATTTAGCTACATTAAAATCGATTAATGAGGAATTATTAGAGCGTCCGGAAGGTTTTAAAGGATTCAAGAAAACAGAACGAATTCTTCAGCGCAGAAAAGATGCATTGGAGGAAGGAAATAAAGCAGACTGGGGTACAGGTGAAGCTTTAGCTTTTGCATCTATTCTAAAAGAAGGTACACCAATTCGATTAACAGGACAGGATACCGAACGTGGTACATTTGCACATCGTCATATTGTATTGCATGATGTAGAAACTGGGGAGAAATACAGCCCACTACATGGATTATCGGATGTTGAAGCATCTTTTGATGTGCGTAACAGTCCTTTATCTGAAGCTGGTGTATTAGGATTTGAATATGGGTATAGCGTCCAATCACCAGATACACTAGTTATTTGGGAAGCTCAATTTGGTGATTTTGCGAATGCAGGTCAGGTTATCTTTGACCAATTTATTTCTTCTGCTCGTGCAAAATGGGGCGAGAAATCAAATATGGTTTTACTTCTACCTCACGGGTACGAAGGACAAGGACCAGAACACTCTAGTGCAAGATTAGAACGTTTCTTACAAATGGCGGCTGAAAATAACTGGATAGTAGCAAATGTGACTTCATCCGCACAATTATTCCATATTCTTAGACGTCAAGCAGCAATGAGAGATCGTGATGAAGCTAGACCATTAGTATTAATGACTCCAAAAAGCAGTCTCATCCGTCATCCTCGTATGGGGGCGACTGCCGAGGAATTTACAGATGGTGGTTTCTTAGCATTACGAGATCAACCAGGATTTGAAGCGAACCGAGAAAAAGTAACGCGTCTTGTCGTTGGTAGTGGAAAAATGATGATAGATATAGAAGAAGCGATGGATGATTCAGATGAAACATATGATTGGTTACAAATAAAAAGAGTGGAACAAATATATCCATTCCCTAAAAAAGCATTGGAAGAAGAAATAAAGCAGCTTCCAAACTTGAAAGAGATCGTATGGGTACAAGAGGAACCGAAAAATATGGGTGCATGGAATTTTGTTGATGATTATCTACGAGAGTTATTGAATGAAGATCAGAAACTTAAAGTAATAAGTAGACCAGATCGTTCAGCACCAGCTGGAGGTATTCCGACTGTACACAAAACGGCTCAAAATAAAATTATCAAACAAGCATTGAATCAATCTGAAGGAGGAAAATCCAGTGCAGGAAATTAAAATCCCAGAATTAGCAGAATCCATTACAGAAGGTACAATAGCAGAATGGCTTGTCAAAAAAGGTGACAAAGTTGAAAAAGGTGATCCAGTAGTAGAATTAGAGACGGATAAAGTAAATGTAGAAGTAAATGCAGAATTTTCCGGAGTCATCACTGAAATTATTAGTGAAGAGGGTGATGATGTAACTGTTGGAGATACGATAGCTAAGTTAGATGAAAATGGTGAAGCTGGTTCCAATTCAGATGAATCAGAACCTAAAGAAGAACCTAAACAAGAAGAAAAGCAAGAAGACGATAAGAAGAAAGCGTCTGAAACAGAAACTTCCAAGGGAGCGGAAACCAAGTCTGAAAGTAATGGAGAAGTGATCGCATCTCCTGCAGCTAGAAAACGAGCACGTGAATTAAATATTGATTTAAGCAGTGTTCAATCACGTGACCCATTAGGACGTGTACGCACAGAAGATGTTGAAGCACAAGCACAGGCGAATAAACAACCTGCCGAGAAGAAACAAGAGAAAAAAGATGCTCCAAAATCGGAGAAAACGGAGTTTGACAAACCGGTAGAAAGAGTGAAAATGACTCGTCGCCGTCAAACAATCGCAAAAAATCTTGTAGAAGTACAGCATAATACGGCAATGCTAACTACTTTTAACGAAGTAGATATGACAGCGGTTATGGAATTACGAAAACAACGTAAAGATAAATTCTTAGACAAAAATGGCGTTAAGTTAGGATTCATGTCCTTCTTTACAAAAGCGGTTGTAGGGGCTCTAAAAGAATTCCCATTATTAAATGCTGAAATTCAGGGAAATGAATTAGTCATTAAGAAATTCTATGACATCGGTATTGCTGTCTCCACGGATGATGGACTTGTAGTGCCAGTAGTCAGAGATGCAGACCGTAAAGATTTTGCTGGGATTGAGCAAGATATTAACGATTTAGGCATAAAAGCACGAGATAATAAATTGACGTTAAAAGACTTGCAAGGTGGATCATTTACGATTACAAACGGAGGGACATTTGGTTCCATGATGTCTACACCAATCTTAAATGCACCTCAAGTAGGTATCTTAGGAATGCACAATATAGTAAAACGTGCAATGGTAATGCCAGATGATTCTATTGAAGTTCGTCCTATGATGTACTTGGCTCTATCTTATGACCACCGTATTGTCGACGGTAAGGAAGCTGTACAATTCCTTGTTCGAATTAAGCAAATGTTAGAAGATCCATATGATCTTTTACTTGAAGGTTAATATAAATAATAGTTATTTAGAAAAACAGGGTTATAGATATGACCCTGTTTTTCTGTGTTAGATAAATAAAAATGGAATTTATTACCTGATGCAAGCGCCTTTGAGCTTAAACACTAGATTGTCATATTTTTGATAAATTTAATGATTAAATTCACTTATTTTTGTTGAAATTAGTCGGCAGAACGAATATTATAGTACTTGCTGGATACATTATTGACATGATATGAATCAATTCTTTGTATAAAAGATTATAAAAACGTTATCATTTTTGAAAATTAAGAAATTAAAAATGGTAATATATTTTTTGTTTCTTTAACTTGTCATACGTCATACATGTTAATAGATAAAATGGTATTTATACCTAAAACGAATAAAGGAGGCTAACCGTGAGTATACTTCTCGGTATATTAGCAATTATTATTACATTAGGACTTGCCTTCCTCATGTCGAACAAAAAGAAAAAAATAAACCTTAAAGGCATAGGAATAATGTTAGTTCTTCAGTTACTAATTACGTGGTTTATGTTCTCAACCACTATTGGTGCTTCTATAATTAAGGGTATATCAGCTGTGTTTAATAAGCTGATTGAATTTGGTACAGAAGGCGTCAATTTTGTACTTGGAGGATTTGAAGTTGCAGAAGGTGGAGTTTTCTTCTTCAACGTATTATTACTTATTATATTCTTTGCAACATTACTGTCTGTGTTAACGTATTTAAAAATACTACCGGCTATTATTAAGTATGTTGGAGCAGCAATCTCAAAAGTTACTGGATTACCACGAATTGAATCATTTAACGGAGTAAATAGTATATTTTTTGGACAATCGGAAGCACTAATCGCAATTCGGTCTCAATTCCATCATTTAAATGAAAATCGTCTTTATATTGTGAGTGCTTCAGCGATGGGGTCAGTATCTGCTTCCATTGTAGGTGCATATATTCAAATATTACCACCTGAATATATATTAGTCGCATTGCCTTTAAACATGTTTAGTGCGTTAATGATTGCATCAATTATTGCTCCTGTCGAAGTTCCAAAAGAAGAAGACAAAGTTGATATTTCTGATGTTAGTCAAGATAAGAGTATTTTCGAAGCAATGGGAAATGGAGCTTTAGAAGGTGGAAAAATTGCATTAATCGTAGCTGCAATGTTAATTGCATTTATTGCGTCTTTAGAGCTTGTAAACTGGATAATTCAGTTTGTATTTTCTGGCTTCAGTGCAGACATCACTTTAGAAACAATCTTAGGATATATTCTTGCTCCTATTGGAATCTTAATGGGGATTGCACCTAGTGAAGTTATTGAGGCAGGATCTATAATGGGTACAAAGATTGTTACAAATGAATTTGTAGCGATGACGCAATTCCAACCTCTATTAGATGAAATGTCTGAGAAAACAATTGGTATTGTTACTGTATTCCTAACAAGTTTTGCTAACTTCTCTTCCATTGGTATCATTGCTGGTACGGTTAAAGGAATTGATAGCAAGAAAGCTGTGTCAGTATCCCAATTTGGAATGAAGCTTTTAATAGGGTCCATATTAGCTTCCATCTTATCAGCAACAATTGTAGGATTGTTCTTGTAAAAAATTTAATTTATCTTAATACCATAGGATTATATTATATTCTTAAGAAGTTGGGACAAAAATATTTGTTTTGTCCCAACTTCTTTATTTATATCTAGGAAATTATAAAATTTTGGGGCTGTGGCTAAACAACAAGTTATTTAGCCACGTCCGGCTCCAGCGCCCATCACCTATTGTCCTTCCGGAAACCTTCTTACCTTAAAGAAGACTGCCGAATGTTCATTGTGAGGCATAGTCGCACTTATGCCATGGCGAAAAGAAGACTGCCGAATGTACTTTGTGAGGCATAGTCGCACTTATGCCGTGCGGTGAAAGTCAATATCGATTTGCATACGCTTATCGTGTTTCCTTTATCTCAAAGAAATAAAGAAGTTCGACCAGTCGAACCACCCCTTGAAAAACAGGGGCGCAGGACATACGGTGATAAACGGTCGCTTGCGCTTTTGTTCATATCTATACCGATTTTTTCTGAATAAATAATAGTCTGGCTAATAATGCAATAGCTCCTGTGCTTAGCCCAACAATGATACCAACCCAGTAACCAAACGGCTCTAATGCAGTATAATTTGCTAATAAATAGCCTGTTGGTAGCCCAATGATCCAGTAGGATATTAAGGCGATAACTAATGTCATATTCACATCTTTATACCCGCGTAAAGCTCCTTGTATGGGTGCTCCTATCGCATCAGCTAATTGATAAAAGATAGCAAAAATAATAAATTGCTTTGTAAGTTCAATCACTTCTGGATTAGAATTATATAATCTGGCAACAACATCATCAAATGTATATAGAATTATACCTGCAAAAATAGCAATGAATAATCCTCCCATAATTCCCAAGTACGTGTATCTTTTAGCATCGTGTAATCGTTTAGCACCAACTTCAAAACCAACTGCTATAGTCAACGCCATACCTACACTTAAAGGTAACATATATAGCAAACTAGCAAAGTTCATTGCAGCTTGGTGAGCCGCAATGGTATTTGTATTATATTCACTCATCAACAGCGTTACTGCTGAGAAAATACTTGTTTCAAAGAATATAGCTAATCCAATGGGAAGCCCAATTTTTAGTTGGTCCGCCCAGTATGATAGTGTAGGCGGTAGGATTTTTTGAAAAACTTTATAACTATGGAATGGGTAGACACGATGAATCATAAATATCGAAATTCCACTTATAATCCAATAAGTTAGACTAGTCGCTATACCTGCACCGATTCCACCAAATGCTGGAATACCGAACTTACCAAATATCAATATGTAATTTAATACTGCATTGATCGGTAATGATATGAGGATAATAATCATCGAGGAACGTGTTTGTCCTAAGCCATCCATAAAACTTCGGATAGTATGGAATAGAAATAAAGGTACAATCCCAGTTCCCAAAGTAATTAAGTAGTATTTTGCTATACGTTGTACTTCTTTTTCGAGACTCATCGCTTGTAGAATAGGATCTAATGCTATTCCACCTATTACAATAATAATTATTGATAATACAAAAGATAAGTATATGCCTTGTTGAATTACTTGTGGTATATCCTTCTTGTTTTTAGCACCGATCAAGTGTGCGATAATAGGAGTGATCGATAAGACAATCCCGTTAATCCCAGTTAAGATGGGAACCCATAGACTTGAACCGATTGCAACACCTGCCAGATCTCTGGCACTAAATTGTCCAGACATCATCGTGTCAAAGAAACTCATTAGATTAATACTTACTTGTGTGATTAATATTGGCAGTAAAATAATTATAAAAAGTTTAATTTTATCTTTTAGTGTTGTTGTTTGGTACATATGCAAATCTTCTTCCTTTTTTAATTTCCTTATTAATATAACGTAATTATATAGTGCATTGACTATTATACGCTGATATAATGTGTTGGGAAAGGAATGAGTTCCATGAAAAATAATAAACGAATTTTATTTACAGGTGGCGGCACAGCAGGACATGTTATCGTTAATTTAGCACTTATACCGTACTATCAAGAGCGAGGTTGGGAAATTGATTATATTGGCTCTTATAATGGAATAGAAAGAGATTTAATTTCGCCATTAGATGGGGTAACTTATCACTCTGTATCTACTGGGAAATTACGAAGATACATGTCCAAAGAAAATTTAAAGGATCCATTCAAAGTACTCAAGGGTACGATGCAAGCATACCGCATAATTGGGAAACGTAAACCATCGATCGTATTTTCAAAAGGTGGATTTGTGTCTGTACCAGTTGTCGCAGCTGCAAAACTTAGAGGCGTGCCATCGATTATTCATGAATCCGATTATACACCAGGATTGGCTAATAAATTATCTATACCTTTTACGAAAAGAGTGTTGGCTACTTTTCCAGAAACCATGAAATATTTACCGGAGAACAAGGCATCTTATGTTGGAGCGGTAATTCGTGATGAATTATTTACTGGTAAGCGTGATATTGGTTTAAAGATAAGTGGTTTAAAGGGGAACAAACCAGTTTTACTTGTAATGGGAGGAAGTGGAGGATCTGAAAAAATTAATCAGACCATTCGTCAATCCTTAACTAAACTTCTAGACGAATTTGAAATTATTCATATATGTGGCAAAGGAAAGGTTGATGATTCCATACAATTGGATGGTTATGTTCAGTTTGAATATATTAACCATGAACTAAAAGATATATTCGCTGCAACCGATCTAGTCATTTCTCGCGCCGGTTCTAATGCAATCTTTGAATTTTTAGCATTACGTTTGCCTATGTTACTAATACCATTATCAAAAGAAGCTAGCCGAGGCGATCAAATTATAAATGCGAACTCTTTTAAGAAAAAGAACTATGCTAGAGTATTGCAGGAAGAAGAACTTACAGAACAATCATTAGAAAGTCATCTTTTAGAATTAAGTAAAGCAGCGCCAATTATAAGAGATGAAATGAAAAAATATAAAAGTGAGCAATCACTACAGTCAGTGACTGAAATAATCGATAATGTCATGAAATAAGGAAGAAGAACAAATTTCCTTCAATTATTTATGTATAATGTAAAAATTCTCCCTCTAATGTAAATATGATTAGAGGGAGTCTGGTTATAATATTTTCTAATGGATTAACTGGCGGAAAGGGTACGTTTAGTCTCTTGCTATTTACTAATTCTTCATTCATTTAGAATTTTAGCTATAACTATTACAATTACATTATTGTCCCGTAATTTTCGATATCGATATTCGTATTAAAATCCACCTTTATATCTGGTAAAATTTCCTTCCATTCTTCATCAGTAAGTTTTCCACTTGGACGATTGATTCTATAATATCGACCAAACCCTATGGGATCGATTAAATTTTCTTTTGATTTCTCTAATATTTGGTTAAAGATGGAATTTATTTTTTTCTCTAATTCATTTTCTAAACGATGTAAAATTTTTTCATTAGTAAATGCCAATATGATTGAAGTTTCATTGATATCCGCTCGTATTTTCGTATTTACTTCAAAATGTGGTTGATTTAAATCAATAACCTTCGTCTTACTTTTCCCTTTGACTATTGTTAATTCTACAGTGAGTTCACTCAAATCTGAACCATCTGGATGATAGATGGATTCAACAAATGGTTCAACAGGGACTGTGATTTCAAGTGGAGTGTTTTTGATATCCTCCTTAGTTATATTTAATATGGTTGCTTCCGTCATTCCTCCCGAGTCGACGAGTCTGTCCTTTTGAAAGTATCCAATTCCAATTAGATTCGGACGTCCGTTCTTTGTTTCAAGTAATGGTAATACCGGATCATGACCAGTTGTCCCATAAGTGCTTGAAAAAGTATATAATGAAGCATTCGGGAGTCTTCCTTCATCTACTTCTTGGTTAATGAGGCTTTCGAGGAAATTTCCAATATCTAAATTAGTCGATATATTTTCATCGAGAACATCCTTTGCTGTTTCGGTACTAATCGCAAGATTCATTGTATCTGATACTTTTGCATCACGAACAAGTCCATTCATAAAATGAAGTATTCCATGCTCCGCGGTTTCATATCCATATACTTCTGTGTTTATTTGTCCAGGACTAGCCCTGAAGTTGATATTATTTGATGCTGTTTCTCTAGCTCCTTTCAATGTTTTACCTACACCTGACACAGCAGCATAATTTTGAGGAGATTGCTGATCAAAACGATATACAAGCAATGTGGTCTCAATATCACCATTATCTAACCGATCTACTCCACGCGTATTAACAACAGCTAAACTTTCTAACTCCTGTGCTGGAGGAAGACAAGAGGTCAAAAATACAACACAGATTATTAAAGTAAGCAGTAATCTTTTCACGTTTTCATCCCCTTGTTTTTCTTTCTCCAATGTGATTTTACGAGTACGAATGGTAATAAAACCAGTGGATAAACAAATATTAGCCAAAAGCCTACTTGAGATGAGAAGTCAATCACACGTTGAATAGAGTAGTGGTCTGTTACCATTACCGTACCAATCAAGATAAGAATGGAACTTATATAAAGGGTTGCTTTTTGTGGTATACGATACAATCGCTTAAACCCAAATGTCAAAGCCCACATTAATAAAATCATATTTGGAATGATGACCATAATCCATTCGGCCACGACAATAAAATCAAAACGTTCAATGAAAGTGAAATTTGCAATTTTAAATAACGCCAGTACAGACCAATCCCGGAGCACTAATTGTTCTGCACTAAAAAAACCGATTGCAATCATAGTGGTGATTAATAAAATCATAGTTGTCCAAACAGCAGAGATAAGACTTGTTTTTAAAACGGTTTTTTTATTTTCCAAAAAAGGATAAATTAACATTAGAATCTCAAAGCCAATATATGAATACGTAGTAGCTCTTGCTCCTTCTAAAAGTTCAGGTAATGAAGCTTGAAATAATGGTAAGTAATGTGTGTAATCGAGATGAAATGTAGCAGGTATTAATAACAGTAATAGCCAAATGGAGCTAAAGAAAAATACAAAAGTTACTCCAACGATTACTTTCAGCCCACCTAATACTCCACTAATCATTAAAGCTACTAACAGTATTCCAGTTACAATAGGGTGTAGAGTAGGAAACATAAACACACGGATAATTTGAGCATATGTAATCACTAAAGAGAATAGTGCAATACCCATATGAAGGATAAAGATTGTTCCTAAAAATTTACCAATCCATTTTCCAAATACATCGACTTGAATACCTAAAATGTCAGCGTTTGTATACTGTCTTAAAATAACCACCATAACGTACATAATAAGAATTAGATATCCAAGACCTATTAGCAAAGAAACCCAAGCATCCTGCTTAGCATGTTCATATAAAATTCGTGGTAAACCTAATAAACCTATACCAATTTGGATAAAGGAAATTATATAGAACAAGTAAAATGTCTTTATTTTTAAGTTTGGTTTAACCTTTAAGTTAATTTCCATGATATCCACCTACTCGTCAATATCTCTTTTAAATCCTTTTTTTAAAATGCTAAAACGATACTTATCTTTAGGTTGGTAAGAAAGAAATCTCTTTTGTTGGGTATCTGGCTTGCTTCGGAATAAAGATTTATTAAAATCTCTCCATTGAAATGGATAAACTGGAGAAAAATAAGGTCTTCCTAATGATGTAAGTTTTATTAAGTGAATGAGTAGGTAACTTGTACAAAAAACGATTCCAATCAATCCAAGTAACCCCGCACATACAATCATCGGAAATCGGATAAGACGTGCAGTAGTCCCCATAATGTAATTTGGTGTAGTAAAAGAAGCAAGAGCACTTAATGCAACAATAATAACTAAGACATTACTTGTAATCCCTGCATCAACCGCTGCTGTTCCAATTACAACACCACCTACGATACCAATAGTTTGACCGACTTTTGTTGGGAGACGGGCACCGGCTTCTCTCAATAGCTCAATCATTAATTCCAAGAATAAAGCTTCGAATATAGGGGGGAAAGGCACGGCAGCACGTGATTCTCCTAAGGTAATTAACACTGGTGTTGGCACAATTTCATAGTGAAATGTAACTGCAGCAACATATATAGGTGTAAGCAGTGTAGATATAAAAAATGATATAAATCTTAATATGCGTATGAAGGAGGCGCTGTTCCAACGCATATATATATCTTCTGTTGACTCAAAAAAACTAAAAAATGTAGATGGTGCAATAATCGCATTTGGACTATTTTCGGATAATACACCAATTTTTCCACGAGATAAGTTGTAGATTAACCGATCTGGTAATTCAGTAATTAAAAATTGTGGAAATACAGTTGTAGAATTATCCTCTAAATATTGCGTGAGTACAGATGTATCATCTATGAAATCTACATCTAACGCTTTAATTCGTTGTCTAAACGTGTTGATATCTGTATCATTGGCAATCGAACGGATATAAATAAGTCGAACCTCACGAGGATCTCTTCTTCCGATGACATGCTTCTCCATCACTAAATCTTTTGATTTTAAACCGTAACGTATAATATTAATATTTGTCGTAAGAGATTCTGTAAATGCGACCTTTGGACCTAATACGAGTGATTCTGTTTCAGTAGTTTCAAGGTTTCGAATTATTTTATTTGGGATGGAATAGCCAAGAATATTATTTTCAGATTCAAAATATATAAATACATGTCCTTGAATCAAATAATCTAGAATGATTTCAAAATCGTCGTATTCTCTTCCATCGCTTAGAGGTATTCGCTTTAATGCTAATCGATTTGTAAGTTTTTCTTTTGTTTCTAGAAGTGTTTCTAACAGAAAATTTTGCAGTTTTATGTCATCTACTGAAAATTGTATATAAAAAACGGCAATTTGCTGCTCTTCATGCTCATAAACAGTAAAGCTTAGGTCAGAAGAATGTGCATATTGTTTATCTAATAATTTCTTTAATTCTTCTATCGTTAGTGGAAAAAGATTGTTGTTTTTGGATCGAAATCTTCTTTTCATTGCATAACTCCCCCAACCTAGACTATGACTGTTAGAGTGTACAAAAAAAGATTTATCTATACATTAGAGTGTGTATCCTTTTTAATGATTGGAAAGTAAAAATCCCCCAAAGTAACAGTATAAAACTGTATACTTTGAGGGATTTGAGCTAAATCACTTTATTCATATTGTTGTTGTTTGAAAGTTTATGATTATATATGTGTGCGTATAGCTAAATAAGCTTATTTTCTTTCATCTCTTGTTACAACATCAACTTTTCCAGAACCGGGATCTATTACAAGTCCATGAACTTTTATTTCTTCCGGTAAAAGTGGATGATTTCGAACAAGATTAACACCCTGTGAAACTGATTCTTCTACTGTTTCGAATCCTTGAAATTCTTTATCAAAATCAACTCCACCATTTGCTAAGACGTCAATGGATTCCTTATTTATTCCACGTTCAATCATTTCATTTTTTAATTCTTTCGTATCTACATGTGACATCCCACAATCATGATGCCCTATAATAACAACTTCATCTGCTTGTAGTTTATAAATGGCTACTAATAAGCTTTTCATTGCACTATCAAACGGATCACGAATAATCGCACCTGCGTTTCTTACCATTTTAACGTCGCCATTTTTAAAATCTAGAGCCTTTGGTAATAATTCAAGCAGTCTTGAATCCATACAAGTAAATACAACCATTCGTTTATTAGGGTATGTATTTGTAGAATATGATTCATAAGATTTGTTTTCTACAAAATTTTTATTGAATTCTAGCATGTGATCTAAATGCACTTTATCAACTCCTTATTGAATATAGTAGCATTTTTTTATTAGATGTGAAATACAGATATGTATAATCGATGAGTCGCAGGGATTATTTTTTTGTTAATTCATTGAATTTTGTAAAAACATGGTATAAAATGGAAAAAATATAAAATTTGGGGTGAGGCAATGAATAATTTTGTTCGTAACTGCCAATTGTGTGAGGTACCAATGAAGAGTAGCCCTTTTTTATTATGCCCTGAGTGCTTACAAGAAAAAGAACAGGTGAGGGTTTTTTTAAAAAACAATCCTCGTGTACCATTACATGAATTAGTTGAGTCAACCCAAGTCCCAATTTCTCATGTGAGAAAGATATTAGGAATAGATAAAAAGATTTAAGCTTTACTAATCAACTTTTAATGAACTTAAATTTTAGAAAAATGAAAAAAGTGATTGACTTTCGTTGTGTTCTAAATATATAATGATGAAGTGTTAATTTTAAAAAAATTAAAAAAGGAGGTCACGATGATGAAACAACTGCAACTACAACTACAAAAAATGCAATATATCCAACTAAATATAGATAATAGTGGCCTTCACGTACGGGGAATCTGTCATAAAATTTAGGATTTTACTAAATCCATTAGATTATGGGATGGCCACATGGAACCTCCGTGGCCATTTGAAAAGACACATTCTGGGGAGAAGTGTCTTAATGAAGAAAAGCGCGCGCCAAGAGGTGTGTGCTTTTCTTTTTTTTATTGTATTTAAAATACCAAATTTCTGCTGTGGTTAATTACCTTAATTAGCCATCTGGATCGATTGCCCAACAGCTAGTAAATCTTTTAGATTGGGCGCAGATTGTATGGTGTTAAACAGACGCTTGGCTTGCGTCTTTGTTATGGAAAGAAGGTGGGAAGATGTTTCAGATTTTTATAAAGTTAAGTTGGTTCTTTAAGCATTATTGGAAAAGATATTTATTTGCCATTATTTCATTGATTATCGCTAGTGCAATTGGATTAATCCCTCCTAAATTAGTGGGGACTATAATAGATCATATTCAATTTGAAACATTGACTATGCAGATCCTTGTTGCAGTCATTATTGGATATTTTCTTCTGTTGATTATTCATTATATTATAAGTTATTTATGGGACTATACGCTATTTGGTGGTGCGGTTATTCTTGAACGTTGGATGAGATCAAAACTAATGAATCATTTTCTAACGATGACGCCTACGTTCTTTAGTAAATATCGAACGGGGGACTTAATGGCCCGATCAACAAACGATTTAAAGGCAATTAGCCAGACTGCAGGTTTTGGTGTCTTAACACTTGTAGATTCTAGCATATTTATGCTGATGATAATCGCTGTAATGGGCTTTACTATAAATTGGCCTTTAACCATTGCAGCACTACTGCCTTTACCAGTAATGGCAATAGTAATGAATATTTATGGCGGTGCAATCCATAGACGGTTTACAGAAGCGCAAGCGGCTTTTGGAAATATGAATAATGAAGTATTAGAATCCATACGTGGAATTAGAGTGACACGTGCATTTGTGCAAGAACAACAAGAAATAAATAATTTTGAAAAAATGACAGAAAAAGTGTATCAAAAAAATCTTGAAGTTGCCAAGATTGATGCATTATTTGAACCGACAATGAAAATCTTAGTTGGTTTATCGTATACGATTGGTATTGGATATGGCGCATTTTTTGTGTTTGATAATAAATTAACACTTGGTGATTTAGTTACGTTTAACGTTTATTTAGGTATGTTGATTTGGCCAATGTTTGCAGTTGGGGAACTAATCAATATTTTGCAGCGCGGTAATGCTTCTTTAGATCGAGTGAATCACACTCTAGCATACGAAGCAGATGTCATGGATCCGCAAATACCCAAAAACATTGATCGAGTTCAAACCATTAAATTTGATCAGATCAGTTTTCAATATCCGGAAGCAAGTAGTTTACAACTATGTAATGTTAATCTTAACGTTAAAGCCGGTCAAACAATTGGTATTGTTGGAAAAACCGGTGCTGGTAAAACAACGTTATTCAAGTTGCTACTCAGACAATATCCAGATGTTCAAGGAAATATATTAATATCTGATGAAGATATTGAAGATATTCCGTTAGGTAAAATTAGAGATTGGATTGGATATGTACCACAAGATCAGATGATGTTTTCCAAAACAATAAGAGAAAACATTCAATTTGGAAATCCAGAAGCAACAGATAAAGAAATAATGAGGGTATTAGATTTAGCTCATTTTGCAATGGATATCGACGTACTTCCAAAAGGATTAGATACTCAAGTTGGAGAAAGCGGAATAACTTTATCAGGAGGTCAAAAGCAACGTGTGGCTTTAGCGCGAGCTTTTATTAAAGATCCTGAAATCTTAATCTTAGATGATTCGTTATCTGCTGTAGATGGAAAAACAGAAGCAACAATTCTTTCACATTTAAAAACAGAAAGAAGAAATAAAACAACCTTTATAGCAGCTCATCGATTATCTGCCGTTTCACATGCAGATCATATTATTGTTTTAGATCATGGTTGTGTTGTTGAAGAAGGTACGCATGATCAATTAATGAGTCAACAAGGCTGGTATCAAGGACAATATCAACAACAACAAATGGAAGACAAGGAGGTGTAGAACATGAAAGGGAGTACAGAAAAAAGGTTATTAAAATATGCGTTATTATATAAAAAAGGAATTGTTATTGGGCTAGTCTGCTTGATCATTGCTGTTGCTTTAGAATTAGCAGGTCCATTGATTGCAAAGCGAGTCATTGATGAACATATCGTTGGTGTAGAAGGCTACTGGATAGAAGTCTCTGAACAAGAAACCGATTCAGTTGAATATAATAATCAGTATTTTAAAAGAGAGGATCGCGTAGAAGGTAGTAATTTATCTAGTACTGATACTATCACACTTTTACAAGTAGGTTTATCTTATTATGTTTTTGATGAAGAGTTACCTTTAACTGGAAAGCGATCGGTAAATGATAATGAAATAACGATTGAATCAGGTGAAGGAGAAATTACTGCGATTGGGGATAAATTATCAGCTTCAGAAGCATATCCTTTTTTCGAACCTGAAAAACGACCGATTATTATGTTGCTTGTACTTTATATGGTTTTACTAGTTATTGCTGGTGTATTTCAATTCTTTCAAACATTCTTGTTGCAAAAGTCAGCAAATCAAATTGTAAAACAAATGCGAACAGACTTATTCCAACATACGCAACGAATTCCAATTCGCTATTATATAGATCAACCAGCTGGTTCTGTTGTCGCTCGTATTACTAATGATACTGAAGCTATACGAGATTTATATGAAAGGGTATTATCGATTGTTGTTACGAGTCTAATCTATATGGGTGGTATTTTTGTAGCATTATTTATTTTAGATCCAACTTTAGCAGCTATGTGTCTATTTATTATCCCGTTATTATATATTTGGATGAGAGTCTACAAGTATTTTGGGACTAAATATAATAAAGTAGTTCGGAAAACCATAAGTGAAATTAATGGGAATATCAGTGAAGCAATTCAAGGAATGACAATCATCCAGGCATTTAATCGTCAAAAGAAGACAAAAGAAGAGTTTGAAGTGCTAAATAATCGTAATTATAAATATCAGAAAAAATTAATTAAATTAAGTGCATTAACTTCCTATAATCTTGTGACAGTAATTAAGAATTTAACGTTAGTTGGATTCATCTGGTATTTCGGGTCAGCATCTTTTGATATGACGAGTGTTATTTCCATTGGTATGCTTTATGCATTCGTAGATTATATTAATCGATTATTTGAACCTGCTTCAGATATAGTCAACCAATTACCGTTATTAGAACAGGCAAGAGTAGCTGGAACTCGAGTATTTGAATTGCTAGATCAGAATGGGGAACAAGTCGAAGTTCAATCGATCCCTCGTTATAAAGGGAATATTGAATTTGATCAAGTCATCTTTGCGTATAAAGAGAATGAAAATGTATTGCATAATCTTTCTTTTTCCGTTCACTCAGGTCAAACAGTTGCATTTGTTGGTCACACCGGATCAGGAAAAAGTTCGATAATGAACCTATTATTTCGCTTTTATGACCCTCAAGCAGGAACGATACGAATCGATGGGATTGACACGAAAGATTTATCCCGACAACAAGTTCGCAGCCATATGGGAATCGTATTACAAGATCCATTTCTTTTTACAGGCACCATCGTGTCAAACGTAACGATGAACGATCCTAATGTATCAAGAGACGACGCCATTCAAGCTTTACAAGCTGTTGGTGCATCTTCCTTTATTGAGAGATTACCAAAGGGATATGATGAGCCAGTGACTGAAAGTGGCACCACGTATTCATTAGGGGAGAGACAATTGATTTCTTTTGCTAGAGCGTTAGCATTTAACCCTGCTATCCTTATATTGGATGAAGCAACTGCAAATATAGATACCGAGACAGAACAAGTTATTCAACGAGCTTTAGAAGTTCTAAAAAAAGGTCGAACAACGCTCGTGATTGCCCATCGTTTATCCACAATTCAGCAGGCGGATCATATAATTGTGTTGGATCACGGAACTATTAAAGAACAGGGAAATCATGATACACTGATTAAAGAGAAAGGTTATTATTACGAAATGTATCAAATGCAGCAAGGATCACTGAGAGCAAACGTTTCTTAAAATAAGTTTGATGAGGTGCTTCGTGGATTCAAAAAATAATAAGAATAATCATGATATCATTGATGATGATTTATATGAAGAAATAGATGAAGAAGAACTTCATGAATTGGTAAAAGAAGAGCAAAGAAAGGCTATTGAACGTTCAAAAAATAAAAAAGCAGCCCCAAAGCGTCCATTTCCCAAATGGATGTTTTGGGTGATTGCTGTAGCGATGACGTTTAATGTTCTGGCTTTTTTCCCTCAAATCATATCCATCCCAGCAATTGACTTTTTACAGACATCATCTACATTATCACAAAATAAAGATATACAAGCATTTAAGGAAGCAGTCGTTGTAGTTGAAACGGATGAAGGTAAAGGTACAGGGTTTTCTATAAATCAACAAGGTAAAATCCTTACAAATGAACATGTAGTAGAAGGATATGACACTGTTATTGTTTCTTTTCCAGAGTTAGGCCTATATGAAGCGGAGGTAGTTGAACGCTATCCGGAAATTGATGTGGCGGTTTTACAGACCGAAGATGAAGAAGCGTTTCCTTACCTAACCATTGATGATCAATATCAAGTATCTCAAAGTGAAGACATTCGTTTTATAGGTAATCCACTATTCTTTAATGGAATTGCCAATGAAGGAAATATCGCTGGTACTGTAAAGTTAGATAGCTGGGACAAAGAAGTGATGATGATTCAAGCACCCGTCTACAGAGGAAATAGTGGTAGTCCGATAATTAATAAAGCTGGTGATGTAATTGGAGTGATTTTTGCTACACTAGATCATCAATCAAATGGTAGGGTAGGTTTATATGTACCTATTTCCTATTTTACAGAAATGTAACAAACTAAAAAAATTGTTTAGCACGTTCAGAGAAGGGTATTTATATACTATAACCTTGCTGGAGGTGCTTTTATGCTATATAGCTCAAATATTAAAGAAATGAACATCCGCGCGACGGATGGTGATATTGGTAAAATAAAGGATATTTACTTCAATGATAATTGGAATGTGAGATTTACCGTAGTAGATACACGAAAATGGTTACCTGGACGGAAAGTACTACTTCCTTTGCATATTTTCCATCCTATTAATTATGAAAGTGAATATGTAGAGGTGGATTATGATAAAGATCAAATTCGAAATAGTCCACCTGTGCCTGAAGATGAACATTTTACCCCAGATGATCAAGGAAATGTATTGGATTATTTCGGATGGAATATGTACAAAGATAACGCTGTATCGACTGGTGGTCATAGCCCACTTGTTACGTTTGATCATCCGGATGTAGAGCAAAAAAATGTGCCTGAAGAACCACATTTAAACCGTAATGAATTATTGTCAAATGACACACTAAGAAGTGAAGAAGAAACACTTGATTTCAAAGTACATGCCAAAGATGGGAAAATTGGCAACATTGTAGATTTTATCTGTGATGAAAACAATAATTGGAAAATCACATACATTGTCGTGCAGAATAGTGAAAATATGACAGAAAATGAATTCTATATTTATCGTACAGAACAAATACAAACTGTAGATTGGTTTGAAAGAGATCTTTATATTAACGATTCTGTAAAAGGTCTAAAAGGAACAACACCTTTTACGGACAAAAACCAGATCTTATCTAAATTGTCTTAAATATTCCTGAATATAATGTGTGTGATAAAGTAACAAATCCAATTAATCCGGAGTAAAGATTAGATTCGGGTTAATTGGGTTTTTAATTTGTAATATTCTTTTTTTAACACAATGTAAATTGCAATTATAGACAGGTACTGGTCATCGTTACGGTTTTTTAAATAAAATGTAAACCAATTGAGATAGTATCCATTATTGGTTTACGTTACCATTGACATACTCATTGATTCAAATGAGGTTAGACTATAAAATGATAAATGGTGGGAACATCATATGATATATATAAAACAAATTATAATGAAAAGTACATATAAAATTAAAAATAATACACCCGAAAAGATAAAGAAAAATACGAATGATATGATGGTTGGGAGGTTCCTAATGTGATGATGAGTCAACTAAAGGAAACTCCTATAGAAGATAAAGTATATGCAATTCAACAAGGGAACAAATTTTTGCAAAATGAATTACTAAGAACGTATCAACCTTTTATAGCTAAGTGTGTATCGGAAGTATGTAAAAGATATATTGATCCAAAAAGAGATGATGAATTTAGTATCGGATTGTCGGCTTTTAACGAAGCTATATTTTCGTATGTTCCAAATAAAGGAAGTTCTTTTTTATCGTTTGCAAAATTAGTTATTAAACGGAAAGTTATTGATTATATCCGTTATCAGCAAAAGAGGACTGCGTCTTTATCATTAGATGAAACCTATGATGAAGAGCAAATGGAAAACTCACTGGAAATAGCTGCAGTTCAAGAAAAATACCAAATGGAGATTGATGCTCAAAACAGGAAAGAAGAAATTCTAGAATTTAAAGAGAAATTAAAGTTATACAAATTGTCATTAGTTGAATTAACTGAGGTATCGCCAAAACATCGTGATGCCCGAGAATCCGCAGTGAAAACTGCACGAATTCTTTTTAACGACCCAATTCTCAGGGAATATGTATACAGAAAGAAAAAACTCCCTATTAAAGATTTGGTGAAAAAAGTCGATGTTAGTAAAAAAACATTGGAAAGAAATAGAAAGTTTATACTCGCAATGTTTATTGTGCTTAGTGAGGACTATATCTATCTTAAGGAATATCTTAAGGGAGTGGGGCAATGAAAAAAGGAATTGTGATGGAAAGGCATCGCAAATATACCATTTTAATGACAAAAGATGGTTCCTTTGTTAAAGGGAGAGTACTTTCGAATCAATCTGAGATTGGTGAAGAAGTTGTCTTTCGACCAATAGGAAATCGCCAAGTTATGTTACGCAAGCAACGCGGCATACCTTGGAAGGTGTCTTTATTAGCTGCTGCAGTATTATTAGTTATTTTACCGATATATTTTTTATCTAATGGAGAGAAAGCTTTTGCGTATGTAACCGTAGATATCAATCCTAGTATCGAAATGCAAGTCGATGACCAATTTGAAGTGCAAACGATAGAAGCTATAAATGATGACGGAGAAGAGGTCATAGGGTCCTTAAGTGAATATGAACATGATTCTATTGAAGAGGTTATCCGACAGATTATCCTCGAGAGTGAGGATCATGGATTTGCATCTGAGAAAAATATGGTTGTTGGTATAAGTTACTCAGGTGAAGATATTTCTTATTCGATTCCAAACCATTTGCAAAATTATTTATCAACATTACAAGAATGGCGTGTAGCAACATTAGTTATACCTGAGGAGATACGTGAATTAGCACAGGAAGAAAAAACTTCAATGAATGAAATGATGGCGACTCAAATGAACGACAATGAGGAATTGATAGATGAGGAAGCGTTAGATTCTAATGATAAAGCAATTATAAATTCTTTTTTTAATGAAATAGAAGAAGCGAATCCTGATTCATCAAAACAAGAAACGGAAAAAAAAGAGGATACAGAAGCCATCAATGAGGAAGAAAATAGTGAAAATGAAATAAAACAAAATATAGCTAATTCAGCACAAAAAAAAGAAATTGTAAATACAGTTGAAGAGGATCAAGATGAGAACATACCTGATAAAGAACATAAGGTAAGAGAAGAAAAAAAGGAACGAACCCCTGAAAAACATTGGGAAAACAAACAGGTTCCGTCAGAAAAAGATAATAAAAAAAAACAACATGAAGATAAAAACCATAAGTCTAAATTAGATGAAGAAATACATGATAAATATAAAGAAGAACATAAAAATTTTAAAGAGCATAAAAGCAAAAGCTATAAAGAACATAAAAATTATAAAAAGCATAAGAATGGTAAAGACAAACGGAATGGACATCATCATAGAACAAACTCAAAACATAAACATAATGAATTACCAAAGAAAGAAAAAAATCATAATAAAGAATTTAAATGATGGGAAAAATTCTCCCATCATTTAAGTGTGGTTACATTTCTATTTTCTCCGGATTTAAAGGTGTTGTTAACTTCATTGCATGTTCTAAATAATACAATAAAGTATCATGTGAACTCAGTACTTGCTGATGATCCATAGAAAAGTGGTAATCGTTTAAGAAACGTTCAATTTTCTTTGATAACATATCATCTTTTGTACGTACCATGAGCACTAATAAATCATCCCATTGCCCCCAAAGTGTATAATACAATGCTTTATCGTAATCTGGAATAACCATCCTTATTCCCTCCTTACTCGAAAAGGATATTTCTTATTTTGCCCGGTTTCTATATATAATGTCTTTTACATTAATGGTGTGTCTGCCAAAAAAAGGTGACATAAATGTGCATAAAAAGAAAATATCAATACAAAATAAAGGCAAATAAGGTAAGGAGGAAAAAGTTATGAAATTACGTATATTTGCGATTATGGCTTTACTATTTGTGCTTGTAGCTTGTCAGAATGCAGAAGAAAATTCAATGGATAATAATAATATGGGTGAAGGCAATGTGGAACCTACTCGCTATGACAACAACTCTAATTTAGGACAAGAAATGTCTGATAAAAACAATTCCATGCAGCGAGATGCAGATCAAAATCAAAATACTAAGTACGATGTATCAGAAGAAGCTGCTAAAAAAATAGCAGAAAAAGTAGAAGGAATTGAAGATGCATATGTATTAACTACCGATAACAATGCATATGTTGGAGCACATTTAAATCAAGAAAATAATAACAATGGAAACAATAGTCAATCTGGAGACAATGTATCTGATGAAATGAAAGAACAAATAGCAAATATTGTTCGTTCGGTTGATAATTCCATTGAAAATGTTTATGTTACTACAAATCCTGATTTTATGGATTTAACGGATCGATATATGAATGATGTAGATGAAGGTCGTCCTGTTGAAGGATTCTTCGATCAAATAGGAAATATGATTGAACGCGTTTTCCCGAATAACCGATAAATTTATAATGAAAGTCCGTAACTGTCAAGATGAGGCCCAATCCGGTCAAACTCTTGACAGTTTTTTATTTGAGTTAATTTCATAACTAGTGATTCATTTCATGAAAATTAAATTCCTTTTCTTTCATGATACACATATGATATAGTGTAGACATATAATTATTAGTATCCAAAGCGTTTTACTTGGAATTAATATAAATGGAGAGGAAACCATCAATGGGTAGAGAATTTATAGATATTTTTGAGGATTGGGCACCTTTATATGACGACAGTGTGACTGGGAAAGATGCACAATATGAAAAGGTG
Source organism: Oceanobacillus iheyensis HTE831 (assembly GCF_000011245.1). Lineage (NCBI taxonomy): Bacteria > Bacillati > Bacillota > Bacilli > Caryophanales > Bacillaceae > Oceanobacillus > Oceanobacillus iheyensis. The sequence continues at coordinate 1,160,009 of NC_004193.1, forward strand.
TTTGAACATTATGATCAAATTCTTTCAGAAGTAGTAGAAAATAGCCAAGATAAGGTACTGGAGTTTGGTGTTGGGACGGGAAATTTAACAAAACAGTTGCTCAATGCGGGAAAGACCGTAATTGGAATTGAACCATCGACAGCAATGAGGGAAATTGCTAAAAAGAAACTTCCTGGTATTACAATCCTGGATGGTGATTTTATAAATTTCCCAACATTGACAATGCCAATTGACAGTATCGTTAGCACATATGCGTTTCATCATTTAACTGATGAGGAAAAAGAGCAAGCAATTAAACAATTTCATGAAGTACTACAACCAGAAGGTATGGTAGTATTTGGAGATACAATGTTTGAAACGAAAGAAGCGAAACAAAACCAAATTGATTTAGCTAGAAAACAAGGTTTTAAAGCATTAGCTGAGGATTTAGAGCGAGAATATTATCCGATAATCAAAACAGTCCGGAATGCTTTTGAAAAGTACAATTTTCATGTATCATTTAAACAGATGAATGATTTTGTGTGGATAATCAGCGCAAAAAAATTAGCATGAAGGAGAGATATACCAATGACTAAAAAAATGAATGTAGAAAGTTTTAATCTTGATCATACAAAAGTAAAAGCTCCCTATGTAAGATTAGTTGGGGTTACTGAAGGTGCAAATGGTGATAAAGTGCACAAGTATGACATTCGTATTAAACAACCAAATAAAGCACACATGGAAATGCCAGGTCTCCATTCGTTAGAACATCTAATGGCAGAAAATATTCGAAACCATTCTGATGCAGTTCTTGATATTGGACCGATGGGATGTCAGACAGGATTTTATCTATCATTAATTAATCATGATGATTATGATGATGTTCTTACAATGATTGAAAAAACGCTAGAAGACGTTTTACAAGCTACTGAAGTACCAGCTTGTAATGAAGTTCAGTGTGGATGGGCTGCAAATCATAGCCTTTTAGGTGCTCAGGAAATTGCAAAAGAAATGTTAAATGAAAAAGCAAGCTGGTCAGAAGTATTTTAAAAAAATAAAATCCTCATTGTACTCTTTCTCTCCAAGGTAGGAGTGACAATTCATTGGCAATTTATGAATCGATACAACAATTGATTGGCAATACACCTTTATTAAGAATTAATGAGATGGACATTCCAAATAATGTTCATCTCTATGCAAAATTAGAATTTTTAAATCCTGGCGGAAGTGTAAAAGATCGTTTAGGACAATATTTAATTGATAAAGCTTGGGAGCAAGGCTTTCTTCGAGAGGGAAGTACAATAATCGAACCAACAGCTGGAAATACTGGTATTGGTTTAGCTTTAGCTGCTAGAACGAAAAAGTTGTCGGTTATTTTTTGTGTACCTGAGCAATTTAGTGTCGAAAAGCAACAAATCATGAGAGCTTTAGGTGCAACTATCATTCATACTCCAAAAGAAAAAGGGATGATGGGTGCAATAGAAAAAGCTGAACAATTAGTTGAAGAAATCCCAAATAGCTATTCTCCACAGCAGTTTTCAAATAAATTTAATCCTATGACCTATTATGAGACGATGGCACCGGAAATTTGGAGTGATTTACAAGGAGATATTGATATCTTTGTAGCGGGTGCGGGATCGGGAGGTACTTTTACAGGTTGTGCGAGTTATTTTAAGGAAAGAAAAAACTCGATTCATAATGTTATCGTTGAGCCCGTTGGTTCAATTTTAGGGGGAGGAGAAGCTGGTCCACATTTAACCGAAGGAATTGGAATGGAATTTATCCCTGAGTACATGAATCAAAGCTTTATGGATGAGGTACAAACTATTTCGGATAAAGAAGCTTTTTCGATGGTAGAAGAACTTGCTAGAAAAGAAGGATTGTTAGTGGGTAGTTCTTCTGGTTCAGCGATGGTAGCTGCTTTAAACAAAGCAAGAGAAGCTAGATCAGGAACGACAATTGTTACTATTCTTCCTGATGGAAGTGATCGCTATTTAAGTAAACAGATTTATAATGTGTCAAAGCAATTGTAAAGGAGTTTGGAGAGATGAGAGATAAGACAAAAATGATACATGGTGGAATTACTTCAGATGAACGTACTGGAGCAGTAAATGTCCCGATATATCAAGTAAGCACATATAAACAAGATGCTCCAGGAGAACACCGTGGTTACGAGTATTCTCGTACGGGAAATCCTACTAGACATGCACTCGAAACTGTAATTGCCGAATTAGAAGAAGGGAATGCTGGCTTTGCTTTTGGATCAGGAATGGCTGCCATTACTTCGATTATGATGTTATTGGAATCCGGAGATCATGTCATCATGACAGATGATGTCTACGGCGGATCTTACCGATTAATGACTAAAGTGTTGAATCAGTATAATATAGAGCATACTTTTATTGATACAAGTTCAGAGGAATCTGTGATCAATGCGATTAAACCAAATACAAAAGCGATTTATGTAGAAACACCAACTAATCCGTTGTTGAAAATTACAGATATTAAGGAAATATCAACGATTGCGCAAAAACATAATCTTTTACTAATTGTAGATAACACTTTTGCAACTCCCTATTGGCAAAAACCACTAACAATGGGTGCAGATATTGTATTGCATAGTGCTACGAAGTATATTGGTGGACATAGTGATGTTGTTGCGGGATTAGTGGCAGTGAAATCCAATGAATTAGCGGAACGGATTCATTTTATACAAAACTCTGTAGGAGCAGTACTTGGCCCACAAGACTCATGGCTCTTACAACGTGGAATTAAAACCTTAGCAATTCGTATGGAAGCTATTGAGCAAAACACGAAAAAACTAATTGCTTATTTAGAACAGAATCCAAGAGTAGAAAAAATATATTATCCTGGACTAGAAAATCATCCAGGACACCATATTGCCAAACAACAAGCATCCGGGTTTGGTGGAATGGTATCGATAGATGTAGGAAGTGGCGACCTTGCAGATAAAATTTTAAGCAAAGTAGAATTTTTTACACTGGCAGAAAGTCTTGGTGCCATTGAAAGTTTGATATCGATTCCTGCCAAAATGACACATGCCTCTATACCTGCTGACCGTAGACAAGAACTTGGTATTACTGACGGATTAATTCGTTTATCGGTTGGTATTGAAGATATAGATGACCTTATTGACGATTTAGAAAAATCGATGCAGTAAGTAAGATAAAGGACTATTTCCTATATGGAAATAGTCTTTTTTTTGTTGTCTAGGAAATTAAAAAATTTGGGGGCTGTGGATAAACAACTAAGTTAATAAGCCACGTCCAGCTCCAGCGCCCATCACCTATTGTCCTTCCGGAAACCTCCTTACGATAAAGAAGACTGCCGAGTGTTCTTTGTGAGGCATAGTCGCACTTATGCCAATGGTGAAAAGAAGACTGCCGAGTGTTCTTTGTGAGGCATAGTCGCACTTATGCCAATGGTGAAAAGAAGGCTGCCGAATGTCCTTTGTGAGGCATAGTCGCACTTATACCCTTGCGGTGAAAGTCAACATCGATTCGCATACGCTTATCGTGTTTCCTTTATCTCAAAGAAATAAAGAAGTTCGACCAGTCGAACCACCCCTTGAAAAACAGGGGCGCAGGACATACGGTGATAAACGGGCGCTTGCGCTTTTGTTCCAAAGGGAAGAACAGGATAAAATAAAATTGCTTTGGATTTTGCTCTTTTTAGGCCAAGTGATGCTAGAAACAATTCATTGGTTGTACTATAATCATTGTAATACGAAGTTTGTTTTATTATGCAAATAATTGAGGAGGTAATAGGATGAGTGAAAAAGCATTACGTTATTTACAAGAACATCGAGAAGATATGTTAAACAGGTTATATCGCTTTTTGTCTATACCAAGTGTAAGTACAGACTCCAAACATAAACAAGATATTGGCAAGGCAGCTGATTTTTTAATTACATACTTAGAAGAACTATCATTTACAAATATTGAAAAAGTAGAAACAGAAGGACATCCTCTCGTATACGGTGAATATATGGAAGCCGGGGAAGATGCACCTACTGTATTATTGTATGGTCATTATGATGTTCAGCCTGTTGATCCAATTGAATTATGGGATAGTGATCCATTTAAGCCTGAACTTAGAGATGGACGTATTTTTGCCCGAGGTTCAAGTGATGATAAAGGTCAGGTGTTTATGCACTTGGCTGTATTTGAAGCTTATTTAAAGACAGCAGGAAAGCTTCCGGTTAATGTCAAAGTTTGTATTGAAGGGGAAGAGGAGATCGGTAGTGAAAATTTATATGATCTTCTACAAAAAAATAAAGAAAAATTCAAGGCAGATTTTGCAGTTATTTCTGATTCTGGAATGGCAGAAAAAAATCAACCAACGATTTTATATGGTTTAAAAGGCTTTACTGGTATCGAAATTAAAGTAACTGGTCCAGATCATGATTTACATTCTGGAATGTATGGTGGAGCAGTTAGAAATCCAATTATGGCTTTAAGTCATATCTTATCGTCTTTAAAAGATAAAGACGAGGTAATCACTGTAGAAGGTTTCTATGACAATGTGGAAGACATTTCAGATGAAGAGCGTAAATTAATGGATCAGGCACCAGGTGAAGACTTTATTCATGCTACCGGTATCCCTGAAGTTGCATCAGAAAAAGGGTATACAGCGAAGGAACATACAATGGGTAGACCAACGCTAGAAGTAAACGGAATTTATGGAGGATATCAAGGAGAAGGTACAAAGACAATTATTCCATCAACTGCCACAGCAAAAATCACTTGTAGATTAGTGCCAGGGCAAGATCCAGTAGATATTCAGGATAAATTAGTCAATCATGTAAATAATTCTACGCCTTCAGGTGTTACTGTAGAAGTGAAGAAAGAAAAACTCTCTGCTAAAGCGTATAAGGTGGAACCGACACATCCATTGATACAAAAAGCAGCCAAAAGCTACACAAAAGCGTTTAATAAAGATACGGTTTTCTTACGCATGGGTGGTTCCATTCCTGTTGTAGAATGGTTTGAATCTATTTATCAATTCCCTATTGTATTATTAGGTTTTGGAACACCTGAAGATCGTTTGCACTCACCAAACGAAAGTTTTCCATTAGATAGTTTTGATAAAGGTATGGAAACGCTCGTATACTATTGGAGTGAATTGTAATTACGATATATTTACGAATTGGCTATATTATAATATCGGGAAATAAAGCGTTTATTTAAGGAGGGGTCAGGCATGAAAGCAGCAATAGTAACAGGAGTATCAAAAGGATTAGGAGAATCCATTGCAAAGCTGTATTTAGAATCGGGAGTAATGGTAATTGGAATATCACGCACTGATAACAAGAATTTATATTCAATAGCTGAAAACAACAATACAGAATTTCATCATGTAGCTTGTGATTTATCGGATTTAAGTGAATATGATTCAGCACTTAACAAAGTGGATGAAATACTTTTCCAAGATCAAGTAGAATTAGGTACGATATATTTAGTGAATAATGCAGGTATCGTTGATCCAATAGACCAAGCAAAAAATATCACTAACGATACATTACAAAAGCATTTACAAGTGAATACTTTCGCACCAATGGCTTTTACAAATTATTATTTAAAAAAAGCAGAGGAGCGTCAAGTTACATTAATTACTGCAATCGTCACATCCGGCGCAGCCAAGAAGCCTAAATTTGGATGGAGTGCTTACTGTTCTTCTAAAGCAAGTATGAACATGTATACAGAAACGGTTGCTCTTGAACAAGATGAAGAGCAGACTGGGAACCAAATTATTGCTTTTAGCCCTGGAGTAATGGATACAAACATGCAGGAAACAATCCGTTCTAGCTCAAAAGAGGCTTTTAAAGATGTAGAAGATTTCAAGGGACTAAAAGATAATAATCTATTGAAGGATACAGATTTAATTGCAGGTGTTTTAATTGATATTATGACTGATGAAAAGATACAAAATGGAAAAATTTATGATGTCAAAGATTATATTTAAGTGCGATTTCCAAAAGAAGGATGGAAAGGTACAAGAAGATCGAGGCTACATAGCTTGAGGTCCAGAACACATACCTTTAATTCATGAGGAAAGGAAATGCAAGCAGCGAGCTTTCACAGGATATGGTGGTTTCTGCGTTGCCCCACAGGCGATAGGGGGCGATTTTAGCTGAAGATCCTCCTGATAAATGTCTATTTTCGCCAGACTTATGGAACTACCTCTTTAAGAAATTTACCTATTAAAAATTAAAAAAATAGTTATTCGCCCTCCCAAAACTGATGAATCCGCATAAAGTAAATTAGATTCAAATAGAGGAGGTAACAAACATGGGTAAAGATCATCATGGTGAAAACTTTGGCTCCGCTGGCTTTGCATTGCTAGTAGTGCTGTTTATCTTGCTTGTCATCATAGGAACTGCATACTCTGGTGGAGACAAATGCGGTGGCTATTGTGGCGGCGGCTACGGCTGGTAGTCAATAAATTTAAAAATGAAATCTAAGAAAGCTTGTAGCCAACGCTACAAGCTTTTTGTTAGTCTAGGAAATTTAAAAATTTTGGGGCTGCGGATAAACAACTAAGTTATTTAGCCACGTCCAGCTCCAGCGACCATCACCTATTGTCCTTCCGGAAACCTCCTTATGATAAAGAAGACTGCCGAATGTCCTTTGTGAGGCATAGTCGCACTTATACCCTTGCGGTGAAAGTCAACATCGATTCGCATACGCTTATCGTGTTTCCTTTATCTCAAAGAAATAAAGAAGTTCGACCAGTCGAACCACCCCTTGAAAACCAGGGGCGCAGGACATACGGTGATTAACGGGCGCTTGCGCTTTTGTTCTAGAAATTAATTTCTTGAAACACTTGATGATTGATTCGTTTATACATATATCGATGAGCCAAGAATATTCCCAGCAATACGACAGCAAAGAGAATAACGGCCAATAGATAAACATTCGATAGGTCGATACTCCATAGTACAATGGTGATCAAACCAAAAATAACAACTTGCATAAGAAAACCAAAAAACGGAACAAATCGATTTTTAAATAATTCTTGTTCATCTGTCCAATTTAATTTTGGTTGGTTCATATCAAGTATGATTCCAATACAACTAGAAAACCAATTAATTGCAAGGAATACTACTCCCCATAACATAAGTACCTTTATTGGGAGACCTATAATAATACCAATGATGAATAGTAATATCATAGGTAATAAACCAATTAGATAAGATACAATCAATTTACAATGAATTACTTGTTTTTGATCAAGTGGAAGAAATAAATTAGCTTTCCACGTTTTACCTTCTCGAGAAATGGCAGTTGCAGCAGTCATGTTAATGCTTACCATAAAGACAGTAACAATAAACAAAATCAATAGAATATTTTTTTCTGGTATTGATTCTGTAATATTGCCTGTTAGTCCACTTCCAAAGTCCAAGAAGAAAATAACCAATAAAAATACTGGCATAAATAATGATTGAACAACACATTGGGTAAGAAATGTCGGTGTTCTTAAGAGAATACGTAAATCCTTTTTGATATATGATTTCCAAATTGGTTGAGAAGTAATGGATTTATCTAATTTTTTCTTAGACATTTTTCCACTACCACCGCTACTCATACCTAGTACGCCTTTTAGATATAGTTTTTGTCCAAGTAATGCAAAAAGTATGATTGCTAATCCACTCAGTATTATCATTAAAAATATAAAAAGAAATCCAGTAATTGATTCTGCTTGATGCAAGCTATTTGCTGAAAACCATGCTGGCGGATAGAAATAGGTAATCCATTGTAATAGCCCTTCTTGTTGTTGCATCATTTGACCAATCGATTCCATTAATTCAGATTCATCCGTATTGAGTCGTACGATTACATTTATTAAAATAACAGCCGCAAGCGAGAATACACCTGCAAATATTTTTGAGCGATCCTTATTTTTAGCGATATTTACATAGCGCATGACAAACATTAAAATCACAGAAGCGATTACAAAAGGAATTACTGGCAATAGAATAAATAAAAGGATTCCATAAATATAGTAAAGTATTGATCCATTACTAATATTTCCATAAATAATCATCATAGGTAGGTAGGTAATTCCTGATAATAAATATGAGTAAATCAAAGGACTTGCTGCTTTTCCTAATAAAATTTGGTATGGGTGTAAAGGAAAAGGGATGTACGCCTCTACATCATCTGCAAAATAAAAAGCAGTTAATACTGAAACAATACAAGTAATGAATAAAATAATGCTTATTCCGACGAAAAGTAGACCAAGTATCATCGATTGCTGCTGTAGAGGTGCAAACACATTATAAATAGCACTAATTAAATTATTATACAGTGTAAAAATTAATCCGAGAAACGGAATGAAAAATAATCCAGCAACGATATACAACCATGCATAGCTATTTTTGCTTGTCGAAGTGTATTGCATCTTTAACATAATACGGATGACTTTCCATGTCTTACTCATCATTGGTCAACTCCAAGAATACATTTTCAAGGGATTGATCTGTTGCATATTCTTGTTGGAGCTGTTCCACCGTCCCATAAAAAATTAGTTTACCTTTATTAATAATTGCAACTTCATCACATAGTTGTTCCACGACCTCAAGTCCATGGCTAGAAAAGAAGACTGTATTCCCTTTGTCAGCGTGTTCTCGCATCATAAGTTTTAAAGAATGAGAAGATTTAGGATCTAATCCGGTTAACGGTTCATCGAGAATCCAAATATCTGGATCATGTAATAGTACACCTGTTACCATTATTTTTTGACGCATACCATGTGAATAGCTTTGTATGTAATTTCCTAATGCATCATGAATAGAAAATTGTTTTGTAAAGTATTCAATTCTTTCTTTTCGTATTTCAGCGGGTATTTCATAAATATCTGCTATAAAATTTAAATATTCCATTCCTTTTAATCTAAGGAACATATCAGAACGGTCTGGAACTAATCCGAATATTTTCTTTGCTTCTAGTGGCTGTTTTTCAATATCAAGTCCATTTAAAGTAATGGAGCCTGAATCAATTGGTAAAATCCCTGTCATCATATTAATAGTGGTGGATTTTCCAGCACCATTTGGCCCTAAGAAACCAATGATTTTTCCATTGGGAATCGTCAAATTTAAATTTTGGATGGCTGTTTTTCCCTCAAATTCTTTTGTAACTTGGTTTATTTCGATCAATGTGTTCCCTCGCTTTCCAAAGTCTGTATTACTGTTCGAAAAAAAGTTCATATGTTAGAATTTACATTGGAATAACTAACGAATGAGCTATGCATAGTATTAGTATAACGTACTTATAGATAGAATTGGAGAGGAAGAAGTTAATGATTTCAAGAAAAAGTAAGCGAGAAGTAGAGCAAATGCAAGCTGCTGCAGATGTTCTAGTTGCCTGTCATAAAGAAATTGCAAAAATGATTAAACCGGGTATTTCAACGATTGAAATAGATAACTTTGTTGAAGGCTTTTTAGAAAAACATGGTGCTACTCCTGAACAAAAAGGCTATAATGGTTATCCTTATGCAATTTGTGCATCGTTAAATGATGAGATCTGCCATGGGTTTCCTACTGAAAAACCATTAAAGGATGGAGATATAGTAACCATTGATATGGTTGTTAATTTAAATGGTGGTCTAGCTGATTCAGCTTGGACATACGCTGTCGGTAACGTAGATGAAAAAGGAAAACGGTTAATCGATGTGACCAAAGAAGCGCTTTATAAGGGGTTAGAACAGGCACAGCCAGGTAATCGAATAGGTGATATCGGTCATGCTATCCAAACTTTTGCTGAAGCAGAAGGGTTTTCGGTAGTACGTGACTTTACAGGTCATGGAATAGGTCCGACTATTCATGAAGACCCACATATTCCTCACTATGGTTTGCCAAACAAAGGGCTTCGTCTAAAAGAAGGAATGGTAATTACAATCGAACCTATGATTAATGAGGGAGCTTGGCAAAGCAAGATGGATGATAATGGATGGACTGCTAGGACAATCGATAAAGGACGTTCTGCTCAGTTTGAACACCAGATTTTCATTACAGAGAATGGACCACTTATTTTCACAGAACAAGATAAATAACAAGCAAAAGAGGCTGAGACAAAAGTATTTAATCAAAAGACAAATCCAAATGATTGGACTATAAAATCCCGCTTCAGAAATATACTGCGCTTTCCATGGGCGGCTGAAGAGCCTCCGGATGCTCCGCATTCCGGGGTCTCCCCTAGGCCTTGCTCCCATAGGAGTCTCCGTATATTTCTTACGCTTATTCTAGCTTTCATTCGTCTTTTGACTAGCACTTTTTGTTATGTCCCAGCGTCTTTTATCTTGCTTTACTTTCACTTTATTTCAATCTTATTTTTTTGCTGTTTTAGCACCAAATAAAATAGTAATAATTGGGCTTAGCAGGCAGAAAAATGCAAATGGTAAATAAGTGAGCACCGGTACTCCAAGTACATCCGCTATAAATACTCCACATACACTCCAAGGAACTAATGGATTAATAACTGTACCAGCATCTTCTAGTGTTCGAGACAAGGAGCGCTTCGTTAATCCAGCTTTTTCATATATAGGCTTAAACGTTTCACCAGTTAATAATATAGATAAATATTGCTCACCGATAAGTACATTAACACCAATAGCTGTTCCTGCAGTTGATACAATAATCGATCTTGCACGTTGTAATTTCTCTTGGAAACTATTTAATAAACTTGGGATAATACCTGTAACAAAAAGTAATCCGCCAAAACTTAAGGCTAATATAACTAATGAAATAGTAAATAACATTCCATTTATTCCGCCGCGAGTTAATAATTCATTAACAGGTTCAAAGTTCGTAGTTCCAGTAAAACCATTAAACCAAGCACTGGTAATTTCTTTCCATGTAAATCCATTGGTGATTTTTCCAAGGATAACGGCGATTAAACTACTTAATGACAAAGCTAGGAACGCTGACATTCGAAATACAGTACACACAATTAAAATGATTAAAGGGATCCAAGACGTCCAATGCATAAGACCACTATTTATTAAAGCTTCTCGATAAGCTTCTACATTGCTTATCGATGTACCCTGTTTAGGAGAAAGTATTGCAAATACAATAAATGAAATAATAAATGCTGGTATAGTAGTTAAACTAATATGTTTTATATGATCAAATAAATCTACTCCAATTATAGAAGATGCGAGATTCGTTGTATCAGATAAGGGTGACATCTTATCTCCAAAAAATGCCCCTGAAACAATAGCACCAGCAGTGATGGCTAATGAAGCATCCATTGCTTCAGCCATTCCAATAAATGCTACACCAATAGTTGCCGTAGTTGTAAGAGAGCTTCCCATAGAAATCCCGATTATCGCAGTAACTGCAAAGACAACCGCATAAAACCACGTAGTGCCAATTAATGAGAAACCTGTGTTAATTAAAGTAGGTATAGTACCACTTATCATCCAACTACTAATTAACACTCCGATAATGAAGAAAAGGAAAATAGCTCCCATTCCGGAAGAAGCTCCAGTCGACATTGCATCTTGGAGAGAAGCGTAATTAATCTTCTTAAATAGTCCATAACAAATTAAAATTAACATTCCAATTAAAATGGGTATATGCGGTGTTGTTTCTAATCCGATGATAAAGTAGCTAATAAATATAATAATACATATAAAGAATAACAAAGCTTCCCAAAAAGCTGGTTTGTGTTTTGCCGAAATAGGTTTCATAGTCTTTCCTCCTAAAATATAAAAAGCCCCGTCCCTCTAAGGGACGAAGCTGTATACTCCGCGTTACCACCCTGGTTGATAGAAAGAATTCTATCCACTCAAATGCTGACAATCATAATAACCTGAGAATTGTAATTCGATATGAATCCGCCAGAGTTTTCAGCGACCACTCTGTCTCTTATACTGCTAAATTCAATATCTACTCCGAATCTCTAATTGTCGGTAGTGTTAAATTGTTAATACTGACTATACAACCACCGAGCTAGTATTGTCAATAACCAATTTCTTCTTTTTAAATATTGGTAATTTAGTTATAATTAAATCAAAATTTAATTTGGAGAGAAAACATAATGCAGATTTCATCAACAACAAAAGAAGAATCGTCTTTAACAATTATGAAAAGGGGGTTTAAAGCCGGTTTTCCAATTATGCTTGGGTATTTACCAATTGCTATTACATATGGAGTGCTAGCTAACCAAATAGGTTTGTCTCTATTTGAATTAACTTGGATGAGTGCAGCGGTTTTTGCTGGTGCCAGTCAGTTTATGGCAGTAAATATGATTGCAGTAGGAACAGGTATTATCGAAATAATTATTGCAACGTTTGTTTTGAATTTCAGACATTTTATTATGAACTTATCAATGATGAACGTATTAAAAGCAATTCCATTACATAAAAAATTACCGCTATCCCTTGGCGTAACGGATGAAACATTTGCAGTTTCTTCCATGTATCCGGAAGAAGGTAAAAAAGCACAAGGCATTTGGTTTTACGGAACTATTATCGGATTTGCGTATATTTCCTGGGTAATAGGTTCATTGTTTGGTGGATTATTAGGGGAAATAATTCCTCCTGCTTTAAGTCAAAGCATGGGAATTGCGCTTTATGCAATGTTTATTGGGTTATTGATTCCATCTGTAAAAAAGGATTTCAAAGTAGTTTACATTGCGGTAGTAGCAATGTTTATTCATTGGGGATGTCTTCAATTAGGGATTAGTACCGGATGGGCAATTGTGTATGGAACTATTTTTGGTGGAATGATTGGCATTCCTTTATTGAAGGAGGAAGATGTATGATTATTGTAATGATAATGGGGATGTTTATTGTTACAATGCTTCCTCGATTAATACCTGTTTTTATAGTTGAGAAAATACAGTTTCGTCCTTGGGTTAATCGTTGGCTACTGGCAATCCCATATGCTGCACTTGGTGCGTTAATTTTTCCAGGTATATTATCCATAGTCCCTAATCAGCCAATTGTAGGATTACTTGGTGGATTAGTAGCGATTACGCTTTCTTTACTTAGGCTAAATGTTGTTTTTGTTGTTATCGGTTCTATATTAGCAGCATATATCATGATAAATTTATTTCCGATGTGATATACAACTAATATCCTCGATGATGTAAGGATTAATTTAATTATTCAAAAATTATAAAATGTGATTGTAAAGGGAACTTGACGTAAAGTTCCCTTTACTTTATGATTTGAACTAGAAGGGATGACGAGTGATGAGGAATAGAATGAAAGAATTTCGTGAAATTCATAACATATCTCAGGCTCAGATGGCAGAGATGCTTCATGTGTCAAGACAAACCATTATTTCAATAGAAAAAGAAAGGTATAACCCCTCATTACCTCTAGCTATACAAATTGCCAGGTGTTTTAAGACAAATGTAGAGGAAGTCTTTATATTGGAAGATAAATAAGGAAGGGGAGAAGATTATATTGTATATGAACAGCAAAACTGGTAGACGTTTTTTTACAATAATGGGGTGTTTATTTCTCTTATACACTGCTATTTTTTCATCAGCTTCCATATATTCATTAGGGTATATACAGGGGCATGAACTAATTCAATTATCAACATCTGTTATGTGTTTCTGTTTAGCCTATTTATATCCGCAATTCAAGCAGAACGATGAACGTACGAAAACGATAAAAGAACGAGGCATGTTTTTAAGTTACTTTTTCTTTGGGGGATATAGTGTAATATTAATGTTATTGTTTCAATTTGAATTACTGACTTTGACTGGATATCAGACGGTATCTTTAATAGTTTCATTGATGATTGTTACTGTATTCTCTTCATTCGTTATTTTATCTAAGCGATATTAGCCTTGTTTGAGATACATCATATATAAAATCCCCCTAAGGTTTAAGTTGAAAACTCTTATAGGGGGACCTAATGATTTAATTTATTGTTCTTCGAATGGTTCAATATGAATAAGCGCGTGAGAAATTCGATGCTTATCATATAAATATTCTTCAATTCGATCGGTAATTTCATGACCTTGAGCAACTGTTAAATTAGGGTCTACATGGATGGTTATGTCGAGTAACTCTTGATTTCCATGGATTCTTCCTTTAATATCATCGACACGTAAAACAGAAGGATCTTTATCTATTGTTTCTTTTATTTCTGTTAATTTTTCATCGTCGAATCCATCAGTTAATGTAATCGTAGAATCTTTAAAAATATCCCAAGCAGTCTTACAAATAATAATACCCACAACTCCAGCAGTTAATGGATCTAACCAAAATAAACCGAATTGAGCCCCGATAATACCGATAAAAACCCCGATACTAACTAAAGCATCTGCTTTGTTATCCATAGCAGCTGCATATAAAGATCCGCTCTCAATTTTCCTCGATAACCGTAAGTTAAATCGATACACACATAACATAATACCTGCTGCAAAAATGGCGGTCCAAGCTGTTAACATATCAGGCTGCGTGTAAGATGAATTGATTAGTTTTTGTCCAGCTTCGAAGATGACTTGGAGACCGATAAACATCATAATGAATGCTGCAAATAAAGATGCAATGGTTTCTGCACGATAGTGACCATAACGATGAATATCATCGGGCGGTTTCCGAGCAATTTTAAGGCCGATCAGCACAGCAACAGAAGTGACAATATCTGTTAGATTATTTAACCCATCTGCTCGTAATCCATCTGAACTACCGATGGAAGCAATATATAGTTTTGATGAAGCGAGTATCAGGTAAGCAATGATGCTTAGCCATGCACCTTTTTCACCTTGTTTTAAATGATCTGAACGATCCATTCTCTTATCCTCCAGCATGTAATAAAAATACTTATTTATAGCTTATATAGTCTACCAAACCTTCTGCTGGTGGGTCTAGAGAAACAAACAAGCATATAGCCATAGGTCTTGAGAGTTCTAAAGGAAGTTTCCTTTATACAACATATGATTAGTTAAAAACAATTTTTCTTTAGTAATAGAATGAATTTCATAATAAAATATATTGTGTAAAATCCGAATGTTTACTATCTAATTTTATTATGAAGCTTTTATTGATGCACCGGTTTTAGCTTATGTAAAAAGAAAGACACTATTCAAGTGAATTCTTCAAGCTCTTATTCTGAGAGGGAATCGCCTTATTCATCTTAATCAAATTCAAGTTATTATTAAAATACGAACGTTATTTTTAAGAAACAAATAAAATATTCGTTTTTAAATAAAGCTTAATAATGATGAAATTGAATTCGTATCATAAAAATGTAAATAGGTGGTTGCAATTTTTTAGAATATTAAGGATAATGGTTAAAAGGAACAAAGGGGGCCTATTCCATGAGGAAGGCTAAAACAGTATATCGTATATTTCGCTATGCAGGAGAACCATTACAAGCTAAGCGTGAGATTTCATTTGAAACAAGCTTGATCTCAAGATTAATCTTAGATGAGCTATGCTTCACTTGGAATAAGACGAAGTTGGAAGAAGCCTTAAATAGCTCCATTGATCAAAGTAATGAACAATTGTTCTGGAAATTAAGTGAAGAGTACAAGCAGTATGTTTGGGAATAAAAATAGTGATTATGCCTTGCCTCAACAGGTAAGGCTTTTTTTGAGAAGATAAGTAAAATTTCATAGTACAAAAGTTACTGTTTATTCCATACTGGATCGATTGGGGAGTGGATTATTTCTGGTTTTAGATTGTTCATTCAAAAAAAGAAATTGGAGGGAAAAAATGAATAATAAGAATTCTTTAGTGAAGAAAAAGTACATGATTATTTTTTACATACTATTATTTTCAATCCTGTTAGGAGTTGGAGCCGAACTCATTGTCGGAGCACCGATCGCTAATATTTTAGCAATTTTTATAGGGGGATTAGTTGCTCTTGTCACTATTTGGCTGATAAATAGAAGTGAACGATATGCACACTTTATACCTTATATCGTCATTATTGCTATATCAGGGGTAGCGCTAATTGTTATGATGAGTTCAGAATATGTAACAAATATGTTATTTATGTTTTATCTATTGGCTGTTTCTGCTTTATCACTCTCTATCCCAGCTTTAATTACTGGTGGTGTAGTTGGATTACTATTACTTAGCTATTTTGTGTTGGAAAAGGGTGAAGCTATAGGATTTGATTCACGATCTATGGCAATAACAATTGTTTTCTATGCTTTAGTATTTATTGTTTTATTTATACAAGTAAAAATAGCACAAATGCTGCTGATAAATGCAGAAAAATCGCTAGAAGAAAGCAATAAGCTCTCGCACGATCAAATGGAACAATCTAAGTTAGTGAAAAACGGTGTTAGTCAAGTACATCAGGAAATGCAAGTAATTGAAAAGGAAAGTCATTGGAACTTCCAATCCATGAAGGAAATGCGAGACGCGTTTAAAGAAATGAATGAAGCAACACAAGTTCAGTCACAAGCTGCTACAACGATTTCTGAAACAACAGAACTGACAAATCAGCAAATTAAACTCATGATTGACCTATTTACGAAACTTAAGAATGATGGCCAAAACTTGGAAGCGTTGTCAAAATCCGGATCCGAATCTATCAGTGAATTAAATAAAATGATGAAAGGATTTCAACATTCTTTTAACAATTTATCAATAAATATGAAACAATTAGAGCGTACTATTAAAGAGAGTACTGAATTTATTACAGAAATCCAAAGTATTGCTTCACAAACAAATTTACTAGCATTAAATGCAAGTATTGAAGCAGCACGAGCTGGTGAATCAGGTAAAGGATTTGCAGTTGTGGCTGAAGAAATACGTAAACTTGCAGAGACATCAAAATCTACAGCGGAAAAAATTGAAGTTAATATGGAAGGAGTACAACAAGATGCTATTCACACACAACAAGAAGTGAAGCAAAATGGAGAACAGTTGGAACAAAGTATCGAACGAGTGAACAAAGCAAGTGACAACTTTGCAATAATATCCAAAGAAATTTTACAGTTTTTAGATTACACAACTGAATTACGTCATCGAGGTCATAATATCCAAACGTCTTCCATAGAGATAGATCAATCACTAGACCAACTAGTTTCTATTATAGAAGAAAACACTGCTACTATGGAACAGATGGAAGCAACAGTCGAACAACAAGCAATACGGATGGGAGTTTTAACAGAAGCAATTGAGGCGACAAATCAAGCTGCTGCGTCTTTAGAAAAGAAAAAAGTCTAATATTGGGGGGAGAATGAATGGATGTAAAGAGTAGGAAAAAGATTCAACGAAGCTGGATGATGTATGATTTTGGAAATTCAGCATTTGCCACAACCATTATGGCAGCAGTCCTACCGGTATATTATTCAACCGTTGCCGCGTCTGGATTAGATGACAATTTAGCGACTAGTTATTGGGGATATTCACAATCAATTTCCGTGTTAATCGTAGCAATTCTAGCACCAATTCTTGGTGCAATTAGTGATTTCTCGGCAGCAAAGAAAAAGTTTCTTCGTTTCTTTGCTTTTATGGGAATTATAGCTAGCTTATTAATGATGTTTGTTGGAGAAGGAGATTATATTCTTGCATCCCTACTATTCATCGTTGGTTCCATAGGCTTTTCAGGTGCTAATGTTTTCTATGATGGATTTTTACCAGAAATTGCTGAAAAAGATGAAATGGATAAAGTCTCCTCTGGTGGATTTGCTTTTGGTTACATCGGTGGAGGAATTTTACTTGCCATCAATGTTGTTATGATACTAAAACCCGACTTATTCGGTCTACCGAATACAGAGTGGGCTACAAGATTAGCTTTAGCTTCTGTAGGGGTCTGGTGGTTTATATTTGCTATACCATTATTAAAAAATATTAAAGAAGAAAAGAAGCAACAAGTTAGCAGAACGAAATCGTATGTAGCAATTGGATTCAACAGAGTAGGTAATACATTTCGCGAAATAAAACAATACAAACAATTAGCGATTTTTCTAATTGCGTTTTGGTTATATAACGACGGTATTTCAACGATCATTCGTATGGCAACAGTATATGGAAGTGAGATTGGAATTGCTCAAAATGATTTAATTATCGCGTTATTAATTACACAATTTGTCGGCATACCATTTACTTTCTTCTTTGGGTGGTTAGCGACAAAAATTAATCCTAAAAATGCTCTATATATTACCTTGTTTACTTACCTTGGAATTGTAATTATCGGTTATTTTATGAATTCTGCACTTCATTTTTACTTATTGGCAATTATTGTAGGTATGGTACAAGGAGGAGCTCAATCCCTTAGCAGATCAATCTTTGGAAGAATGGTACCAGCCGGAAAACATGCTGAGTTTTTTGGTTTCTATGGCATCTCGTCAAAATTTGCCGCAGTCGTTGGACCATTTATGTTCGCTACCATTGGACATTTAACCGGCAATAGTAGACTTGGTATATTATCACTGATTTTCTTTTTTGTAGCAGGTATCATTTTATTACGATTTGTGGATATCAATAAAGGTATTTTAGAAGCAAAAGAAGCATCTGACCCCAAAGATGATGTGATTATTAAAACGAAGTAATAAAAAATCCCCTATTGTAGGAAACGTTCCTATAATAGGGGATTTTTATGAAGAGAATTATCATTCAGTCCATTTATGCATCTTATTTATTTGAAAGTAGTGTTCCAATTGAAATTAATTTCTGGGTCATTCCAAGCTAACCGTTTTTCATCAGGATCATTTTTATTATAAGATTTAGTCGTAAAATAAATGATTGTGGCTGGTTTACTTCCTAAAACTCTGTAGCCGTGAGCAATCCCCTTTGGTATTAGTAATAAGATAGGATTGTGCTCTCCCATATAGATGACATCTGTTCTGCCAGTAGTATTTGTATTTTTTCTCAAGTCGTATAGAACGACTTGAGCGTTTCCTGAGGCAAAATACCATAAATCATCTTGTTTTTCATGATAGTGGAATGCTTTAATCACACCAGGATAACTCATGGAAATAGTTGCCTGACCGAAATGCGATAATAAATGTTCATCGTCTCTTACTAATTCAGCTAGATATCCGCGATCGTCACAGTGTTTTTCTATTCGTTTTATCTGTACACCTTCAATCAAATATATCTACTCCTTATTAATAAAGTTACAAAGGGCTTCTTTCCAAAAACGAGGGAGTTTAGTTCCAGAGGATTTCAGCTTATTCATACTTAAAACAGAGTAACTCGGTCTCTTTGCTAGAGTTTTATATTCCTTAGACGTAACAGGTGTAATTAAAGTTGGGTCAGTTCCGCATTCCTCATAAATTGTTTGTGCAAAGGAGTACCAACTACAAATACCATCATTTCGTATATGGTAAATACCAAAAGGAAGTTGCAGCAATGGTATGCAAGCTTCAACTAAATCATAGGTATAGGTCGGACTCCCAATTTGATCATTGATAACTTTTAATGGTTTTCTTTTGTAGGCATTTTTTTTAATCGTATTAACAAAGTTATTTTCGCCATCCCCAAACAACCATGATGTTCGTATAATATAACTCTCTGGTAATGTTTGTAGAATAAACTCCTCTGCTAGCCACTTACTTAAACCATAATTATTTTTGGGATTTGGACGATCGGATTCAATATAAGGGGTGTTTTTTTCTCCATCAAATACGTAATCAGAACTAAAAAAAACAAGCTTTGCTCCGTATTTTTTACAAGCACGAGCAAGATGTAATGTCCCAATCGCATTTACTTGTAGAGCAAGAATTGGGTGTTTTTCGCTAAGATCAACTGCTGTATATGCAGCAGTATGGATAACGTAGTCTGGTTGAAAGGATTGTATTTGTTGTTCAATTTTAATTGGATCGGTTATATCCATCTCTTTTTTTGAGAGGCGCTTTATGTTAATACCAAGACCTAACTTGGAAATGAACGCTTTCCCAAGTTGACCCTCACAACCTGTAATCAGAAATCTCATTGTAAACCACAACCATTTCCATTTGGAGATTACTATTCGTTTTTAAGAATAATTTGATTTGCTTGAAAGATGGAATCATATGTCCCAGCGTCGATCCACCAATTCGGTAATACATCAAAAGTAAGTTTGCTCTTTTGTAAGTATAAATTGTTCACATCTGTAATCTCTAACTCTCCTCGAGAAGAAGGAGTAATTTGTTTTATAAATTCAAAAACTTCCGTACCGTACATATAAATTCCTGTGACACAATAATTAGAAGAAGAATCACTTGGTTTTTCTTCAATGGATAATATATTTTTTTGAGACTTATCAAATGTAGCAATTCCATATCGATTAGGATCCGAAACGGTTTTCAACAAAATTTTGGCTCCGGTGCTTTGCTTCTCATATGACTGGACATAAGGAATTAAGGAATCATGAAATATATTGTCACCCAGTATAACCGTTAATTTATCACTGCCAACAAATGTTTTACTAAGTAATATTGCGTCTGGTATACCGATAGCCTGCTGCTGTGCTTCGAAGTGAATACGTACACCTAAGTCTCTTCCGTCACCTAATAATTCTCGAAAAAGTGGTATATCTTGTTGATTGGTAGTGATTAAAATTTCTGTTATATCAACTTCGCGTAATTTAAATATCGGATAGTAAATCATTGGATATTTACCTATAGGAATCAAATGTTTATTTATCACTTTTGTAAGAGGGTGAAGTCTGGTTCCTTTTCCTCTGGCAAGTATCATGCCCTTCATTTTGTATTACACTCCCGCCTCAGTTGTATAGGAAATTGAAAAATTTAAAGATGTGGATAAACATACTAAGTTAATTAGTCACGTCCAGCGCAAACGCCCCGAAAATAGGCGACTACACGAGGTCGCCCGCCTGTCAACGTTGCCCCAGGACGGGGGGGTTCTTAGTCGGATTTCCTTAAAATTGCCGCTTGCGCTTTTGTTCTTGTCTAGGAAATTATAAAATTTTGGAGCTGTGGATAAACAACTAAGTTAATTAGCCACGTCCAGCTCCAACGCCCATCACCTATTGTCCTTCCGGAGACCTCCTTACGATAAGTCAACATCGATTCGCATACGCTTATCGTGTTTCCTTTATCTCATACGGTCCCGTCCAGGACATACGGTGATAAACGGGCGCTTGCGCTTTTGTTCTATCCTATGCATTTAATAAATGCTCCGTTCTTGCCTAAATTACTTGAAATTAGTCTGAGACCTATTCGTATCTGCTTGGTTAGTAATACAATATAGTACTTGTGTAATGGTTAAGGAGGCTAATCATGGTTTCACAGAATTTAATAAAAGACTATTTTACGTATGAGTTTTGGGTGAAAGCTGAGAAAAGTACCAGTAAAAACACTCGTTTTTTGATTTTACCGAAGAATATAAATCGAGCAACGGATTTAACTGGAATTGGTATAGCAGTAAGTTTCAATAATATACAAGTCCTGGAAACAGGTGCAAAATTTAGCCCAATCATTGAAGTACATCGTGATTTAAACTATTGGACTCATATCGCTGTTGTCTATCAAAACAAAGAAATTTATCTATATATTAATAGCAACTTAGTAAAGCGTATAGTAAGTAAAAAAGAGTTAGTTCTCTTCGTACCTCAAAGTGTGAATAGAAATAATTTTGCGGGAAGTATCCGTGGGTTACGAATATGGAGTTATTCACGTAATGCGAGTGAAATCAAATCGTTTATGAATCAGCTATTGCCATCGGATGAAAAAGGATTGGTATTTAATTATCATGGTGATATTAGAAATAGGGTAATTACGAAAACAAGAAATACCATCAAGAAGAAAAACAACAAAAAAGATACAAAGATAATCGCCTTATATTTACCGCAATTTCATGAAATAAAAGAAAATAACAATTGGTGGGGGAAAGGTTTTACAGAATGGTCAAATACAAAAAAAGCCAAACCATTATTTCACAATCACTACCAACCTCGAGAACCCTACAGAGACTTTTATTATGACCTTACTAATCCAGGTGTAAGAGCGTGGCAAGCAA
This sequence comes from Oceanobacillus iheyensis HTE831, assembly GCF_000011245.1. Lineage (NCBI taxonomy): Bacteria > Bacillati > Bacillota > Bacilli > Caryophanales > Bacillaceae > Oceanobacillus > Oceanobacillus iheyensis. The sequence continues at coordinate 1,181,900 of NC_004193.1, forward strand.
AACTTGCCAAACAGTATGGAATTTTTGGCTTCTGTTATTATCATTATTGGTTTAAAGGTAGAAGGTTGTTAGAAAGGCCATTTAATGAAGTGTTAGCTAGTGGTAAGCCAGATTTTCCATTTTGTTTGTCTTGGGCTAATGAGCCATGGACTCGGAACTGGAATGGAGGATCTAGAAATGTTTTGATGCCTGAGGATTATGGAGAAAAAAGAGATTGGAAAGAGCATTTTAACTATCTTATCAAGGCATTTAAAGACAAAAGGTATATTCGAGTGAATAACAAACCATTATTCGTTATATATCGTCCTGAAACAATACCGAATTTAATTGATATGATGGATTATTGGGAGGAACTTGCGATACAACATGGATTAGAAGGAATTTACTTTGTTCAAACGTTTAACGGTTTTCGACCACTATCACCAATAAATAGATTCGATGCTGCCGTAGAGTTTGAGCCACACTTTACGCTAGCACATGGAAAAGACAATAATTTTTGGAAATTGGTTAATGGTTATAATGGTAAAGCAAAATATTTAGATTACGATCGTATTTGGGAAAGTATTTTAAGCAGAAATAATAAACAGCACAAGAAAGTATTTTTAGGAGCATTCACCGATTGGGATAATACTGCCCGAATGCAGTCATCTGGAACCATATATCACGGTGCAACACCAGCAAAGTTCAAAAATTATTTAAGTCGTCAAATTGATAGAGCAAATAATGTCTACGATAGTGAATTTTTATTTATTAATGCATGGAATGAGTGGGCAGAAGGTGCTTATCTCGAGCCAGATAAAAAATTCAAATATGGCTATTTAGAAGCTGTAAGAGACGCTTTAAAGATGAATCGCTAAGCGTAGATTAAAAAGAAGAGCAGATATTATATGTAAAAAGCTTAAGGGAACATATTTTATCTGCTTGTTTTTCTATGATTTATATAATTGGATTTGAATACGTGTTTTTCAGCTCACGTATAAGCGGCATACCTGTATCATAGGAGATATTGCCAATAATGTCGTGGATTAGATTTTTTTCATTACATTTATGACTATTCCAATAGTGGTGAATTAGTGGCAGTAATGTACAGATTTCTTTGCTAGCATCTTCATAATGGTCTAGGAAACTTCTTGTAGAAGGAACATTCGTGGCTGGATGATGCCATGTTCTATGCTCCTCATTAAGGTAATCTATATTTGTTTGAATTGGTTGATGTGAGTATGAAGATATAAAATTACCCAGTAATTTGTTTCTCCAGAGATTAGGATCAGCAAGTATCCTATGTGCCATGATCATGTCGTGATATGATTTTTTAATATATGCTTCAGGTGGTGAAAGCTCCGGATAGATTTTATGAATTGATTGATGCAGTATATGATGGCTATCTGACGGTATAGACTTTCCTACATAGATTTCTTGATAAACTGGAAATTTCCATGCTTCTTTTTTTCTTAATTTGAGCATCATGATCGTATCAATAATTACTTCAAGCTTTTGATGCTTACTACCTTCGTAACCCGCATGATAATGAATATATGGATGCGTGTGACGGTCTAATATGTGATGTGTTATAAAACCAAGTACATAAGATTGGACCTGAAAATTACAATTTTTTGCTTTACTTATTAATTCGAGTAAAAATTCACCGCATCGTTTTGTATGTAGAATTGTTCCTATTTGTTCTACTTGATTATCTTTTATCCAAGGCCAAAATTGATAATAGAAAAAAGGATCTGGTCCCTGTGCACCAAGATTTAATGCTGGCCCGTTGTATAGAGATAGATCTACTGAGTTGCATGCATCTTCAGCAAATAGGATATGCGTCCATATATTTGGCATGAAAGTCCTCCTAATAACACAAATTTTTGGTAGATTAGCCTTTACTAAAATAAGCTCACTTTATGTTATATTTTATCATGAATGGATAGAAATCGAAAAAAATTGCAAAATTTGATACACTATCATTGAGGATCTTACAAAGGGAGGAAATAAAATGGATTATCGTGTTGAAAAAGATACAATTGGGGAAATTCAAGTTCCTGCTGATAAATACTGGGGGGCGCAAACACAGCGTAGTAAGCAAAATTTTCCAATTGGAAATGAAAAAATGCCAGTCGAAATTATTAAAGCGTTTGCAATTCTAAAACGAAGTACTGCTGAAGCTAATTTTGAATTAGGCTTAATGGAACGAGATAAAATGGAAGCAATTCAATATGCTGCTGATCAGGTATTAAACGATTCTCTAACAGATCATTTCCCACTAGTCGTTTGGCAAACTGGTAGTGGTACGCAAAGTAATATGAATGTAAACGAAGTATTAGCTTTTGTAGGTAATAAATGGTTACAAGAACAGGGAAGCGATTTAAAATTACATCCCAATGATGATGTAAATAAATCTCAAAGTTCGAACGATACATATCCAACGGCAATGCATATTGCAGCCGTATTGAAATTAGAAGATACGGTATTACCAGCTTTGAGTCAGTTGAAAAATACTTTTGCAGAAAAGCAAAGTGCTTTTGAAAATATCGTGAAAATTGGTCGTACACATTTACAGGATGCGACTCCTCTAACACTAGGCCAGGAAATCAGTGGGTGGCATCGTATGTTAGAGAAATCTGAAACGATGATTTCAGAGAGTTTAGAGCATCTTCGTGAATTAGCAATAGGTGGAACAGCTGTAGGCACAGGCTTAAATGCACATCCAGATTTTTCAGAGAAAGTTTGTAAGGCAATTAGTACATTCACAAACAAAAAATTCATATCTGCAAAAAATAAATTTCATTCATTAACAAGTCATGACGAAACTGTATATGCACATGGTGCACTAAAGGGACTAGCAGCAGATTTAATGAAAATTGCAAATGATGTTCGTTGGTTAGCAAGCGGTCCACGCTGTGGCATTGGAGAAATTACGATTCCGGCGAATGAACCAGGAAGTTCAATTATGCCAGGGAAGGTAAATCCGACTCAAAGTGAAGCTGTAACAATGGTAGTAACTCAAGTAATGGGGAATGATGCTGCTATTGGTTTTGCCGCTAGTCAGGGGAATTTCGAATTGAATGTATTTAAGCCAGTAATTGCATATAATTTCTTACAATCAAGTCAATTATTAGCAGATAGTATAATTTCCTTCGATGAGCGCTGTGCGGTTGGAATCGAACCAAACCACGAGCAAATCGAAAAGAATCTTAATGATTCTTTAATGTTGGTTACCGCATTAAATCCGCATATAGGATACGAAAATGCAGCAAAAATTGCTAAAAAAGCATTTGCAGATAATTCAACTTTAAAAGAAACAGCTGTAGAATTAGGACTATTAACAGAAGAACAGTTTGATGAGTATGTTAATCCAGAGGAAATGACATATCCTAAATAAAAGTAATGATTAAAAAGTATCCATTTTTTATGGATACTTTTTTATTATATTACATATTTAACAGGTTGGTATCGCCATGATTACATTTCTCCTACAAATTACCAATGTTTATTTGTCATAAGTTTTGAGGATGTGCAGACAATAGTCTTACAGGAGGTGATATTAATGGCTAACAACAGTTCAAATCAATTAGTAGTTCCAGGAGTACAACAAGCTCTAGATCAAATGAAATATGAGATCGCTCAAGAATTTGGTGTGTCTTTAGGTGCTGATACAACTTCTCGTGCAAACGGTTCTGTAGGTGGAGAGATTACTAAACGTCTTGTTCAAACTGCTCAACAACAATTGCATGGCTAAATTTAAATAATAAAATAAATGGCTGAAAGGGAAGTCCAACAGGACTTCCCTTTCTTTCTTATATATATATTATTTTAGGCTTAGGTATTGGTTAAATCTTATTTAATGCGTTGTTCACTATCTTTATCAAAGAAATGTGCTTTGTTTAAATCAAATCCGAGATCAATACTTTCTCCGCCTTTAACATCTGTACGTGAATCAACACGAGCTACAAATTCTTGCCCATCAACACTAGAATAAAGAATAGATTCTGCACCCATTAATTCTGCAACTTCAATATTAGCAGTTACTTTAGTACCTGGAGAAGACTCGATAAATATTAATTCATCATGAATATCTTCTGGACGTACACCTAGTACCAATTCTTTTCCTTCGTACCCTTGTTCACGAAGTACTTTCAGTTTACCTTCAGGTACAGTGAATTTAGATTCACCAATAATAAAGTTTCCTCCATCTAATTTCCCGGTGAAGAAGTTCATAGATGGTGAACCAATAAATCCGCCAACAAAAATGTTTTCAGGATAATCGTACACTTCTTTTGGAGCACCCACTTGCTGAATAACTCCATCTTTCATAACAACTAAGCGAGTAGCCATCGTCATTGCTTCTGTTTGATCATGTGTTACATAAATCGTAGTTGTTTGTAAGCGTTGGTGTAGTTTTTGAATTTCTGCTCGCATTTGCACACGAAGCTTAGCATCTAAGTTAGATAATGGTTCATCCATTAGGAATACCTTTGCATCACGGACAATTGCACGTCCTAATGCAACACGTTGACGCTGACCACCAGAAAGTGCTTTTGGTTTACGGTCAAGGTATGCTTCTAAACCAAGAATTTTAGCTGCATTATCCACACGTTCCTTAATTTCTTCTTTTTTAAATTTACGAAGCTTCAATCCGAATGCCATGTTATCGAATACGTTCATATGTGGGTAGAGGGCATAGTTTTGGAATACCATGGCAATATCACGGTCTTTTGGAGCAACATCGTTCATTTTTTTCTCATCGATGTAAAATTCTCCATCGGTAATTTCTTCTAGTCCAGCAATCATTCTTAAAGTAGTTGATTTACCACAACCAGAAGGACCTACAAAGACGATAAACTCCTTATCTTGAATATGTAGGTTAAAATCATTTACTGCAAGTACTTCCTTATCATATTTCTTTTGAATATGTTCTAAGCGTAATTCAGCCATTTCTTATTCCCCCTATTTTTTGTGTTAACGATTACATTTATTGTACAAGAGGAGTTGATATGATTATACGGTAAATATGCACAAAGATACTAATCGGTTTTGTGCATATTAGCTATAATGGCTAAATAGACCGTAATTGCTTGATCAAATTGTTTTACATCAATTCCTGTGCTTTCATGAAATTTATCAAGGCGATATTGTATGCTATTACGATGCATATATAATTTTTTAGATGTCTCTGATAAATTTAAATTACATTCAATAAAGGTTTGAATGGTTTCTAATGCATCTTCATCTTCGGTGAATTCTTTTAATATCCAATTACTTAATTGTTTTTTGTCTTGCACTTCAAGTTGTTTTATGAGTTGGAAAGGATAGTCCTCGATAAAATAAACAACAGGTGAATCATGATGTTGTAGGCTTGAAAACGCCTGTGTAGCTAATAATTCTACATACTCAGAAATGGTATTTAGATTACAAAGGTATGGACCAATATAAAATGCTGTTTTAATATACAATTCACTCATCAATGTATCTGCTATTTGATAATAACTAAGCGTTTCTTCTAATTTGGAAGCTTGCTCTTCTATTAAAAAACCAGCATATTCATTATGCCAAAGGATAGAGACCGATCCGGTGAAAAATTCCTGAATGGTTGTTTTAAAAATAGTTGGTTCAATATGTCCTTGATGTATCTGAAAATATACAAATCGGAAATTACCTTCCACGTTCTCTACTTCATTTTTATCTGCATGAATCCTATTTTTCCATAATTTTTCATGCTCCGTTTTGATTGGGATATTTATAAGATATTTAGTTAAAAACGAGGAAAGTATGGCATTATCTTTTTCAGTTATTTCATCTTTGTGTATGCCAATAACTTCTCCTTCTTTGGTTTGAAACCAATTGTAGTTATCAGGAAGACGAGAAGTATTCGTCGGTAAAGTACAAATACTAGGAAAGTATTTCTGTAACATTTCAATCATTGTGTTATACCCCTTTATTCACATTTCGTATATCTATTATAACAAGTAAGACATAAACTTCCTCCAAAAATCGCATAGGTATTGGTATACATCAGAGTTCACCTTTGTTATAGTAGCATGGAGACAAATCAAGGAGGATGAATAAAGATGGCAAATACACTAGATGTAGCAAATAATTTAGAACAAGCTCTACGTGAGAGTGATGAGTTTAAAAGCTTAAAAGAAGCATATGAAGCAGTTATGGGAGAACCAACAGCAAAACAAATGTTTGAAAACTTCCGTGATACGCAACTAAGCCTACAAGAAAAGCAAATGCAAGGAATCGAAATTACAGAAGAAGAAGTTGAAAAAGCAAGACAAGTTGTAGAAACTGTTCAACAACATGAGGGTATCTCTAAATTAATGGAAGAAGAACAACGTTTAAACAACTTAATTAATGAGATTAGCCAAATCATTACAAAACCATTAGAAGATTTATACGGTACAGCTGAACAAAACTAATTTATAAGAGTGCTATTACCAAACTTGGTAGATAGCACCCTTTTTTTGAGCAAATGTAGCTGTGTATCTACCGATGGAATAATACTAATTTTGCATCTGGACTGACGCAGCGATGTGTATGCTCCGTATATCCTTCTTCTTCAAGCTGTGCTTGTCCAATTTCTTTTGCGGACGCATCATTCTCTGCAGTGAATGATGTATCCAATAACTTTTCCCCCGTCTTTGAAAAAACCGTTAATGCATAGGTTCTCATACCCCAATCCCCCTTATATACTATAGATATTATTATAAAGCAATACAGTATTTTCTGGCAATTTATCTTACTACATAATTCTCCCTCTTTAAAGCAATAAACCTATTCAAAAAGAGGGACTTGGAGAGTATAAGTTTTGAAAAGTATTGTAATTAAATAGGACTTTATATAGACTTTAATTGGGATAGATATAGTTCATATAATATAAAGAAGGAGGTAATATGACTATGGCTCTAAAATTAAATAATGTTACAAAACGATTTGACACTCATACTGCTGTGAATAATCTTTCTTTGGAAATTCCCGAGAAGGAAATGTTTGGTTTTCTGGGAGGAAATGGAGCAGGCAAAACAACTACATTTCGTATGATTCTTGGTTTATTAGACATTACTGAAGGAGACATTACATGGAAAGGGGAGTCAATTTCATATGAGAAAAGCCATCTAATTGGTTATTTGCCAGAGGAGAGAGGTTTATATCCCAAATTAACAGTAAGAGAGCAAATCATTTATCTAGGAAAATTAAGAGGAATGAAAAAAAATCAAATTGAAGAAGAATTAATAAAGTGGTTAGAGCGGTTTCGTGTACCAGAATATTTAAATAAAAAAGTAGAAGAATTATCTAAAGGAAATCAACAAAAAATTCAGTTTATATCAGCGGTTATTCATCGCCCTCAACTATTAATTTTGGATGAACCTTTCTCAGGTCTTGATCCTGTAAATGTAGAAATGTTAAAAGAAGCGGTAATCGAGCTAAGAGACAAAGGAACGTCTATTGTTTTTTCTTCACATCGAATGGAACATGTAGAAGAATTATGTCAGCATGTTTGCATTTTACAAAAAGGGACTCCCATTGTTCATGGTTCATTACAAGAAATTAAAAAAACATATGGGAAGAAGAATTTGCATATTCGCGGAGATGTTTCGTTTGAATTCTTACGGACATATTCAGGAGTTTCCTCTTACAAAGCGCTAAATGATGGATGCAAGCTTCAAATTGAAAGTGAAGAAGTGGCACAACAGATATTTGAATCACTCCAAGGCAAAGGGTTTATCCGTAAGTTTGAACTGGAAGAACCCTCGTTAAATGATATCTTTATTGCAAAGGTAGGTGCTTCTTATGAATAAATTTTGGATTATCTTATCTCATACATACTTATCAAAAGTAAAATCAAAATCATTTATAATTAGTACTGCCATTACGTTGTTAGTAATTATAGGTTTGGCTAATTTACCAACAATTATAGATACTTTTTCTGATGATGGAGAAGAGCGTGCAGAGCAGATAGCTGTAATTGATGAATCTGGGAATTATTTTGACTTATTAGATGAAAACTTAGCTGCTGCGAATGAACAACAATTAGAAATTGTGCCCGTAGATGAATCAGAGGAAGATGTGAAGCAGGCTGTTCAGGATGAGGAATACGAGGGTCTTCTTGTAATTGAAACGGATGAGAATAATTTACCTACAGGTACTTATTATGCAAATCGAATTTCGGATAGTGGGGAACAATTATTTTTACAAAACCAACTACAGCAATTAAAGATAGCGATTGGTACACAGCAGTCAGGGATAGATCAAGAAACATTAGAAATGATTTACGCTCCAGTACCATTTGAATCTACACAACTAGATGAAACAGCAAGAACTTCGGAAGAAATGAGTCAAGCACGTGGTATTGTATATGTTATGTTATTCGTACTATATATGGCAGTTATCATTTATGGACAGATGATTGCAACCGATGTAGCCATTGAAAAATCTTCAAAGGTCATGGAAATATTAGTATCAAGTGCATCGCCTATTACACATATGTTTGCTAAGATCTTCGGAGTTGCATTGCTCGGTTTAACGCAAGTACTTCTATTCTTAGGAGTAGGGTATTTCATGATTCGTTCGAAGATGGATGAAATTGGCGGAGAATTCTTTGAATATATGGGCTTAACGAACAATGACGTATCTATTTATATTTATGCAGTCGTATTTTTCCTTTTGGGTTATTTCCTATATGCTACATTAGCTGCAATGTTAGGTTCATTAGTTAGCCGTATTGAAGATGTAAATCAACTCATTATGCCGATGATAATGCTAGTAATGATTGCATTCTTTATTGCAATGTTTGGATTAAATGCACCTGAATCTACACTAATTACGGTTACATCATTTATTCCGTTTTTTGCGCCAATGATTATGTTCTTAAGAGTTGGTATGCTTAATGTACCTGTGTGGGAAATTGTATTATCTTTCGGTTTACTGATAGGGACAATTGCTTTATTAGCTTATATTGGTGCAAAGGTATACAGTGGCGGGGTATTGATGTACGGAAAGTCGGGATCTTTGAAAGATTTTAAAAAAGCGATGAAACTTTCTAAAAAAGAAAAGTAATTTTATTCACTTTTAAAAAATGTATAGATAAAACAAAGGGAGAGGGCAAAATCATTAAATAGTTGATTTTGCCCTCAGTTTCGCTATAGTGAAATTCGCCTTGATATACATCAAAGGACGCATTTCTAGAGAGTATTAACCTTTAGACAAATTTATGATTGGTTACTACTCACTATCATTAGGCTCAAGTTCTTCTTCGGTAACCCATTTATGGTTTTTAACTTCTTCACCCGATTCGGTTACATAGTCAATCATATATACGGTTGTTTCGGTGCCGTCTTCAATGGTTGCTGTTGCACCATCCATACCTTCCATATGAGCAGCATTAATAGTTACTTCATCTCCAGATTGATAAGGATTTTTATTTGCATTGTCAATTTCTTCTTGGATTATCCATTTGTGATCTTCAACCATTTCACCGCCATCTGTTGGTTGATAACTAACCATGTAAGCAGTAGTATCGTAAGCACCAACAATTGTTCCGGAAGCTCCTTCCATACCGGGCATATGTGATGCGGTGATTGTTATTTCATCTCCCGCAGCATAGGTTGGATCCTCTGCTTCTATTAAACCTTCAGGGATTTCACCGCTCTCATCATGATCCGAATGTTCATGTTCACTTTTATTTTCTTCTTCGAGGTCTCCTTCAGGCACTTGTTCATTATCCGGAAGCATGTTTCTTTCTTCGTTTTCATCCATATTGTTTTCGTTAGTGCATGCATATAATCCCATCAGTAACACAAATACCCCAACGAAGTATCCAAATCTTTTTGTCATAGTTATAAGCTCCTTTCACCAGTTGTACAAGTATTATTCACGCAATTGATGCATGATAAACGCAAAGGATGGAAAATAATAGATAATAACTAAGCGAATATATTGACATAGATACATTAGGGGGGTATAGTATTACTAGAACAATGAAGGAGTGATTAAAATGGATTCATTGCAAGATCATACAAATCATCCAAGATCCAATGCAGAAAAACAAGCGGTAACAAACCGTTTGAAACGTATAGAAGGACAAGTAAGAGGAATACAAATGATGGTAGAAGAGGATCGTTATTGTGTAGATATACTCGTTCAGATTAGTGCCATTCAAGCTGCATTAAAAAAAGTAGGCTTTGAAATCACAGAGAGGCATATGAAGCATTGTGTAAGTGATGCGGTGAAATCTGGTGAAGGTAATGAAGCAATTGAAGAAGTAATGAGTGTGTTAAAGCAGTTTACGAAGTAAGGAGTGGGTCTAATGGCTAATAAACAGTCAACATATCATATTACCGGTATGACATGTGCCGCTTGCTCCAACCGTATAGAAAAAGTATTAAATCGTATGGATGGGGTAGAAGCTAATGTGAATCTAACTACCGAGAAAGCATCAATTCGATACGATGATTCCAAATTTACGAATGATGATTTAACCAAAAAAATAGAAAAAATTGGGTATGGCATTCAAATAGAGAAGGTTGATTTAGACATTAGCGGTATGACATGTGCCGCTTGTTCCAATCGAATAGAAAAAGTATTAAACAAAATGGATGGTGTAAAAGACGCAACGGTAAATCTTACTACGGAAACGGGATCTATTTATTATTATCCAGATTTGATATTGGAATCTGATCTATTGAACAAAATAAAGAAAATAGGATACGAGGCAACTCCTAGAAGTGAGAATAAGGAAAATATAAAACAAAAACAGATAGCAAGAACGAAGCGAAAATTAATAATTTCAGCAGTATTATCTTTTCCATTACTACTAACTATGCTGGTACATCTTTTTAATTTTGAAATTCCTGCTTTTTTAATGAATCCATGGTTCCAATTGGTAGTAGCAACACCGATTCAATTTTGGGTCGGGTGGCAGTTCTACGTTGGAGCATTTAAGAATTTGCGTAATAAAACTGCAAATATGGACGTATTAGTTGCAGTTGGCACTAGTGCAGCTTACTTTTATAGTCTGTACGAAGGATTATTAACGATTAATAATTCTGCTTATCACCCACATCTTTATTACGAGACAAGTGCAATTATTATTACACTCGTATTGTTTGGTAAGTACCTCGAAGCACGTGCAAAAGGACAAACTACAACTGCTATTACAAAGCTATTAAATCTACAAGCCAAAGAGGCCAGAGTATTACGTAAAGGAACGGAACTTCTAATTCCTCTAGAAGAAGTGGTTGTTGGAGATCGATTAATTGTAAAACCAGGAGAAAAAATACCAGTAGACGGTATCGTAAAACAAGGAAGAACCTCCGTTGATGAGTCGATGATTACTGGGGAGTCTATACCTGTAGAAAAAAATTTGGACTCAGAAGTGATAGGTTCAACAATAAATAAAAATGGTTCAATTGAAATGGAAGCATCTAGAGTAGGTACGGAGACTGCATTATCATCTATTGTGAAAGCTGTGGAGGATGCTCAAGGATCGAAAGCGCCAATACAACGATTAGCGGATGTTATTTCAGGATACTTTGTTCCAGTCATTGTCATGATAGCAATCTTAACCTTCTTTGTCTGGTTTCTATTTGTGCAACCAAATCAAGTGGAACCTGCTTTAGTAGCGTCCATTGCAGTATTAGTAATTGCTTGTCCCTGTGCATTAGGTTTGGCAACACCAACTTCAATTATGGTGGGTACTGGACGTGCAGCAGAGAGTGGAATTCTTTTCAAAGGTGGAGAGCACATAGAGCAAGCGTACAAAATTCAATCCGTAGTATTTGATAAAACTGGGACTATAACCAATGGCAAACCAGTCGTAACTGATTTTAATGGAGACGATGAGACGCTATTATTATTAGCAAGTGCAGAAAAAGGGTCAGAACATCCTCTTGCCGAAGCAATTACACAACATGCGGAGGAAAAACAACTGGATTTATTATCAACAACTGATTTTGAAGCTATTCCAGGTCGTGGTATAACTGCAAAGATAGATAATAAGCATATTATTGTCGGAAATCGTCAATTAATGAAAGAATATAAGGTAGATAGCAGAAAAGAAGAAGAACATTTATTAGAACTAGAAAATGAAGGAAAAACTGCTATGTTAATTGCAATCGACGGGAAAATCCGAGGTACTGTCGCTGTTGCTGATACGATTAAAGAAAATGCCAAGGAAGCTATAAACCAATTAAAAGATATGAATATACAAGTAGTTATGTTAACAGGTGATAATGAACGAACTGCGAAAGCTATTGGACGATTAGCTGGAATAGATCATATTATTGCTGAAGTATTACCTGAAGAGAAAGCCGAAAATATAAAAGCGTTGCAAAAAGATGGAACTGCAGTCGCAATGGTTGGAGATGGAATTAATGATGCCCCTGCTCTTGCTGTGGCAGATATCGGAATTGCGATTGGAACTGGTACTGAAATCGCAATTGAGGCAGCTGATATTACGATTTTAGGAGGAGATCTTCTCCTTGTATCAAAAGCTATTAAGATTAGTCAAGCAACGATTAAAAATATAAAGCAAAATCTATTCTGGGCTTTTGGTTACAATACTGCTGGAGTACCAATTGCAGCAATTGGATTATTAGCTCCTTGGATTGCTGGGGCTGCGATGGCTTTAAGTTCCGTAAGTGTCGTTACAAATTCATTAAGACTAAAAAAACTAAAGGTTTAATAACATGAAAGGGAGTATTATTGTGAATAAAACATTACTAGTACAAGGCATGTCATGTGGACATTGTAAACAATCCGTGGAAGGCGCCCTAAATAGCGTAGAGGGTGTGTCAGAAGTGAGCGTAAATCTTTCTACAGGAGAAGTTAATGTTTCTTTTGATGATAATAAAGTTACAACCGAACTGTTAGAAGATACAGTTGAAGAGCAAGGATATGATATCGTAGCTTCATAATACAGTTGTGATTTAACCCCTTGAACTATAAAATGTTTAAGGGGTATTTCATTGCGGTATAAACAGAACGTGCATTCTGTTTTACTGTTTGGTAGAATAAGTTGTAAGGGGAGGAGTGGAGTAAAATGCCAGAGTCGATATCATTTATTCATGCGGCAGACCTACATTTAGATAGTCCCTTTAAAGGACTGCAGAATATACCTGAAGAAATTTTTCAAGAAATTCAAGAAAGTACATTTACGACATTAGATAATTTAATCGAACAGGCGATTATTCATAAAGTTGACTTTTTATTATTAGTAGGGGATTTATATGATAACGATAATCAAAGCTTAAAAGCACAAGTGCGACTTAGAAATGCTTTTCAAAAGCTTAAAGAATATCATATTCAAGTATTCCTTTCCTATGGAAATCATGATTATTTGAATGAACGTTCCTTATCTGTACAATTTCCTAGTAATGTTCATATGTTTACAAGTGAGAAGGTGTCTTACTTTCCATTTAATAAAAACAAAGAAACTTTAGCCCATATTTATGGATTTAGTTATGAAAGTAGAGCGGTTCATGACTCCAAGGTATTAGATTATCAAAGGAAAAATGAACAAATACCCTATCATATTGGATTATTGCATGGAAGTATAACTACGAATACCGAACATGATATGTATGCACCGTTTCATATAGAAGAATTAAAAAATACCCACATGGATTATTGGGCACTTGGCCATATTCATAAAAGAGAAGTACTATCTGACGCTCCACCAATTATCTACCCAGGAAATATACAAGGTCGTCATCGGAAGGAAATAGGTGAAAAAGGATGCTTTTTCGTTGAAATGAACGAGTTTGAAGTTCAAAAACAATTTATACCATTAGAATCAATACGGTTCGAACAAGTAGAATTAGATTTGTCTGGAGTTGAATTTCTACATAATATCGAATCACTTGTTTTACAATCCCTTCCTCAATTAAAGAATCCAGGATTAATTGAATTAATTATAAAGTTGAGTGAACAACAATACGAAAGCTGGGAACGATCACGCATTGAAGAGTGGATAGATATAATAAATGAAATAACTATCACTCAATCTCCATGGATTTATATATATCGTACCTCGATTCAAATTCCGAAACGTCTTGAATTTGAAGAAAATAGTCCCTTCTTTGCGATGATAAACAAACAAATAGAAGAAGTACCTATTCAACCAATTGTAGATGAATTATATCAAAACAAACAAGCTAGAAAATATATTAATACGTTATCAGAATCAGAGATAGAAGAAATAAAGCAAGAAGCAGATCAATTCTTACAAGACGTATTTCGGAGAGGATGAGATTATGCGAATTACGGATATTATTATCTATGGGTTTGGACAATGGGTTGATCAACAATTCACCTTCTCATCTTCTAAAATCACAACAATCTATGGGGAAAATGAATCTGGAAAATCAACATTACAACAATTTATTATATTTATGCTTTTTGGCATGCCCCCAAAACAACGAAGATTCTATCAACCAAAGAATAGTAGTAAGATGGGTGGCCGAATGGTCATAATGACACCAGAGCATCATCGTATCATCATTGAACGTATAGATGATGAGAGCAAAGGGAAAGCAAGCTGTATTCTAGAAGATGGATCTGTAAAGGACGAAGAATGGTTAAACAAACTTCTAAATGGAATAGGAATTGATACATATCAATCTATTTTTTCTTTTTCGGATACTGATCTAGCTCATATTCGAATGATGCAAGAGGATGAACTTAATGAAATATTGCTGAGTATAGGATTGACAGGTTCTTCTATTATTTATGACGCAGAGAAGCGTCTGCATCAAGAAATAGGAAGTTTGTACAAGCCTTCTGGCAGAAAGCCTGAGATAAACGAACAATTAACCTTAATTCAACAGCAATCTAAAGAATTAGCTGAATTGAGAAAGAGTGAAAGTACTTACAATAATAAAGTCGAACATAAGCAATATCTACAAGAACGTTATTACACTGTTCAGGAAGAACTTGTTAAGCTGCGTCAAGAAAGCAGGAAACTTGATACATTCATACAAGCCTTACCTTTGTTGAGAGAAGTTAGATCAATTCAACATCAATTACATAATTCAAATCATATAGAGGACTTTCCTGAACATGGTGTAGAGAGAATGGACCAATATAGAGAGCATATTCTACCGCTTCGAAGTGAAAAAAGTACACGAGAAAATAACGTTGTAAAATATCACGATAAGATGCTAGAAGCGAAAGACCTTTTATTATCAGACTCAACGGAAGAATCATTAAATGAGTTATTGGATAAATATAGTGAAGTTCAATTTGCTGTTGAAGAGAGGAAGAGATTATCTAAGCTCATTTCAAAACAGAAAACAAGATTAGATGAGGAGTTTCAACAATTACATGTAAATATTTCTATATCTGAGCTAGATAAATTAACATTGCCCTTTTATATAGAGAAACATTGGGGGAAAATTAGGGCAGATGCAGAAAAGTTATCTTATGAAAAACAACAGTCGGAAGAACAAAAAAGTCAGCTAATGGAAGAAAACGAGTTTTTAAAAGGTAAACAAAGAAATATAGAAAATCAATTGTTACATGAAGCGCATGTAGACGAATTAAAGCAACGGATTGATGCTTACCAAACTAATAAAGTTTTACAAGCTGAAAATCAAAAAATGTATCAAAAGTGGCAACAGACAGGTCAACATAAAAAGAATCTTAACAAACGTATATTATATAGTTCAATTATTATAGCAAGTATATTTATGATAACTTCATTTGTTATTACTGAGTTTTGGTTAGCTGTATTGTCCATAATCGTTATTGGTTTTGGTTATAGTATACGACGTATAAATCAGCAAACGATTGATATGGTGGAAGATATGTCAGAAGCCAATGGCCCTGACGATACTGCTCTTGTTGATGTGACACTAGAGGAGTACCATGAGGCAATAAGTATATTAGAAGAGCAAGAAAACTTACAAAAAGAAAGCGAACAATTTAATAAAAAGATACAGGACAATGAGTTTGCCTGGATGGAATGGAAAAGGAAACAGACGACTATTTTTGAGAGGTTAGAACATGTAGATAGACAGAAGCAAGAACAAGTTACCGAATACCCTTTTCTAATTTCGATTGAAGTTGACTATTGGCCAGATTTATATCATCATTTGCAACGGTTCATTCAATTAAATGAACAATTGAATGAAGATGAACAATTATATCTGCTAGAATCAACGAAAGTAGATAATTACATGAATCAATGTGAACAATGGGCTCTAAATAATGATAAGCAGTTAGATTTATTTGATCCTGAAAATGTCCTAACACAATTAGCAGCAATAAAAGAAAAGAACGATCGGACCCTTCAAGAATATCAACATTATAGAACACTTTGGCAGGAAGAAAGAAATCTTGAGCAACAGCTTGAAGAATCTATTTCGGTTTATCAAGAATCTATTGATAAATTATTAATACAGGCAAAGGCGGAAGATGAAGAAACCTTCTATCAGAATGCTACATTGTATAAAGAGGAAACGGCATTAAAAGAAAGAAATATAGAATTGCAAAATCAACTGATCAATATTTTTCCAGATGGGTTTGCATCTTATCTTAAGCAATTAGAATCAAATGAATATTATATGAAAATGCAAGAACAACAAAATACTACCTTAAAAGAGCTAGAAGAAGAAGTAGAGGATATTCGAAATAACCTTGCAGAAGAACAAGCTATCATTAATTCATTAGAAGGCTCCAATGAACTGTCAAAAAAGACTCATCAAGTAGAATTAGAAAAAGAAAAGCTAAATGCTTTGTTTCGACAATGGGCAATCCGAAAAGTTGCGAAATCTTATTTAACAGAAGCAAAGAAAAACTATCGAGATCAATATTTGACAAGTGTTATACAAGAAGCAAATATATATTTTAGTACTTTAACCGATCAACGTTATGTTAAAATATACCCACCAATAAAAAATCAAGGATTTATTGTCGAAACGAATGAGCAAAGAATATTTCATGTGAAGGAATTATCACAAGGAACAATTGACCAACTCTATATTTCGTTACGATTAGCAATTAGTAAAATCATGAGTCAACAATATTTATTGCCTTTCCTAATTGATGATGCCTTGGTACATTTTGATACGAAACGAATGGAACGAGTTATAAAAATTCTACGTCGTACTGCTGAAAATCAACAAGTGATTTTATTTACATGTAAAGAAGAAATTATGCAGCTAGTAGAAGGGGAAGTATTGCAATTATAGTAGGGGGAGATTAGATGAAAAATGGTATTGCATTTCGCACGATTGGAGAAGAATTTGATGGATTTCTTTTAATTAAAGAGTCTACAAGGGGTACTACTAGTAATGGAAAACCATTTCTAACCTTAATACTTCGTGATGCTAGTGGTGAAATAGAAGCAAAACTTTGGGATGCAACGAAAGATGATGAAGAAACACTGATTCCAGAGCAAATAATTCAAGTCACAGGTGAAATTAACCAATTTAGGGGCAAGCATCAATTAAAAATATTATCTATCCGTCTTTCACAACCAATGGATAACGTTCAAGTAACAGACTTTTTAGGTAAAGCACCTATGGAAAAGGAAGAATTGGCAGAAAAGCTGACTGAGGCTATTTTTGAGATGGAGAATCCTAAAATTCAACGTCTAGTTCGTGCTTTTATAAAGAAATATCAGGAAGAGTTACTAACCTATCCAGCAGCTACCAAAAATCATCATGAATTTGCGTCCGGACTAGCATATCATGTGGTTAGTATGTTAGCTATTGGTAAAGAATTGCATAAGCTTTATCCAGAAATCAATAGAGACTTATTATATGCAGGAATTATACTGCATGATATTGGTAAGATTAAAGAGCTTTCTGGTGTTGTTTCTACTACCTATACGTTAGAAGGAAAAATGCTCGGACATATACCGATGATGGTTGAAGAAATTGGCTTAATGGCTAATGAGTTACAAATCGAAGGTGAAGAGGTACTTATTTTAAAACATCTCGTTTTAAGTCATCACGGAAAAGCAGAGTGGGGGAGCCCTACACCACCATTAGTCCGTGAAGCAGAACTACTACATTTAATTGATTTAATAGATGCAAAAATGAATATGTTAGGTAGGGCATTGGAAAAAATTCAACCAGGAGAATTTACGGAGAGGCTTTTCGCTATGGATAATCGTGCTTTTTACAAACCAAATTTTGAAGAAAATGAAGGATAGGTTATTTTTTCTTTCCTCGTTCATATATATAGTATTAAGGTTTGGACAAGGAGGAAAAATAGATGGAGTCAATTCCTATTTGGGTTATAGCAGTCATCTTATTAATTTTCTTCAGCGGATATATGGCATTACGTGCTATGCTGGCAGAACGAAAATTGGATCAACAATTTATTGAAAGAGAAGGAAAAATATACATGGAACGTATTCGCGAGGAAAGAATAAAGCGTCAGAGAGATCATAACGGAGATATGCAATAAACAAAGCGCCTATTCCATTTGAATAGGCGCTTGCGCTTTAGTTCTTAGGTAAAAGTATAAGAATTCGGACTTTATATTTTCGTAAAAAGAAATAGCCACGTCCAGCTTCAGCGCCCAGAAACTAGGCAACTTCACGAAATCGCCCTACGATCAAGAAGACTGCCGAATGTTCTTTGTGAGGCTAAGTCGCACTTATACCCTTGTGGCGAAAGTCATCATCGGTTTGTCGCCTCACCGTGATTCCTTTATCTCAGTTGATTCGCTCCACTCGCTACGTTTCTAAACGAGCGCTTGCGCTTTTGTTCTTTAACCTTGTGCATCTTCTTCAGTTGTATTTTCTTCCGTTTCTTCTGCTTCAAATAAATCTTCCATGCCTTCTACATTAATTTGAACACCAGCATCTTGGATTAATTTATTTATTTTTTCCTGGATTTGTGTTTGATCTACACGATTAAGTAAGATTTCACGCTCAAGTTCTTTTTTTACATCTTCAAATTCACCGATTGATTCTTCTTTTTCACGTACATCATTTACTTTAATAATATGTGTTCCATGAGTACTCTGCACTGGATCGCTAATTTCTCCTGCTTCTAATGAGAATGCTGCTTCTTCAAATTCTGGAACCATACTTCCGGCACTAAAGTACCCAAGGTCTCCACCATTCTCTGCGGATCCTGTGTCAGTAGAATATTCTTGTGCTAGTTCACCGAAGTCTTCACCGTCTTCAATTTTTTGTTGAACTTCAGCAACATCTTCTTCATTTTCTAAAAGAATATGTTGTGCTTGAATTTCTGTATTTTTACGTTCATATAACTCTTGTAAATCTTCTTCCGTAATTTCAACGTCTTCAGCAGCTGCTTTTTCTTGTAACATACTAACGTACATTATTTCACGAAGTTGTTCCTCACCGCCAAATTGTTGCTCTACCGTCGTATTGAAATCTTCCTCACTAGGAAATCCTTCCTTCATTGTGGAGATCTCTTCTTCTAATTCTTCGTCAGTTACTTCATAATTGTCTTCTAAAACTTTTACAGTTACAAGTTGTTGCAATGTGGATTCGCCATTCACATCTTTTAATTCTTCGTAAAACTCTTCTTTTGTAATATTTCCTGCTTCCGTTTCAGCAACGATTTCATCGTCTGAATTACATGCAGATAATGCGAGTACGCCGATTGAAAGTGACGCTGCTATGGTCCATTTCTTCATACTTCAAAACACTCCTACTCTGTACTATTTTGCGATTAGTTTTTACAATCATTAATATATCATACTTTTTCAGGAAAAAAATAGAATTTGTAAAAATACCTATAAAATCCCATTAAACTGTCACATTCAATACTCGTAGGTAGGAGCACACAAGTAGGGCTACCATAATCATATTTATAACTCGATATACTTTTAGTTGTTTCTTTTGTGATAGCTCCATCTTGATACAAAATGCATTGGTTAAAGAATTAAAGATAATGAGTACGATAAAAGCAAATACCATATAGAATATAACCATTGCTTTTGACTCTCCTTTCTTACCCTGTTCAAAAAGGTTATGCACTCTTTACTCTACCAAAAACAAGGCTTGTTGAACAGGGGGACAAAGATAATAACACTAATATTCTTTTTGTTTTAAAAGTAATTCAAATCCTTCTGATAAATGATGAATATAAACCTCTTTAGGGGCTTTGAATATATAAAATAGATATATAAAATTAGTAACGGTCATACCTAAATGAATGCTCGACCAAAGAAGTGTATATAGATAGTAATCAGCGAGTTGACTACTAATTAAAAATCCAGGCAAAGTCAAAATTATTGTTGGCATCATACCAGTTACAATAGCTTCTGGTTTCGTTAATTGTACGCCTTTAAAACAAAACCATGCAGGAAATTTTAAACCAGTTAATTTAAAAGGTATTTTCGTTGATTTCTTTAGAATACTTAAGCTTAAGACCATAACCAAAGAATGCAGTATAGGCATACTGATTATAGCGATTATAAATGGGAAAATTGCTTTTTCACTATTTTGGTAAGCTCCGTGTACAAATGATAAAGGTACATATGAAATTATAAATACAAGTAAACTAATAAATAATGCTATAAATTGGAGCCTTACTTTTCCAAACTCTCTAGTTAAATAAATTGTTTTTAAGCAATTCATCTTATCACCTACAAATCTTAAAAACTTGAAATAACACTGAGAGAATCATAGTACGTTTATGTAGAAAAATCAATAGTTATTTTAAAGAAAAAAGCTTTTGGTCCACTTCGTCATATTTTGACTGACAAGTGAATCAAAAGCTTCTATTTTTTAGTGATTACATAAAATCGCTTGTAGACTTAAACTACACGTATATCTCGAGCAGTTATATTAATTAGAACTGTTTAATTTTGATTCCAGTTCCTTAATACTTGATTCGATTTGTTCTAAGGATTGGTGTATATTTTCTTGATGTGGTTCGACGGTATCTCTCCAATCCTCTACTGATTTTCTCATTTCCTCTGTTAGTTCACGAACAAGGACTGCTCCTTCTTTAGAGGTACGCAACAATTGATTTTTAAGTTTTAAACTTTCTTCTTTTAAGCTATAAAGTAAGTTCCCAAGTTCCATACTTTGATCTTTTACACGATTTCTTAATTGTCGACCTGACTCTGGGGTGCTAAGTAATGTTACCCCAGCACTGACTGAAGCACCTACGAGGAAGCCTAATACTACTGATTTTCCTTTTGACATGGAAACGCACTCCTTTCCTATCTCTAGTATACCATTTCCTCTTTTTACATATGTGTTAAACATGGTTAAATAGAAAATTAATTATACTACTTATTCTCTATTATAAAGAAGGAAGAAAGATTCCGCCATCAATAAGAAAAAAGTCCTCTTCTAAAAAAGAAGAAGACAATTTGCTTGGCCTTCTAGTCCGTAAAAATGTGCTAACGGACGCTAATATCTTGATAACCTCACTTACTACCTGTTAAGCCGAAACTTGATTATGTGAGTGATACATTTCCAGAGCGTTTTAAAATCGTTCGTATAATTGGATAAATAATGATCATTATTACAGTGTTAATTATCGTTGCTGGTAAAACAATGGAAGCAAATAATGCAAAAAATCCACCTTCCATTAGTCCAATAAGAAATAATGTAACACTTAAGAAAATAGTACCGCTAATTATTGTACCTACTGCAGTTAATATTGGAGCAACAATTGTTGTTCGAACATTATTTTTTAGTAATAAAAACAAACTTAAGAAGATAAGTGCTGTTATTGGCTTATCAATGATATTTGCAATTTGTCCACCTGGAGCTGCTGTAGTTAAAGCGGATATAAATCCAGTAACGAATGATAATATCAGTACATAGTTGACTTTAGGGAATAAAACAATACCTAAAAACATCATCGCTAGTAACATATCTGGTTTAACTCCAAATAACATAGGTGGAGCCACAGTGTGCAATACTGCTCCAATACTTACTAATAATGCAAGCACCATTAATATTCTTGTATTCATTTGTCAATCTCTCCTCATCTATTCTCTGCTTAAAATCCTCCAACTGTACGCTCATCGTCAGTTGCGAAGAATAATGATAGTGTAACAAAGAAGGTGTAACATAACAAAGTTTTGATATAAAAACGGTAAAAGAATTCATGCAAAAGATAAATCCGAATGTTTAGCTTTGGAAAATCGCTTCAGAGATATACTGCGCTAATCTAACGATGTCTGTTGACCCTCCGGATGCTTCGCATTTCAGGGTATCAACGAAGCCTTCCTCCCACGGGGCAAGGAAGGCTTCGACAGCATTACATCACACGCAGAAAATTGATTTTTATTTTCAAAGCGTCTCCGTATATTTCTTACGCTTATTCGAGCTTTCATTCGTCTTTTAACCAGAATTTTTTGTTATGTCACAACCTCTTAACTTAGTTAATATTCTCGTTAATAGTACTAGCTACCTCTTGTAATTCATTTGAGTTATAGTCATCGGTGTGTACAGTCCAGTTAGGAGAATAGCCATCTCCCTCTCCATATCGAGGTATGAGATGTAAATGCAAATGGAACACAGATTGTTCTGCGGCTGATTCGTTATTGTTTAATACATTCATACCTAAGGGGTTATAAGACTTCTTTATGGCATTAGCAATAATTGGTACACGTGCGAACAATTCTTTTGCAACCTCCGGAGAAGTTTCATAAATATTTTTCGTATGTTCTTTTGGAATGATCAATGTATGGCCCTTGGTTACTTGGCTAATATCTAAAAAGGCATATACATGTTCATCTTCATAGACCTTTGCAGAAGGGATATCTCCTTGGATAATTTTACAAAAAATGCAATCTTCATGTGACATATGAAAAATAACCTCCTTTTTCTATATTGTATAGAGGCTTGTATGTAAAAGTAAAGTAATAAAAGTAGACTATTTGCCACATAATTCAATGTGACAAATAGTCTTAGTGAAGAAATAAGAAACACATTTTCAATTCATTTCTGTATACTAACGTTGGTCGTAAATTATATACATAACTTACATTTCCTTACCGATTACATTCAGATGAAGTGATTCGTATAAGGATTATCATTTGTCCAACAGAAACACCATCCTATCGAAATTTAGAGCAATTATCGATTACTAACAATTGTCATGTGTTATTATTACATAACTAAATTAGGTTTTCGATCGTTGACACCTCATTTGCGTTTATAGGTTATTGGAAGTGAGTTTCTTATTTTCTTCCTTTGTATTTTGAGCTTTTTCTACGATATTATACATAAATATATAAATTAATTTGGGTAATTGTAGAACGATTGGCTTTGGCATTGACATACAATAATGATAAAATCGTGTTAAGTATAGAGGAGGGAAAAGGGTGAGCACCTTATTACATATTAAAGATTTATATGGAGGATATACGCACAAAAATGTTTTACAAGGCGTTTCATTTAACGTTAATAGTGGTGAAATTGTTGGATTAATTGGTTTGAATGGAGCCGGTAAAAGTACAACGATTAAACATATTATTGGATTAATGCAGCCAAAAAAAGGTGACGTCTTTATACAAGACAAAACCTTTCATGAAAATCCGGACGGATATCGGAATCAATTAGCTTATATTCCCGAAATGCCTATTTTATATGATGAAATGACTTTATATGAACATTTGCGTTTAACTGCAATGGCTTATAATATTGATGAACAAGTGTTTGAGAGAAGGTTGGAACCTTTATTAAAAGAGTTTCGTATGGAAAAGAAACTTCATTGGTTTCCAGTGCATTTCTCAAAAGGTATGCGTCAAAAAGTGATGATTATGTGCGCATTTTTAATTGAACCACCACTTTATATAGTGGACGAGCCTTTTGTTGGTCTTGATCCGCTAGGTATACAGTCATACTTGAAAATGATGGAGCAGATGAAGGAACAAGGAGCTGGGGTGTTAATGTCCACGCACATATTAGCAACTGCAGAAAAATATTGTGATCGGTTTGTAATTTTACATGATGGTAAGTTGCGCGCTCTGGGAACATTGGATGAATTACGTTCGAGCTTTAATATGCCAGAGGCTTCCCTAGATGATTTATATGTACAACTAACAAAGGAAGATAACCATGTTTGACTCACATCTGTTTTATAAAAAACGATTATCTTCCCATATAAAAAATCTAAGTCGTTATTTGCGCTATATATTTAATGGGCATATTGCTTTTGCGATGTTTTTCTTTATATCTGCAACTGCTTATTATTATCAACAATGGTTAGCGAACTTACCAGCAAATTTTCCAACAGCAATTATAATTGGAATTGTTTTTGGGTTAATTGTTAGTTATAGTCCGATTCGAACATTGCTTCAAGAGCCTGATTTAGTTTTCTTAATACCAGCAGAAAAGCAAATGAAGAATTACTTTCGCAATAGTCTAATTTATAGCTTCGTTATTCAATTGTATTTAGTTCTGTTGTTTGCTGCTGCCCTTGCACCACTTTATTTTGCGACATTTCCCGAGAGAGAAGGGAGTATGTATTTTACTACACTTGCAATGCTTCTTCTGTGGAAAGTTGCCAATTTATTAGCAAATTGGTGGATGCTAAGAGTTCGAGAACCAAGTATACGTCGTATAGATTTATTAACGAGAACAATTTTAAATGTAGTGATTTTCTATTTTATGATAGTTGGCAATATGCTAATGACTGTTATTACAGTTAGTTTGTTCATCGTTGTATTGATTTATGATTTTTGGTACTCCAGTAAACAGGCAGGGATACTATGGGATGTTCTCATTGAGAAAGATAATAATCGTATGCAATCCTTTTATCGAATAGCAAATATGTTTGCTGAGGTTCCTCATTTGAAAAATAGGGTTAAACGAAGAAGTTGGTTAGTAACTCTAATCGTGAAGGGAATACCTTTCTCTAAAGAAGCTACTTATGCTTATTTATATCGTATTTCATATGTTCGAAGTGGCGATTATGTAGGTATGTATATACGTCTCGTTATCATAGGTGGTATCTTTATTTGGATCATGCCTAATAGTTGGATGAAAATATTATTTGGTTTATTATTTTTATATTTGAGTACTTTCCAAATGATGTCACTATATCAACATCACCGTACAAATATATGGTTAGATATATATCCTGTTCCAGAGCCTTTGAAAAGAGATGCAGTACTCTCTATTATTAGACAGCTGGGAGTAATACAATCCGTTTTATTTTCTCTTTTATTTTTATTTCTAGGCGATTGGCTTGGATTTGTAATCATGTTGATAGTTGGTGTGACTTTTACCATTATCTTTACGCAAGGGTATATACGGAGTAAATTTCAACAAACTTCTAATATATAATTTAAACAAAACCAAAGGACGCTAATGATTAAATGTTTAGCATCCTTTGGTTTTTTGTTTAGAGAAGAGAAACATCCTGAGTTATTACAAAAAAAACAGAAGAGATTACTTATAAAGCTAAGAATGTTCTCTACTTTTAATGTGTATTTGTTTCTTGTTGATTATCTCTAGTTTCTTCTTGATATTGCATATATACACTGATTAACGTCTTTGCAGCAGTAGGCAACGCTTTTTCATCGATATCGAATTTGGGGTGATGATGAGGATAAGGATTTCCCTCTAAATTCGCTCCAGTGAAAAAGTAAGCTCCAGGTTTATGATGAAGGTAATAAGCAAAGTCTTCGCCGCCCATAACTGGAGGTGCTTCTTCTGCGGTGTGTATTTCTTTTATATTTTTACTAGCTTTAAGTATAGTTTCTGCCTGTTCCTTATGATTTATCAATGGCGGATAACCTTTTACATAATTAAATTCGTAGCTTGCCTCATTTGTATCACATTCTCCTTTTAGAATGCGTTCCATCTCTTGGATTATTTTTTCTTGAACCCCACTATCAAAGTGACGAACAGTTCCTACAAGTTTAGCCTGATCAGCAATAATATTGAAGGCACTTCCAGCTTCAAAAATACCAGTAGTGACTACTGCCGTGCTAAGAGGGTCTAATCTTCTACTTACGATTTGTTGGAATTTTGTAATGATATCTGCTCCCAATACTATCGCGTCTTTTGTTTCATGTGGATATGCACCGTGTCCACCTTTACCTTGGATCGTGATTTCGTAACGGTCTGCACCTGCCATCATAGCACTTGTAGACGTATGTAATACTCCTAAAGGAATTGTCGCCCATAAATGAGTGCCAAACACAGCATCAACATGATCAATTGCCCCTGATTCAATGATCGGCTTTGCGCCTCCAGGAGCATATTCTTCTGCATGTTGGTGTAAGAAGACAATTGTGCCTTCGATTTCTTCTTGATGTTGCTGCATAACTTTGGCAAGTACTAGAAGTGTTGCTGTATGACCATCGTGTCCGCATGCATGCATAACACCAGGGACTTTGGACTTGTAGGGAACATTTTTTTCATCTTGGATTGGCAATCCATCAAAATCCGCTCGTAATGCGATTGTTTTACCTGGTTTTTTTCCTTTTAATGTAGCTAGCACACCATTGCCACCAATATTGGTTTCGTACGGAATACCTAATTCTTCATAATAATTTGCAATATAAGCTGCTGTTTTTGTTTCCTCAAAAGATAGTTCAGGATACTGATGTAAATACCTTCTTATTTCTACCATTTCATCAAAATGGTTATCAATTGTATCAAAAATCCTTGTTAACAATGATGTCAGCCCCTTTTTATGTTAGTTAACTATGTATTATAACATTATTCATATAATTTGTTTAAATATAATTATTGGAATTTTTAATTGCGTGGATGATGACGAAGGCAAATAAAATTGGTTGTACAGTTAACTTAATCAAAAGAATGAGGCTGGGATAACAAAAAATTCTAGTCAAAAGACGAATGAAAGCTCGAATAAGCGTAAGAAATATACGAAGGCTCCCGTGGGAGGAAGGCATCGTTGAGACCCCGGAAATGCGGAGCATCCGGAGGCTCAACAGACGCCATTGGATAAGCGCAGTATATTTCTGAAGCGGGTTTCCAAAGCTAAACTTTCGGATTTATCTTTTGCATGAATACTTTTGTCCCAACCTCATTAGGATGACAAACATCCATCATTCTATATTGAAGGGAGGTTACAGCGTTTAGGAAATTCTAGGGTCTTCTAAAAGTCGTTCAATTTCTTCCTTATGATGTGTTTCATCAGAAATAAGGTCATCTAATTTAACGACAAGCTCAGTAAATTTTAATTTCTCTGCTTGTTGTTTACGTTTTTCGTAACGTTTAATAGTATCTGTCTCTGATTGGAGCGCTGCTTTTAATAAATCTGCAACTTCAGTGGGTTGTGGTATGGACGCAGCAGTTGTGGTAGGTGTTCCACCTAACGTTTTTATTTTTTCAGAGAGATATAAGGCATGACCGAGTTCATCGTTAATTTCGGATTCAAAAAAGGGTTTTAAGGCTGATCGATATAATCCTGTGACTACAGAAGCGCTATACGTATACTGAATTGCGGCAGCGTATTCATTTGCTAAATCTTCATTTAATCCATCAATAAGCTCTTGAACTTCTTTATCCATTATCAAGTCTCCAATCTATTTAAGAGTTATGTGTTATGTATAAGTGAAGTTCCCTTTTAGATTTTTTTAAAACCTTTTCTTAAGGTATGATGTAAATAGAAGGAGTGAAAGAATGCGTAACAAAAAGATAGGTATAATTTTTTTAACTTTAATACTTGTGATTATTGGAATTTGGTCGATACAAGTAAAAATAGGTATTGTTCCTTTAATAGATCGCCCAACGAGGGATTTGGTAGAAAAATTAAGCAATACGGCTATTTTTGATGTATTTAGAAAAATAACTGAACTAGGTTCTAGTACATTTCTTATTCCGTTTGTCGTTGTCATGGTGATTGTTTTATTACTTTTATATAAACATTGGTTTCCAGCTCTCCTGTTTGTAAGTAGTATTGTTTTAACGCATGCTTTAAATGTTGCGATTAAAATGGTTACGACAAGAGAAAGACCAAGCATCTCGGTGGACGCTCATGCAGAAGGGTATAGTTTTCCGTCTGGTCATTCGATGATTCCGATGGTTTGTTATGGGTTAGTCGCTTACTTTATCGGGAGAAAATTACCATCCAGTACTGCAAAATTTGCATTTCAAAGTACGTGTGGAATACTCGTACTGCTGATAGGTCTAAGTAGATATGTAATTAATGTTCATTATTTAACTGATGTTGTAGCTGGCTTTACTTTAGGCTTCTTGTTATTAATGGGAAGTATTTATATCGATAAGAAATTTGAGTATTCTCCTACTAGAGACGGAGAAAAAAGCAATCCTTAGAAGGTTTATATATCATGCATTACAAATTATACTTAAAATCACGAACATCGTTTTCTACTAGGATTAGGAGAGGAGAACAAGTAATGCGTTTTTTAAAGTTTCTATTCGCAATGGTTTTAATCGCGTTTGGAATATTGCTTGTATTGAACAACGTAGGACTATATGATATTAAAATTAGTAATGCATGGGGATATATGTATCCTTTATTCTTTATTGTCTATGGTCTTGTTAGCTTGTGGAAATATTTAAGGAAAAAAGGTGGAGGCTGGATGTTTTCATCATTCCTTATTATTTTCGGAACATTGCTTTTACTTGATAGATTTCAATATATTTCGTTTGGTTTTTGGGATGTTTTCCAATTATGGCCATTGTTTATCGTCTATCTCGGAGTATCCATTATAAATACGAGGCAGGGAGGGTGGAATCAGTATTTAGGGGGAGCAACATATACGAAAGGTAGTTCTCACTTTTCTATAGGAGATTATCAACAAAAACAGGAGTGGAATTTGGAGCCTTTAAATCTAAGGAATTTAGCTGGCGATTTTTATTTGGATTTGACGAAAGCATATATTCCCGATAAAACAACGCCAATTGCTATTCGTTCTTTAGCAGGGGATGTGACGGTATTACTACCAGAGCACATTGATTTCCGAGTCGATGCCGCTATCAATGCAGGAGAAATTATCGTATTAAATGATATAGCTGATGGAATCAATAGAAATATAAGTTATGAATCAGAAAATTATCCAAATGCGAGTAAAAAAGTAGACTTGTTTATTCGTTTAAAAGCAGGATCTATACGTGTGGAAAGAATATAAGGGGGATCCAGATGCATAATCGATTAAAAGGAATTCGATTCATATTTATTCGTTCCCATATTTTTGTACTATTCCTTTCTTCTGTTATCTTACTTTCCTTATTGTTATCGGTTCATGTTTTATTTGAACCGGAATGGTTAACAACGGAAAGTGTCTTTCTCTTTATTATTTCACATTTTGTTATCGGTTTTCCATTAGCGTTTTACGCTGGGTTTAATGGTAATGGCAATTATTTAAAGACTAGTTTTGATGCTATTACATTACTAATCAAACAATATGCAAACGGAAATTATCAGTCATCTATTCAACTACTGGATAATGAAGATGATGAGATTCATAGAGCATCTAATTCTTTAAATGAATTAGGGAAAAAATTACAAGATCAAGTGAAATCATTACAAAAAATGGCGGATGAAAAATCAGAATTAGCGAAGTCAGCACATAAAACAGCTGTGATTGAAGAACGCCAGCGAATTGCAAGGGATTTACATGATGCGGTAAGTCAAGAATTATTCGCACTTGCAATGTTATCCGAAGCGGCTATAAAACAATTAGATTTAAAACCAGAATTAGCTAAAGCTCAAATGCTAGAAGTCTCTCAATCTGCTCATCAAGCACAAACAGAAATGAGAGCATTATTATTACATTTACGCCCAGTATATCTAAGTGGTGAATCTTTAATTGAAGGGTTACATAAATTAATTAATGAATTGAAGCAAAAAAGCAATCTACAGTTTACACTCAAATTTGATGATCAACTTGAAATGCAAGAAACGATTGAAGAACATATTTTTCGAATAGTACCAGAATCATTATCTAATATTCTAAGGCATGCAAACGCAACCGAGGTATATGTGGAAATTTCGAAAAAATCAGAAGAAATCTTTATTTTAATTGAAGATAATGGTGAAGGATTTGATATGACAGGGACTAGTGGGAAAAAGACTTCTTATGGATTAAAAACAATGAAAGAGCGTAGTGAAGAAATTGGTGGAACATTTACTGTCCGATCAAATGTAGATGAAGGCACTTATATCCAAATTAGAATACCATATGAAGAAGAATGGAGGAGAAGAACATGATTCGTGTCGTAGTTATTGATGACCATGATGTTGTTCGAAAAGGGATTGTAGCTTATTTGCAAACGGAAGAGGGGATAGAAATTGTTGGCCAGGCTTCTAGTGGTTTTGAAGGAGTTGAAATTGTTTTAAAAGAAAAACCAGATGTAGTCTTAATGGATTTAATTATGGAAAATGGAACGGGTATTGAAGCAACAAAATTGATAATTAATGATTATCCAGATTGTAAAGTAATCATATTAACTAGTTTTTATGATGATGAGAAAGTCTTTCCAGCTATTGAAGCAGGAGCGTTCAGTTATATTTTAAAGACTTCAACAGCAAATGAAATTGCCAATGCTATTAAGAAAGCTGCGTCAGGAGAAAATGTAATTGAACCAAAAGTGGCGAGTAAAATGATGACTAATTTTCAATCACAGAAGAAGAAATTACATGATGACTTAACAGAGAGGGAAAGAGAAGTGCTTCTATGTATTGGAGAAGGGCTAACGAACCAAGAAATAGGTGAAAAACTGTATATTGGTGTGAAAACAGTAAAAACCCATGTTAGCAATATCCTTTCGAAATTAGATGTACATGACAGAACACAGGCAGCTGTCTATGTTCACCGAAACAAATTATTAAAATAATTTGTTTCAAATTTTTGTCAAATAAGTCTAACTAATTGTATTTCCATGTTCGGTTTCTGTATAATACAACTGTACTTCAAAAGAGAGGACAAGGCATTTATGAAGAAACTAACAAAAAAAGCAGAGAATTTATTACTGCTTATTTGGGTTCAAGCCTTTTTGGCATTGGCCGGAAGCTTATTTTATTCTGAAGTAATGAACTATGTCCCTTGTGAATTATGCTGGTATCAACGGATATTAATGTATCCGCTTGTTTTGATATATGGGGTAGCAGCGATTAAAAAAGACATATCGTTTGCTTTGCCAGGTCTATTCATGAGCGGAATCGGATTGCTTGTATCTACATATCATTACTTAGTCCAGCATGTCTCCATTTTTCAAGAAGTCGGAGGAGCATGCAGTGGCAGTGTTCCATGTAACGTGATTTACGTAAATTACTTTGGTTTTATTAGTATTCCTTTTATGGCAGGAGTCGCATTTCTAATCATATTTGTATTGCATCTTTTGATTTTAAGAGAACAAGGGAGGAAAGCGTAAATGGGTAAAAAGATGATTATTATCATTAGTGTCATCGTGTTATTATTTGTGGCGCTAATATTTGTAGTAAATTATAAAAATGATCAAGCTACACAAGATAGCCCGTATGGTGATAAAGATTTAGAACAAGAAACGATCGATCAATTAGATGATCCACTTTATCAAAATCAAATAATGCCGGATGATCTAAGTCAACAAATAGAAGACGGGGAATCAGTAACAGTGTATTTCTACAGTCCCGTTTGTGTATATTGTCAAAATACAACTCCTTATTTGGTGCCTTTAGCAGAAGATATGGATGTAGATATGAAGAAATTAAACTTGTATGAATTTGATGCGGCTTGGGGAACTTTTTCTGTAGATTCTACTCCAACATTAGTACATTATGAAGATGGGGAAGAAGTTGCAAGGCTCATTGGACAAAAACCAGAAGAGGAATATCAAGCATTCTTCGAAGAATATGTAAATTAAAAACATACTATGACAAACGGGGAAATCCATTTCTAAATGGTTTTTCCCGCTAAATCGTAGTATGTTTTTTAATTGCAAAAGAAATGTGTGTACTTAGAATAACTAAATAATCGAACCAGCCACGTATGGCGAACATTTAAGTGCTCTATATAATGCTGCTAAACGAGGATTGCGTCTTTTTTATTGATTTTCCGATTTAATTATCTTCTTCGTACATGGTGCCTGTAATGATAAATGGTCGTTCCATAATATATCCAGGTTTTTTAGCTTGCTGATCTTTATGTGCTTGTTTAAAATGATCGGATTCTTTCCAATTATTAAAGTCATCCTTTGATGCCCATTGAGTGAAGACAACATACATATTACTATCCGTTTGTTTTAATAGTCGCATTGCTTGGAATCCGGGCATTTTTTCGATACCACTACTACTATGTTTCATTCGATATTCAAAAGTAGCATGGCTATCTTCTGATACAGGGATATGATTCATAATGACATAACCATGCTCTTGTATATTACCTATAGATTTTAGTACTTCATATTCTCTTCCGGAAGCAAATACCTTGTCATCAGTGCTTTCATAAAATGCGATTGCGCCTTCACTACTAATAATAAAAAAGAAATCAATTGATTTATATTTCTCCTGTATCTTTAGTAAGTAATCTATTGTTCCGCTAGTCATATAGGCCTTCATATGAAACTCCCCCTTTATTCGTATTATAATACATATTACCCTGCAAAATTCAATTTTACACATATTAATTAAAATGATTATTAATTAATAGAGACTATATTCTTTAATATTGACGAATGATGACGTATAATGTAAATGTACACAGCTAGAGGTGAAGTTATGAGAATGGAAAAGCGTAAGCAAAATAAGTTAGCTTACAAAAAGAAAACTCAATGGTTTTTCATTGCAATTGCCTCTCTTTTTATATTACTACTTCTTGGATATGGTGTCGTTTTATTAGGTGGAAAAATTATAGCAAATGATGAAGAATTGATTCTCGATTTAAAAACGACAATACGAACAGAAGAAGGAGAAGTAATTGGGACATTATATAAAGAAAATAGGGAGTTTACAAATCTAGACAGTCTACCAGATCATGTGAAAGAAGCTTTTATCGCGATTGAAGACAGGCGTTTTTATGAACATCAAGGAATTGATCTTAAATCAATTAGCAGAGCTGTATACCGTGATATTATTGCGATGAGCAAAGTTGAAGGTGGAAGTACGATTACACAACAACTTGCTAAAAATTTATTTTTGAGCAATGACAAAACATGGTCGAGGAAAATAAAAGAGACAATGGCAGCCTTATATTTAGAAAGGGAATTATCAAAGGATGAAATTCTTGAGTTATATGTGAATGAAGTTTACTTCGGTCAAGGTATTTATGGTATTCAAACTGCCTCAAAGTATTTCTTTTCCAAATCAGCTGATGAATTAACTGTAGCTGAAGGAGCAATGCTTGCAGGATTAATGAAAGGTCCAAACGGGTATTCTCCCATTAATCATCCAGATCGTGCGCTAGAACGAAGGAATGTTGTTTTACATTCAATGGAAGATGCAGGATTTTTGAGTACTGAACAACGAGTTGCGGAGGAAGAAAAAACTTTAGGTATTGCTGTGCAAGAACCGAAAGCTTCTGATCCATGGGTGGATAGTTATATTGATCTCGTAATGAAAGAGGCTTCAGAGAAACATCAACTTTCTGTTGAAGCACTACAAACGGGTGGGTATGACATTACTGTTTATATGGACCCTGAAATTCAACAGATTGCATATTCAGAAATGCAAAACGATGCATATTTCCCTGGAAATACGGAAGGTGTGGAAGGAGCATTTGTGATGTTAGATGCTACTAATGCTCGGGTTGTTTCTGCAATTGGTGGGAGAGATTACCAAATTGGAGATTTAAATCGAACTGTAGTTAATCGTCAACCTGGTTCCACTTTTAAACCTATAGCTGTATATGGACCTGCATTAATGCAGGGGGATGTATATACTCCTTTCACTTTGATTCCAGATAAAAAATCGGAAGAATATAATGTTGTCAATGCAAATGATGAGTATAAAGGTGAAATTCCTATTTATCAAGCCATTATGGAGTCGACCAATACTTCGGCTGTTTGGTTATTGGATGAGCTTGGAATTGACTACTCGAAGGGTTATTTGGAAAAACTAGGTATTAGTCTCGAGGATGATGGTTTATCTATAGCATTAGGTGGTCTTAAGTATGGAGTAACTCCTTTAAAAATGGCGCAGAGCTATCAGGCTTTTGCCTCCGGTGGTGATTTAACCCGAGCAACATCGATATCCAGTATTGAAAATCGAAACGAAGAAGTGATATATGAATCAACGTTAGAGAGGGAAAATGTATTTACTAGTCAAGTCGCTTGGAATATGACAGAAATGTTATCTGATACTGTGCTATCTGGAACGGCTTCTTCTGGTGAGTTTACTAAAGCACTCGCAGGAAAGACTGGATCTACACAACATACAATTGTAGATGGTGCTACGAAAGATGCTTGGTTTGTTGGATATACTCCTGAATATGTAAGTGCTATGTGGATGGGGTATGATAGCACAGATAAAGATCATTACTTAACAGGCGGTAGTTCTTATCCTACATCTTTAACAAAGAAAATTTTAACCGAAATAGATAGGCAAACAGATCGAGAAATGTCGAGCAGTTTTGAAATACCTGAGAATGTTGAACCACTTCCAGAACCAATTGAATTACCTACAATTTCGGATATTACCGCCAACTATGAATTTGGAGGATTTTCGATAATCAAAGGAAATCTTAATTGGAATGGTTCATCTGATGAACGTGTTGTTTATCGTATTTATCAAGAGTCAGAAGGTGAAGATAAACTTATTGATGCAGTAAAAGGAGTAACCGAATATACAATTGACAATGTTTGGTTTAAAAACAATAAATATTACGTTGTTCCTTACGATCCGAACACAAAAATGGAAGGAACCAAGTCAGATTCTGTGACGTTTAGTTGGTAAAAATGAGGCAAATTGATGACAAACACCTGCCTTCCCTATACACTCAAGTATTTAATAGCTATAGTAGACTATGAAGATAAGAGAATATAAAGGATGAATGAAATGTCTATAATTAAAAATGATACAATTATTAAAGCTTATCAAGGTGAAGAAACGGATTATACGCCAGCTTGGTTTATGCGCCAGGCTGGAAGATCTCAGCCAGAATATCGTGCGTTGAAAGAAAAATATTCACTATTTGAAATTACACACCAACCAGAATTATGTGCGTATGTCACTCGTTTACCGGTAGAAAATTACGGGACAGATGCTGCTATCCTCTATAAAGATATTATGTCCCCATTACCTTATATAGGTGTGGATGTAGAAATTAAAAGTGGTATTGGCCCCGTAATTCATAATCCAATACGTAATTTACAAGACGTAGAAAAGCTTGGAGTAATTAATCCAGTCTCAGACGTACCTTACGTATTAGATACGATTCGATTATTGACAGAAGAGCAACTAGAAGTTCCTCTAATAGGTTTCAGTGGTGCACCATTTACATTAGCAAGCTATATGATAGAAGGTGGGCCTTCCAAAAATTATTCTAAGACAAAAGCATTAATGTATCGGGAGCCTGAAACTTGGTTTGCATTAATGGATAAATTAAGTGACATGATTATTAGTTATGTAGACGCTCAAGTAGAAGCAGGTGCTAAAGCGATACAAATATTTGATTCTTGGGTAGGATCATTAAATGCAGAAGATTATCGTGTATTTATTAAACCAGTAATGACGAGGATTTTTTCTGAATTAAGACGACATGAAGTGCCTCTCATTACATTTGGAGTAGGAGCAAGACATTTGCTTATGGAATGGAATGATTTGCCCGTGGATGTAATTGGCTTAGATTGGAGAACCTCTATTAATGAAGCACGAGAAATGGGAGTAACGAAAGTTGTTCAAGGAAATCTAGATCCAGCTATTTTATTGTCAGATTGGCAAACAATTGAACAGCGTACGAAGCAGATTTTAGATCAAGGTATGCAATCAGGCAAACATGTATTCAATCTTGGTCATGGGGTAACACCAGATATTGAACCAGCTACATTAAAGAAATTAACAGAGTTGGTTCATAATTATAGCAAACAGAAGTAAATTTTAAAGAGGTGTATGTAACATGGAAAAGAAAAAAATCGGATTATTAGTAATGGCATATGGAACTCCATATAAAGAGGAGGATATTGAACCGTATTATACACATATTCGTCATGGCCGAAAACCTGATCCAGAAGCATTACAGGATTTAAAAGAACGCTATGAAGCTATTGGAGGAATTTCTCCATTAGCAAAGATTACAGAAGAACAGACGAAGGCATTAGAGAAGAAACTGAATGCGAATCAGGACCAATATGAGTTTAAAGCATATATTGGTTTAAAACATATTCATCCGTTTATCGAGGATACTGTAGAAGAGATGGCAAAGGATGGTATTAAAGAAGCTATTTCTCTTGTTCTAGCACCTCATTATTCTACTTTCAGTGTTAAATCTTATAATAAGCGTGCAAATGAAACAGCTGAAAAGTATGGCATTCAATTAGATTCCGTAGAAGATTGGTATACTGAGCCTGGTTTTATTAAGTTCTGGGCAGATGGAATAAAAGCAACTTATGCAGAAATGACGGAGGAAGAGCGAAATAATTCTGTGTTAATTGTATCTGCACATAGTCTTCCTGAAAAAATTCTTAAAGATGGTGACCCATACAAGCATCAACTAGAAGAAACTGCAAAACTAATTGTGGAAGAAGCGGATGTAAAAAATTATGCAGTAGGATGGCAAAGTGAAGGCAATACACCAGATCCTTGGCTTGGTCCAGATGTGCAGGACTTAACGAGAGAGTTATATGAAAGTGAAGGATATAAAGCATTTATTTATACTCCAGTAGGTTTCGTAGCGGATCATTTGGAAGTTCTCTATGATAATGATTATGAGTGTAAAGTTGTATGTGATGAGATTGGTGCAAGCTATTATCGCCCAGATATGCCAAATGTTCATCCTGAGTTCATTGAGACATTAGCAAATGTTGTAATGAAAAAAGCAAAGAGTGAAGTTAGATGACCACTAACAAGAAGGTTGTTGTTGTTGGCGGCGGAATTACAGGTCTATCCGCCGCCTACTATCTTCAAAAAGAAAAAGAAGCGCAAGAATTGCCAATTGATATCACTTTAGTAGAAGCGTCGGACCGAGTTGGTGGAAGAATTCATACAGTAAAACGTGATGGGTTCACGATTGAAAGAGGACCAGACTCATTACTATCTCGAAAGCCTGCTGCTATGGAATTAGTAAACTCACTGAACATTCAAAGTAAAGTTGTAAGAAATTCTACTGGACAGTCTTATATATTAGTAAAAAATAAATTACATAAAATGCCAAAAGGAGCCTATATGGGGGTTCCAAAAGAAATAAAACCTTTACTAAACTCAAAGGCGATATCTACACGTGGAAAATTACGAGCATTAATGGATGTAGTCTTGCCAAAATCAAAGGGTGCTAAAGATCAGTCTTTAGGTAGTTTTATGCGACATAGATTTGGTGATGAACTAGTTGATAATCAAATCGATCCCTTATTATCAGGCATACATTCCGGAGATATTGATCAAATGAGTTTACAAGCAATTTATCCAATTTTTGAACGCATGGAACAAGAGTATGGTAGTGTAATGAAAGGATTACAGAAAACCATGCCAGCTTCGAAAACGAAAAAAACTTCTAAAAAGCCCTCTGTTGGCATGTTTTTCTCATTTGAAGGTGGTTTACAAACACTTGTGGATGCGTTGAGCAGTCACTTAAATGGTA
The DNA here is from genome assembly GCF_000011245.1 of Oceanobacillus iheyensis HTE831. Classification (NCBI taxonomy): domain Bacteria; kingdom Bacillati; phylum Bacillota; class Bacilli; order Caryophanales; family Bacillaceae; genus Oceanobacillus; species Oceanobacillus iheyensis. Next base: position 1,219,508 of record NC_004193.1, read on the forward strand.
TTATTCAATGTAATCGAGCTGTAGATCATATTGAAAAAAAGGAAGATGGGTACCATTTATTACTAAATAACGGAGAGGTCCTTTTTGCTGATGTCGTTATTATGACTGCCCCTCATACGAAGGTTCCGGAGATGTTAAGTAAGCATGAGCCAATGAAACAACTAAACAAAATACCTGCTACATCTACGGCTAACGTTATATTAGCATTTGATGATAAACAGATAAAACGTGATTTAGATGGAACAGGATTTTTAATAACAAGAAACAGTGATTATCGTATAACTGCCTGCACATGGACACATCGGAAGTGGGCGAATACGACACCAGACGGTAAAGCTCTTCTACGTTGCTATGTAGGTAAGCCAGATGATCAAGGTGTTGTAGATCTGACGGATGAGGAGATTACTGAAATAGTATTGAAAGATTTAAATAAAGTTATGAAAATAAAAGGGAAACCTCTGTTTTATGAGGTTACAAGATTCAAAAATGCTCGCCCGCAATATCATGTAGGACATCTTGATATTGTTCATGAAGTACGTCACTATATTGATCATTATTTACCTGGATTTGTTTTAACAGGAAGTTCTTATGATGGTACAGGTATTCCAGATTGTATTGAACATGGAAAATCAAGTGCGCATCAAGCAATGAATCTGATCAAATAATTGGAACACTGGAATATAAAATCGTTTAATCGGACTAACTTTTTAATCTTTAGTTAGTATGAACATTTGATTAAATGGTTTTTGACCAGTGTTTTTTTGTATGTAAAATAACGGTTCTATTGTGGTAGGATGAAGTAAATAGGGCAGGGGGAGAGGAAGTTGTTCCACATAGATATTAGTAAAGACTTGTACTTATCTATCTTTGAAAGAAGGCATGCATCTGATTTATATCCATTAATAGAAAGAAACCGAGCATATTTGAGTAAATGGTTATCGTTTCCTCTGTACACAGATAAAATTGAAGATACGATAGAGTTTATTGATAAATCACTAGAACGATATAGTAATAATAATGGCTTTTGGATGGGGATTTGGTATAAAGATCAGTTAGTAGGTGCAATTGGATATTTATTTATAGACTGGAAAGCGAAAAAAACGGAGATAGGTTATTGGCTAGGAGAAGAATTTCAAGGTAAAGGTTGTATCACAATTGCTACACAACAATTGATAAATTACGCTTTTGAAATGTTAAAGTTAAACAAAGTGGAAATCAACGTTGCTAAGCAAAATGTAAAAAGCTTACAAATACCAAAAAAATTAGGCTTTGTAGAAGAAGGAACGATTCGTGATTATGAATATTTACAAGGGGTATATCATGATCGAATTGTTCATGGATTACTGCAAACAGAGTGGTTAAATCAAAAATAAATATACCTCAAAAAAATCGATCTATCATGATGCGAAATTCTACACAATGATAGATCGATTTTGACTAATGATTCATTTGTTTATTCGTAGCTGTCAATGAGTTGGTCAATGAGTGAACCAACATAATCAACTGCAATTTGAATGTTTTCAGGTTTTGACATATCAATCCCAGCATCCTTAATTAAGTCCAAAGGCTTTTTAGTACCACCAGATTTTAGTACATTCAACCATTGATCTACAGCAGGTTGATCATCTTCTTTAATTCGTTTTGCAACTGCTGTGGAAACCGTCAGACCAGCAGAATACGTATAAGGATATAAGCCCATATAGTAATGAGGTTGACGCATCCAAGTAAGCCCTGCGCCTTCATCAAATACGACAGTATCTCCCCAGAAATCTTCTAATGATTCTTGTTTTTCTTTACATAGCCTGTCCGCAGTTAATGGTACACCTTCTTCTGCCAACTGATAAACTCTTCGTTGGAATTCACCTTCTAATAAATGCGTGATGAAGTTATGATAATAAGTTCCTAACAGTTGCGTGATAATCCAACGTTTCATTCGAGGATCATCTTGATGTTGATTCATTAAATGTTCTGCTAATAATAATTCGTTTAATGTTGAAGGTGCTTCTACAAAATAAGTAGAGGGACGCGTATTCAATAATGTTTGATGTTTTCCTGCTAAATAAAAATGTCCCGCATGTCCTAATTCATGCGCAAGAATAAATGTACTTCTCATATTATCGGACCACGTCACCATAATATAAGGATGGGCTCCATATGGACTAGAACAGAATGCCCCATTTGCTTTTCCAACGTTTTCGGAACGATCAATCCAACGGTTATTTATTCCTTGTTTCATAATTTCAATGTACTCTGTACCCATGACCTCTAATGCATCTAAAATCGTATCTGTTCCTTCTTTATACGTTGTTTTAGGGTTGAAGTCCGGATCTAGTGGTGCTTTTAAATCACAATAACGTAATTCATCAACGCCGAGTTTTTCTTTCAATAATTTAGCATAACGACGCATATGTGGAGCTAAACCTTTTTGGATTACATTTAACTGGTTTTCATACATTTCTTTGGATACATCTTGCGAAGAAAGAAGCATATCTGTAACTGAATTATAATTTCTTAATTTAGCTGTTTTTACTTGTTTTGTGACTTCGGTTGCATAGGTAGTCGCATAAGTATTTTTATATTGCTGAAAAGTCTTCTTAAATGATTCATAAGCATTTCTGCGTGCAGCAGTGTCTTCACTATATTCAAAGTTCTCTTCGTATAATGCCTCTGACATTGGTAATTCTTCGCCATCTTTGTTAAAAATGGATTCGAATTGCATATCTGATGCTTTACTTATACTAAAAATATTTCTAGGCGCTTCGAATAATTCACCGAATACAGCTAGTGCTTCCTCCACCTCTTTAGAAAGTTTATGTGGTTTTTCTTGTATAATATCATTCAACCATTTACGGTAATTTTCTAATTTTGGTTGTTCTGTTATATAGTCCTCAATGTCTTTACTAGTAAGGTGAAGTATTTCGGAATCTATAAATGCAAGTTTTGATTCAATATCGGCTAATGCGGAGGATGCTTTCGAGGAAGCACTTTGATTAATTGGATCAGTTCCATCTGCACTTGTTAATAACGAGGTATAAACAATGACATGAAAGACACGCTGTTGGTATGCCTCAAGTTCATGAATTGCCTGTAATAGTGTTTGTGCATCTTTTGTTAGTCTACCTTTGTAATTCGTAACCAAATCAATATCATCCTGAATGGATTGGAGTTCTTTGTCCCAGTCAGAAAACGTAGGGAACAAATCGTTTAAATTCCATGTCTCTTCTGTAGGTACTTCCTTACGTAATAAACGCGAAGTGCTTGTTGTTGTCATGAATATCCCTCTTCTCATTTAATTATTTCGTAACTCAAAATAATTATAATATAAATAAAATAAGAATAATAGATTTTAACCAGAAAAAAAGCAACTATTAATATAATAGTTGCTGAGAAGAATTCGAATAACATTGTCAATAAATCATTTGATATACTATTTACCGAGCAGGGTGATCACATTCATCACAGATATTTCCGTAGCAATCTGCTTTTTCAATGATCATATCCTGACCACACTGAACACATTTTTTCTTTGGTAGGTTTCTAAAGAATTCGACAATTCCAATCATGATGAAGCCTCCTTAAATTGAATGTTGATTTCTTATAAAGTATTGTATTATAACAGTATGCAAAAGTCAATGCTGTGTTACAACAAATTTTAAAAATTTTGAAAGGGTGTTATAGATGAAATTAACAGTTATCGGATGTTGGGGCGGTTATCCCGCGGTAGATGGTGCTACATCATCGTATTTACTTCAATCTGGAGATTTTCGTTTGTTAATTGATATAGGTAGCGGTGCTTTATCTAAACTGCAAAAATATACTGATGTAGGACAGATTGATGCTGTTCTACTATCGCATTATCATCATGATCATGTGGCTGATATTGGTGTATTTCAATATGCAAAATTAATTAATTATTATGTAAAGGGTAATGAAAATATTGTACCGATATATGGTCATGCAGAAGATGAAGAAGGGTTTGCAAAATTAACTCATACGTATTCAAAAGGAATAGAATATAATCCAGAAAATAAGTTAATGATCGGTCCTTTTGAAATCAACTTTATACAAACGTATCATCCTGTACCTTGTTATGGTATGCGAATTACAGATGGAAAAGAATCAATTGTATATACTGCTGATAGTGGTTTTATGAAAGAATGGACGGAATTTGCTGATAGATGTGACTTATTTATAACAGATTGTAACTATTTTGCTGGACAAGACGGTTCCAAACCTGGACATATGAATAGTGAGCAAGTTGGAATGATAGCAAGAGATGCTCATGTAAACAAACTGCTTTTAAGTCATCTACCTCAGTTTGGAGATTTACACCAATTAAAAAAGGAAGCAGAACGCTTTTATCAAGGTCCAATAGAGATTGCAAGAGAAGGTTGGACGTGGTATGGGAATTAAGGTCTATTTCTTTTGATTACGTGAAAGGATTGTTCTACAATAAAAGAAAGCATATAAATATGTGAATTATGGGAGGTTTTACAATGAAATTTATTGATAATAAAGGCATTACCGATCCACGTATTAACTTAGCCATTGAAGAATACATCTTAGAAAACTTTGGTGAAAAAGATACATATCTTCTATTCTATGTGAATAGCCCGTCCATTATTATTGGCCGTAATCAGAATACCATTGAGGAAATAAATACAGATTATGTAGATGAAAAAGGTATAAAGGTTGTCCGTCGTTTGTCAGGTGGGGGAGCAGTATACCATGATGAACAAAATCTTAACTTTAGCTTCATTACAAAGGATGATGGGAATAGCTTTCAAAACTTCGCGAAATTTACACAGCCTGTGGTGGATGCATTAAATAAAGTTGGTGTACCAGCGGAATTACAGGGAAGAAATGATTTAGCAGCAGATGGACGTAAAATATCTGGTAATGCAATGTTCTCTACTAGAGGGCGTATGTTTAGTCATGGGACTTTAATGTTAGATTCTGAACTAGAAGAATTAACAAAAGCATTAAAGGTGAAAAAAATTAAAATTGAATCAAAAGGAATTAAATCCATTCGTAGTCGAGTAGCTAATATCGCAGAATTCCTCGATGAAAAAATAACAATGGAGCAATTTAAAGAATTAATTTTAACACATGTGTTTGACGTAGAAGATGTGAACGACGTACCACAGTATGTATTAACAGATGAAGACTGGAAAAAAATCCATGAAATATCAGAAAAACGTTATCAAAAATGGGAATGGAACTATGGAAAATCTCCTTCATTTAATTTCCAAGAATCACAAAAATTTCAAGGTGGACTTGTAGATGTACGCTTAGATGTAAAAAAAGGTATGATCGAAAACTGTAAGATCTACGGTGACTTCTTTGGAATAGGCTTAATTAATGAATTAGAAAATCACTTGATTGGTATACGTCATAATCGTCAATCGATTGAAGAAGCTTTAAAGGATGTTGATGTGTCCCACTATTTAGGTAGAATTACAAAAGAAGAATTCATTTCTCTGCTTTATTAAGGTAGGATAACTTTTTAATAGATATAATAAAAATCCCGAGTTATATAACTACTACAAGGTTATAACTCGGTTTTTTTATCTGGTACTTGAAAGCTGTGAAGGTGGTAAAAAAAGGCTGATGAATATACAGTGAGGCAAGAGCAAAATCCGATTGAATGAAGTTTCACTTTATAAAGATAAAATATGTTTAAGGAGGAATAGCTATGAAGCTTAATGAAATTTTGAATTTCCATTATGGTATAAAGCCAATAAAAACAGTTGCTTTAAACGGTGGCTGGGCAGCATTAGCTTATAAAATATCAGATAGTAATAATGCTTATTTTTTAAAAGTGTATGAAAAGTCTAGATCTTCAACTTCAAAACTTACTGCTTTCATTAACCAATATGCTACGATCTTGGTCTGGTTAGATAATCAAACAAAATTGAATGGGAAAATACCCCTACCAATATCTACGTTTGAAGGGGATTATAAATGTGAAGATGATTGTAATGTGTACTTACTTTATACATATATTGATGGAGGTACAGTTGGAAGTAACACTTTGTCTGAAAAACAAATTCAAGAGTTAGCAGAAATTATATCTACACTTCATTCTTATGGAAGTAATCAGATTCCATTTTCAACTAACTTGATGGTGGAGGACTTTGAATTACCTTTTTTAAATGACTTTGAAATAGTATTACAGAAAAAACTAGAAGAATTCCCGCAGATTATCAAAGAATCAATTACTACGTATGGACAAACATTAGTTAATCGAATAGAAACTATTAAAAATTTATCAAATCAATTAAAGTCCAGTAATCTAGATTTTTCTCTTTGTCACACTGACTTACACAATTGGAATTTAATGCAAACAGTTAGACTTATATTAATTGATTGGGAAGGATTAAAGTTAGCACCAGTAGAAGCGGATATCATGTTTTTAATAGATAAACCATATTTTGATAAATTCATAAGTACTTACTATAAGATCCATAAAAGATATGTTATTAATGAAGATGCTTTAAAATTTTATCGTTATCGACGTAATTTAGAAGATATATGGGAATTCATAGAACAGTTGTTATATGAGGATATAAGTAATGATCAACAAGTAGAAATATTAAATTATATAAATGAATTAGTAAGAGAATTTGATCTGGAATAATGTATCAGTAGAGATAATAGTAACGACCTTCATTAAAATGTTAGCGCTTTCTATTGAAAACTAAATTCATATAATTTATAATTATTTTAAAATGACTGAAAAGATATGAAATTACGATCAGCGTAATTCTATTTTTTCACATCTTAATGAATGAGTATTCATTCATGAAAGAGAAGGGGAGTTTACATTGAATATAACGGATAAGTTAGCACTAACTGCTAGGGAGAATCCAACAAAAACTGCATATATTTTTACCGATAAGGAAACAACCTATGGTGAGTTAGAGGGTATGGTTCAAAAGTTTGCAGATGGTCTCCAAAAATTAGGATTCAGACAAGGAGATCATATCGCATTAGTATTAGGGAATAGTCCATATTATGTGATTGGATTGCATGGGGCACTAAGGTTAGGATTAACGGTAATTCCAATGAATCCATTATATACCCCTACTGAAATGGCTTTTATGTTAAAAGATGGTGATGTTAAAGGAATTATTACAATGGATATTCTTATTGATAAATTTATTCCTATTGTAGATGATCTACCTGCGCTTGAATATATTATTAATTGTGAAAGTGGAAATGAAGTTCCAGAATCTATAAAAAAAGACCATCTGCCAACAAATATATTACGTTTCCAAGAAGTAATTACTAATGGTCAATTTCCTTTTAATGGTCCAAAATTAGTTGGAGAAGATTTAGCTGTTATCTTGTATACCTCGGGTACTACAGGAAAACCAAAAGGAGCAATGCTTACGCACAAAAATCTGTACTCTAACGCACAAGATGTCGCAAATTATTTACATATTAATCAAGATGACCGTGTAATTGCTGCCTTGCCAATGTTTCACGTTTTTTGTTTGACTGTATCATTAAATGCGCCATTATTAAATGGAGGTACAATCATTATTTTACCTCAGTTCTCGCCAACAGAAGTATTTCGTGTAGCTAGAGCTTATCAAGCTACAGTATTTGCTGGCGTTCCAACAATGTATAATTACTTACTACAGAGTGTGAAAGGTAATGTGGATAGTTTTTCTTCTTTACGCTTATGTATTTCTGGAGGTGCAGCTATGCCAGTATCTTTACTAGAATCATTCGAGCAAGCTTTTAATGTAAAGGTATCTGAAGGCTATGGTTTATCAGAGGCTGCTCCAGTAACCTGTTTTAATCCTTTAGATCGTCCGAGAAAAGCAGGTTCTATAGGACAAAACATTGTTAATGTTATAAACAAAGTGGTTGATGAAATAGGGAATGAATTGCCACCAGGTGAAGTAGGTGAATTAGTAGTTCAAGGGCCAAATGTGATGAAAGGTTATTATAAAATGGAAGAAGAAACTGCTGCAGCAATACGTGATGGTTGGCTCTATACAGGGGACATGGCAAGAATGGATGAAGATGGATATTTTTATATTGTTGATCGTAAAAAAGATATGATTTTAGTTGGTGGTTATAATGTTTATCCTAGGGAAGTAGAAGAAGTGTTCTATTCTCATCCTTCTGTTGTGGAAGTTGCCGTAATTGGTGTCCCAGATCCGCAAACAGGTGAAGCAGTTATAGCATATGTCGTTGTCGATAATTCGGATGTGAAAGAGATAGATTTAATTGAGTTTAGTAAACAACATTTAGCAAAATATAAAGTTCCTCAATCTATTTCTTTTCTTGAAGAACTTCCGAAAAATACGACAGGAAAAATATTACGGAAGAGTCTTAAAGATCAAGTTACAAATTCATAGTATAGTTCCTTACGAAGTTGAAAATTGGCATTTATTATCAACTTCGTTTTCTTTTTAACTATTTATTCTAAAAATTATGTAAAAATATATCATTTTTACTAATAATATGTTATATTAGGTATTAAGTCACTATAATTGGTAAGGGAGGTTAATAAATGAAGAAACAGCAATATCTAGAAATCACGCCATTTACATTGGCGGTCGTATCGGAGCAAGATGAAAATGGAAGATATATTGCAAAAGTATTAGAAGAGGAGGCGGAATATGTTTTGGAAGCGAAACCTACCAATGTCATTGATTATGCTTGCAAGTATTTCGGGGCTAGTTTGAAAGGGCGTCAAGAGGGAACAAGAGAAATTAGTGGAATAACACATAAAGCACCAATAACAATTGATCCTGCAAGTGGGATGTATTTCTTCCCAACAAAGTCTCCTAGTAATGCTAACTGTTCTTGGATCGCACATAGTCATATTAAAGAAGTGCGTAGAGAAGAAGAGGGAAAAACAAGTGTACTATTTAAAAATGGTTCGAAAATTTCACTTGATATTTCCCATGGTTCTTTAATCAATCAACTACAACGTACCGCGCAAATAAGATTTCTTTTAGACGATCGAATTAAACGTTGGAGGAAGCCTCCTCATTCTGAAGACGATAAAGACTCTTAAACATTAACTCCTGTAGTAATTTTTCAACTTTTTTACGAATAGCTGGGTTAAAATAACTTTTCTTTTCTTCTTTTCCTTGGCATATAAATAAAAAATTTGAAAAAGAATCATCTTTTGTTAATGGAAGAACCGATAATTGATTTATTCTCATTGTGCGAATGATTTGTTTACGCTCTCGGACAGCTTCCATCTCCATTTCTGATAACATCTGAAGATATATCTCCTTGATTTTAAATGGTCCTTCATCATGATATTTTATATCTTGACGGATTACGATTATGGCCATGGATAAAAATAAATATCTTGAAGCTATTTTCGTATTTTCCTCAGTAATATAACGCATGCATTCACACCTCTTATACAGATCATATGTTCGTATATTTTTATTATATGTTATAGATGAAAAAATATCTACCAATTAGAGTGACGATTCATTATTGGAATTAATTAGCTTTTTCTTTTAAAATACCATCTAATACCATATAATAACTTTAAAGAATGTTGTCTAATGATAGGAGCTTACGTGGATGTATGTCATGAGTATTTCTCTATCGAATTGGAGAAGTTTTATTAGAGAAGAAGGTTGGGAGGAATTTATTTCTCAACTATTAAATCAGTATGAAGGACTAGGACCGTTACCTGGGATCTTACTACCGTTCCTAGAGGCGTTTTTACCTTTCTTACCGTTAATCGTATTTGTCCTTGGTAATGCTGCTGCTTATGGATTATTTCAAGGCTTTCTGTATTCTTGGATTGGTGCAACTGTAGGAGCTATTGTCGTATTTTTACTCATACGAAAGCTTGTAAATACACGTTTACTACAAAAAATTAGAAAAAATAGTCAAGTTAAAAAAATTACTCAGTGGGTAGATAAGCATGGGTTTGGTCCACTATTTATATTACTATGTTTTCCTTTTTCTCCTTCCTCAATAATCAATGTTGTGGCAGGACTGTCTAAGATTAACATGTACCAATTTATATTAGCGGTCTGTTTAGGTAAAACGGTAATGATTTTCTCCATATCTTATGTTGGCTCGAGTATAATGGAATTTGCTCAAAATCCAGTAAGAACAATAATAGTAGGTATAGGCATAGTGATTTTTTGGATGTTTGGTAAATACTTAGAAAAACGATTACAAAAAAAATCAGCTGAAAATAATATGTAAATCATGAAAAGGGTTAAAAACTTTCTTCAAGGGTATTATGTATAATAATTACTCGATGAAGGATGGAACAACGTGAAAAAATTCAATATTCGAAGAGTATTGTTACTTTTACTTTTCTTGGTTGGAATTGCAGTTATTTTAAGAACAACTCTATTTGCCAATTATGTCGTAGATGGGAAGTCAATGGAACCTACTCTGTTTGACGGGAATTTATTGATGGTGAATAAATTTGTATATGAATTATCGGATGTAAATCGATTTGATGTTATTGTTTTTCGGGCTTCTAAGGAGGAAGACTATGTTAAACGAGTTATTGGAACACCTGGAGATAAGATAGAATATAAGCATGATAAGCTATATATTAATGGAGAATTTATGGAAGAAAGATTTTTAGAAACTTATAAGGAAGCAAGTTCGGTTGAAAAATTTACAAATGATTTTTCGCTCCAGCAACTAACAGGAGAAAGAGAAGTTCCTGATGGGAAATTATTCGTATTAGGAGACAATAGACAGGACAGTCTAGATAGTCGATCGTTTGGATTTATAGACGTTGATCAAATTGTCGGAAAGGTAGACATAACGTATTGGCCACTGACCGGCAAAGTAAATGAATAATAAAAAGTTCTTCGATTAGGACAGAGCTTCTATCTTTGATAAAATAGGTAGAAGCTCTATTTAATTTAGGAGGGGAATATATGGGAATGCGGTTCATATTAGGACGTTCTGGGACAAATAAAAGTGAAGTAATTTTAAAAGAAATAAAACAAAAAATTTCTACTAACCCCATAGGACCTTCTATATTTTACATTGTTCCAGATCAAATGACATTTCAACAAGAAGTTGCTCTATTTAGTGATTCAGAAACGAATGGAAGTATTCGAGCGCAAATTGTAAGTTTTTCAAGGTTAGCCTGGAGAGTATTACAGGAAACAGGTGGAGGAACAAAACAATTTATAAGCTCCGTAGGTATCCAAATGATGCTAAGGAAGATTATTGAAGAAAAACAAGGGGACTGGAACGCTTTTCAAAAAGCGCTTAAAAAACAAGGGTTTCTAGGACAACTAGAGACGATGTTAACCGAATTAAAAAGATATGAAATAACACCAGATGATCTACGAATGCAGCAGTCTCATCTTACAGACTTTGTGCACCAGTCACCTTCAGAGCAGGGGCTCACGCGTAAACTTAGCGATTTAATTTATATTTATGAGACATTTATATATGCGTTACAGGGAACGTATGTAGACAGTGAAGATCAACTACAGCTGTTAATTCAACAAATTAAACAATCTTCTATATTAAATAATGCGGACATTTACATAGATGGTTTTCATAGTTTTACACCTCAAGAACAATCAGTACTTACAGAACTAATGAAAACGAGTAATTCTATCACAGTCGCTTTAACATTAGATGATCCGTGGAAAGAGGATGCATCTGAGCTGGATTTATTTTATCAACCAAGCCAAACGTATCATGTATTGAAACAATTAGCTTGGGAAGCAGGTGTTCCGGTAGAAGATCCAATTATATTAGATACTCTGGAAGGGAATTTTCAAAACCGACCTTATTTTGCGCATATGGAGAAATATTTTGATTCAAGACCAGCACCAGCGTATGAAGGCGAAGTCCCAATTGAAATATTTGAAGCTGTTCATCCACGAGCAGAAGTAGAAGGTATAGCCCAGCAAGTATTAGAATTAATCAGAGATAATCGATACCGCTATCGAGACATCGCACTGTTAATACGGCAACCAGAAGTTTACCATGATTTAATTGAAACGATTTTCAATGATTATGAACTTCCTGTTTTTATTGATGAGAAACGTCCGATGCTTCATCATCCATTAATTGAATTAATTCGTTCTATATTAGAGGTTGTACAAGGAAATTGGAGAAATGATGCCATTTTTCGAGTTTTAAAAACAGGACTCATACCATCTGCAGATGATGAATTTCCTCTAACTATGGATAGTATTGATCAATTAGAAAATTATGTTATTGAATTTGGTATTCGATCTAGACATCAGTGGATCGGTGAAAACAAGTGGAAATACCAACGTTTTCGTGGGTTTGATAGTTCTGCTCAGACAGATAGAGAAAGAGAATTACAAGAAAGTATGAATCGTTATCGAGATCAGGTTATATCTGCTATTGCAACAGTGGATGAACAATTAAGAGCAGCAACCACTGTTAAAGATCTTTGTATAGCGATGTACCAGTGGTTAGAAGAGCTGAAAATTCCCGACCAACTAGAAGTAACGAGAAAGTATTATGATGATCAAGGATTGCCTGAAAAAGGTAGGGAACAGGAACAAGTATGGGATGCGGTTATTCAATTATTTGATGAAATGGTAGAGATTGCAGGGGAAGAGAAAATGGATTTATCAGTTTTTCAAGTTGCTTTAGATGCGGGTATTGAAACGCTGCAATTTTCCCATGTCCCTCCGAGTATGGATCATATTATTGTAGGGACAATTGATCGATCCCGAATGAGTAATATACGTTGTGCTTTTTTATTAGGAGTGAATGAAGGTATTTGGCCAATGAAACCAACATCTGATGGAATGATTGATGAAGCAGAACGGTTACTGCTTGAACAAAATGGATTGAAGTTAGCTGATACAAGCGAACGGCAATTATTAGATGATTGGTTCTATATGTACTTGGCTTTTACGGTTGCGAAAGACAGACTGAAAATCAGTTATTTACTAAGTGATGAAGAAGGGAAAGCAAAAATGCCTTCTCAGTTGATTCATCGAGTCGAAGAGCTATTCCCTGCAACCAAAAATCATATATTATTACAAGATCCAGAAGATGAATCGAATACAAGAAGGTTCGTATCCACCGAACTGAAATCAAGATCGGCCTTAACTGCACAATTAGCGAAGTTTAAAAAAGGGTATCCGATTGATCCAATTTGGTGGGAAGTATATCAATGGTATGTAGAACATCACCCACAAGGTGGTACGACACATCGTGTATTACAAGGACTACACTATGAAAATAAACCTGAGTCATTACAAAAAGACACGGTTGAACAATTATATCCGAAGCGAATTCAAGCGAGTGTGAGTAGGTTAGAGACTTATTACAGGTGCTCTTATCAACACTTTGCTAAATATAGCTTGAATTTAGAGGAGAGAAGAACATACAAATTAGATGCTCCAGATATCGGTCAGCTGTTTCATGAAGCACTTAAGAAAATAACAGAATGGATTCATGCTGAAGGAAATGATTTTTCTGCATTGACCAAAAGCCAATCGTCTCATTATGCGAATCGTGCTGTGACTGAATTATCTCCTGTGCTACAACATCAAATATTGCATAGTTCCAATCGCTATGCGTATATACAGAAGAAATTAGAAGAAGTCATTGCTCGAGCTACATTTGTATTAGGTGAGCAAGCAAGGCTAAGCCATTTTTCTCCTGTGGGATTGGAATTAGGATTTGGTGATGGAAACAATCAAATTCCTTCACTATCTATGCTATTAGAGAATGGATATGAACTTGTATTACGAGGGAGAATTGATCGGGTAGACAAAGCAGAACTGGAAAACAATTTATATTTACGAATTATAGATTATAAATCAAGCTCAAAAGGATTAGACTTAACGGAAGTTTATTACGGTATTGCTTTACAAATGCTCGCTTACTTAGATGTTGTATTAACGCATTCGGAGAAATGGTTAGGGCAACAGGCAGATCCAGCTGGAGTATTATATTTCCATGTTCACAATCCAATGATTTCTGCTAAAGGTAGTATGACAGAAGCAGATATTGAAGAAGAATTATTTAAACAATATAAAATGCAAGGTTTACTTTTATCCAATGAAGAGATAGTGAAGATGATGGATTCATCATTAGAAACAGGTTCCAGTCAAATTGTCCCAGCAGCACTAAAGAAAAATGGAGGATTTTATAGTTACTCTAAGATTGCAGATCAATCCACATTTGAGACATTGCAAAACCATATTCATCAGCTGTTGAAATCAGCCGGAATTGATATAACCAATGGTTCTGTAGATGTAAATCCTTATCAACATAAACAACAGAAGGCATGCACATACTGCCCGTTTCATTCGGTATGCCAATTTGATCCAGTATTAGAAGAAAATAATTATCGTAAGTTTGCGGATATCAAAGAGAACGATTTACTGCAATTGTTTGAGAGGGAGGGGGAGAACAATGGTTAATTGGACCAAGGAACAAGAAGAGGCAATATATACAAGTGGTTCGGATATATTAGTTGCTGCTGCAGCTGGATCTGGTAAGACAGCTGTATTGGTAGAACGAATTATTCAAAAATTGTTGGCAGAGCATAATCCTACAAACATTGATGCATTATTAGTAGTGACATTTACCAACGCTGCAGCTCAAGAAATGAGAAACCGAGTTGGAGCGGCTCTAGAACAAGCTTTGGCCGCAAACCCTAGCTCTATTCATTTGAAAAAACAGTTGTCTTTACTACAACGAGCATCTATTTCGACGCTACATTCTTTTTGTCTGGACATTGTAAAGAAGAATGCATATATTCTTGATATTGACCCTTCGTTCAGGATTGCGGATGATATGGAAATGGATTTACTGAAGCAAGAAGTGCTTGATGATTTATTAGAAGAATGGTATGGAGATTCTAATCCAAATCAAGACAGTTTTTTTGAGGTTGTTAATCGATTTACAAGTGATCGTTCGGATGCAGAGATGGAAGAATTAATTCGAAGTTTGCATACATTTGCAATGCAAAGTCCATGGCCAAACCAATGGCTAGATAAGCTGGTGCAAACGTATAATATACCAGAAGAATGGACGGAAGAAGAATTACCTTGGATGAATGTATTAAGAGATGAAGTGTCACGACAATTGGATGCGGTTAGTCAAGAAATAGATATCGCTTATTCCATAACACAAGAAGCTGATGGACCTTATCATTATGCAAAAACAATCGAAGAGGAAAAGGCTATCATCCAAGAAGCACTGAAAAATATGGAATCATGGAAGTATCTTCAACAGTCTATGTTACAAGTGAAGTTCGGTAAACTATCTGGTAAAAAAGTAGACTGTGATGAAGAGAAAAAAACGAAGGTGAAAAAGTTACGTGATAGTTATAAGAAGCGATTTCAAAAAATGCAAGAAGTATGGTTTGCTAGAAATTTAGATGCACATGTATATGATATGAGAGTGCTCGCACCGGTGATTAAACATCTTGTTGAATTAGTAAAACAATTTCAGGATTCCTTTGCAAAAGTGAAGAAAGAAAAAGCTGTAGTTGATTTTTCAGATTTAGAACATTATTGCTTACAAATTTTAATCGATGAATCATCAACTGAGGAAGAAGTGATCCCTTCAACGGTTGCGATGCAGTTACAGAGGCAATTTACAGAAGTGCTCGTTGATGAATACCAAGATACAAATATGGTACAGGAAACCATTTTACAATTAATTAGTGATCGTCAAGGAAGCGGAAATATGTTCATGGTTGGTGATGTGAAACAAAGTATTTATCGTTTCCGTCATGCTGAACCATCATTATTTATAGATAAGTACAAACGTTTTTCTAATTCGGACGACCCATCGATTCGAATAGATTTAGCGAGAAATTTTCGAAGCAGAGAAAATGTCCTGTTAGGTGCGAATTATATCTTTCGTCAATTATTTGATGAAGATCTTGGGGAAATTAGCTATGATGATGCAGCCGAACTTATATACGGAAATAAGATGTATGACGACCATCCACTAGAAGCAAAGCCTGAATTACTATTAATTGATAACAATAGTGAAGACGTTGAACAATCCGACAATGAAGAGACAGTGGAAGATTTAGAAAAAGCTCAGATTGAAGCCCGAGCCTATGCGAAACAAATTAAAAATTGGATAGGTACACCAGAAGATGAAATTCCAATGCAAGTAGTCGACAAAGCAACAGGTAAACAAAGGGATTTACAATATAAGGATATCGTTATTTTAATGCGATCGATGACATGGGCATCAACAATTGCTGATGAGCTACAACAGCAAGGTATACCAACGTATGCAGATTTGTCTACGGGTTACTTTGAAGCAATAGAAATTAA
This sequence comes from Oceanobacillus iheyensis HTE831, assembly GCF_000011245.1. Lineage (NCBI taxonomy): Bacteria > Bacillati > Bacillota > Bacilli > Caryophanales > Bacillaceae > Oceanobacillus > Oceanobacillus iheyensis. Next base: position 1,235,788 of record NC_004193.1, read on the forward strand.
AGTGATGTTAAGCTTTTTAAAAGTCATCGATAACCCTAGACAAGATATTCCATTAGCTTCCATACTTCGTTCACCAATTATCGGGCTAGAAGAAGATCAGCTTGCTTCCATTCGATTAGCTGATCGAAAAGCTAGTTTTTATGAAGCTGTTCAGCGCTATTTACAAAATGAGCAAGATAATAGTGACACTGTAAAGTCGTTAATACGCTTTATGGAGATGTTAAATGATTTTCGTCAGTCTGCTCGACAGGGTTCTTTATCAGAACTGATTTGGGATATTTACCGGGAGACCGGTTATTATGATTTCGTTGGTGCCATACCAGGTGGAAAACAACGCCAAGCCAACTTGCGAGCTTTATATGACCGAGCTCGAGGGTATGAATCAACTTCTTTCCGCGGTTTATATCGTTTTTTACGATTTATCGAACGAATGGAAGAAAGAGGGAAGGACTTAGGAGCTGCTCGTGCCTTAAGTGAGCAGGAAGATGTTGTTCGGATTATGACCATTCATAAGAGTAAAGGATTGGAATTTCCTATCGTGATTCTAGGAGGAATGAATAAAGAATTTAATCAACGGGATTTATCAGAGAAATATCTTCTTCATAAAGACTTAGGATTTGCCAGTAAATACATTGATCCTGTTAAACGAATTCAATATCCTACTCTTTACTATCATGCTGTAAGACAAGCTAAATTTCGGGATATGTTATCCGAAGAAATACGTGTGTTATACGTTGCGTTAACACGCGCAAAAGAAAAACTATTAATGGTAGGGACGGTTCCTTCTATAGAGAAAAAACTTGAAAAATGGCAACGTATTGTTGATCATCCAAGTTGGGTGTTACCAGCATATTTTCGTATGGAATCGAAAACGTATCTTGACTGGGTAGGGCCTGCGTTATTGAGGCATGTTGGATCAGAAAAAATCAGGACTGAAAATATAGGAAATCAAGTCTTGGAATCCATTAATCAGGATCCATCAGATTGGCAAATTACAATGAATCATGCTTTAGATTATATGGACATGAAAGACTCTTCTATGGATAACGATGACAATTTGAAAGAAAAAGTATTTAATTGGGAAAGCGTAGAAACCGAACAAGAAGGTTTAAAGAACGATGTAGACGCGCGATTGTCATATGAATATGCTTATAAACAAGCAACAGTATTTCGTGCGAAACAATCAGTGACGGAATTAAAAAGGCAACAAGAGGTAAAGGATGACTATAGTGACCAACAAATCTTGCCGCCATCACATGGTCCAATCGGGAAGAGACCTAATTTCTTACAGAAGAAACTGAAACTATCTCCAGCTGAAAAAGGTACAGCATTGCACACAGTTATGCAACATTTACCGATGACACATGTATTGTCAGAACCAGAGATCGAAGAAAATATAGAGAAAATGGTGCTCGAAGAAAAGCTAACACGAATGGAAGCAGATAGTATTAATATTCGAGCAGTCGAGCGGTTCTTTCACACGGAGATTGCGTCAAAAATTATCAGTGGAAATGATATGCATCGGGAAGTCCCATTTAGTATCATGCTTCCGGCAAGTGAAGTCTATGCCAACTGGAAAGATCAATCGAATGAAAAAGTACTTATACAGGGAGTAATCGATTGTTTACTTCAGGCGGATACAGGCTGGATTATTTTAGACTATAAAACAGACTTTATTGAAGACAACCCTACTTCTCAAAAAGAACAGGAATTAATACATCGTTATCAAACGCAAATGACGTTATACAGGCGAGCAATTGAGCAAATTTGGAAGCAGCCTGTAGAGCAAACGTATCTTTACTTCTTTTCACAGCAGTTATTAATAGAAGTACCGTACAGGGATTGATAGGAGGAGTACCATGTCTACGTATCCAATTAAAGATAGTCAACGTTTAAACTGGATTGACGCAGCAAGAGGTTTTGCTATTTTCGGCATCTTTATGGTTAATATTGGTGCCTTCTCTGCCCCTTATTTTTTATATGGTGGAGAAACAGAGATATGGACTTCAAAAATGGATTCGTTGATATTATTTATCATGGATGTGTTTTTCCAAGCGAGTTTTTATACATTATTTTCAATTCTTTTTGGTTTTGGTATACAACTTCAAAAAGATCGCTTAGTAGAAAAAGGAATTTCCGTCAATCGATTTTTTATTCGGCGATTAACTGTCTTAACAATTATCGGTCTCATTCATGCAATAGGGATATGGCATGGGGATATCTTATTTACTTATGGAGTCGTTGGTTTTCTACTGTTAGTTTACTTTAATGTAAAGGATCGAACCATAGTGGTGAATATCATTAGTCTATTGGGAGTATTTGTAGGGTTATTTACGCTATTGATGTATCAGGTTAGAGATTATTTAGATACAGCAAATCAAGGGCTTATTATACAAGCTATGAATAACTATTCTAGTGATTCATTATCTCGAATTTGGGAACAAAACCTACATGATTGGCAATTATCAAATGGTGGAATAAATATTCTTTTCTTAGCAGGTGTTATACTTCCGATGTTTCTTATCGGTATGTATGCTGCTCGAAAAAAATGGTTCCATCACCCAGAGAAATATCAACAAAAATTAACAGTGATTTGGTTTATTTCTTTCATTGGTTTTATCGTTTTAAAATTAGGACCATATCTATTTGGTAATCCGTCCTGGTTTTCATATGTGCAAGATAATATTGGTGGCGCAGCTTCTGCAATTTTTTATGTCACTAGTATTACGCTATTATGGAAGAAAGAATGGTTTCGCCAATTAATGGTTCCGTTACAAGCCGTAGGAAAAATGGCAATGACTAACTACTTATGTCAGTCTATTATCAGTTTTTGGCTCTTTTATGGAGTTGGGTTTGGATTATACGGGAAAATAGATCCACTGATACAATTGGTTCTTGTAATAGTTATATTTATTTTACAAATGATAGCTAGTGTGTGGTGGATGAAAAAATTTCGGTTTGGTCCTTTTGAATGGTTATGGCGTACACTTACCTATGGAAAAAAACAACCATTCCGTAGGGAAACTTGACGATTTATTGAAAAGAAGGGTTGTTCCATGTATTATTTTTCCATAGATGGTATGATACTTTTAGGACAAATTGGTTTGATTATTAAAAGGAGGAATTTTCTATGACACATATGCACATTACATCATGGGCATTAGGGCTAATTTTGTTTATTATTGCACTTGTTATGTACAAAAAAGGAAACCAAAAACCAGCAAAAATAATTCATATGATTTTACGACTTATGTTTATTCTCATCATTATTACAGGTGGAATACTAACCTGGGATTACATTCAGGGTTACGGAATGCCTATCCTTGGCGAAGCATTAGTTAAAGCACTTGCAGGATTATGGCTAGTAGCGATGATGGAAATGATTCTTACTGGAAAAGCAAAAGGAAAACCAACTACAGCGAAATGGGTACAATTTTCCATAGCGTTAGTTTTAGTAATTGTATTAGGTTTCTTCCGCTTACCAATGGGCTTTCTATTTATTTAATGTTGAAGAATATCTATATCTATTAAAACCAACGGGCAAGTTTCCGTTGGTTTTTTTTGTGTGGGTCAATTTCAAAATTGCTAAGGTTTATTAAACTGAAAGCTTGGACTATACGAAATTTAATATAAATATTTTAATTATAAACTAGATCCGATTCGAAAAAAATTTGAAGTCTTTTCAACAAATATCAACGTGTAGTTGACTATTTTTTTTATTAAGGAATAATAGAAGGGGAGTCGAAGGGATTATTTACTAATGGAGGATGTACATCATGTTAAATAGAAATAAATTGCTTCTATTGCTTACAGTGATTTTTGTTTTATTGCCTGTAACTAATGTAAACGCAGAAGAACCAATCAATATACATAATGAAATTATTTATGATATTTTAGTTGATCGTTTTAATAATGGAGATTCTGAGGAAACGGAAGAAATTGCTGTGGATGACCCGAATGCATACCACGGTGGCGATATTAAAGGTATAATTGATCAACTAGATCGACTAAAGGAAATGGGGATTACTACCATTTCATTATCCCCTTTAATGACTAATCAACAGAATGGTTATCACGGATATTGGGTCCTTGATTATTTTGAAATAGACGAGCAATTAGGAACCATGGAAGATCTTAATCAGTTGATTGAACAAGCACATCAACGTGATATGAAAGTAGTTATGGATATGGTAATCAATTATGCTGCAGCATCACATGAAGTAACAGAAGACGAAACTAAAGCTGATTGGTGGACGGAACCTTCTTACACAGCTGCATCTTGGTCTGCTAATGCACTTCAATGGAATTTGAATCAACCTGAAGTTGCGGAGAATATGATAAATGTTGCAGACTACTGGATGGAAGAGACGGAGATAGATGGTTTTACGTTACATGCTGTTGATCAAGCGCCAATTGACTTTCTTCAAGAATATACACAACATATAAAAGAAACAGATGAAGAATTTTATTTAATAGGAGATATATTAGATCCAGAATCTGCTAACATTCAAGAATTAGAAGAAACACCTCTGGATATTGTAGCTAATCCTATGCTGCATGAACGGTTAAAACAAGTATTCTCTGATGTGGATAATCCAGTTTCTGAGGTGTACCATCAATGGGAGAATTTAGAGACAGACTCTCCGTTAATTACAATTGATAATTTTACAGAAGAACGTTTTACCAATGCATATTCGAAGAACCAACGAAATTCACTGACAGCATGGACACTAGCATTGACATATATGTATACTACACCAGGAACACCTCTAATTGTTCAAGGTACGGAGTTGCCAATGTATGGTGGAGATGAAGAGGAGTCTCAGCGACTTGTACCATTTAATAGTGGGGACCCAGAATTGAAAGAATTTCATACTAGAATAGCGTCTTTACGAAATGAATTTCCTGCACTACGACAAGGTGACATTGAACTAGTCGATACCGTTGATTCGATGATAGTCTATAAAAGAAGTTATGAAGGCCAAACGATGTATGTTGCGATTAACAATGGAAGTGAGTCTGCTTATGTAGATGTAACTGATGTTGATGCTAATAAAGAGTTACGCGGCCACTTACAAGATAATTTGGTTCGTGAAAACCAAGAAGGGAATCATCGAATTGGAATACCACGTGAATCTGTAGAAGTGTATGAAGTACAGGATGATCATGGTCTTAACTGGTGGTTTATTGGATTTATTGTTATGGTTATTTTGGCCTTTATTGCTGGAGTTATCTATTTGACAATAAAACAACGCAAGAGAGAAAAGAAATAAGTGTAAAAAAGGTTAAGACAGAAAGTAGTGAAAAGGTTAATGTGATTATTTATCCTTTTCAGGAATACTTTCATGAGGTCTTAACCTTTTAATTGAACTAACCATTTACGACTTTACCGCCATTTATATGGAGGGTTTGTCCAGACATATAGCTAGAGTCTTCACTTGCGAGATATACATACGCGGGTCCTAATTCACTTGGTTGTCCAGGTCGTTTCATTGGTGTATTGCCGCCAAATTCATCAACTTGCTGTTTATTAAATGACGCAGGGATAAGTGGTGTCCAAATTGGGCCAGGAGCAACTGCGTTCACTCGTATACCTTTTTCTGCAAGGTCATTTGATAAAGCACGAGTGAAAGACACAATAGCGCCTTTGGTTGAAGAATAATCGATAAGCACAGGATTACCTTCGTAAGCTGTTACAGAAGTTGTATTAATAATGGCGCTCCCTTTTTTTAAATTAGGTAGAATTGCTTTTGTCAGATAAAACATACTAAAGACATTCGTTTGAAATGTTTTTTCTAGTTGTTCACTGGAAATATCCATTAGAGTTTGTTGAGGATGCTGTTCAGCTGCGTTATTAACAAGAATATCAACTTTGCCAAAGTTATCTAAAACTTCAGTTGCTGCAGCCTCACAAAACGATTGATTACCAATATCACCATTAATAAGTATGCATTTACGACCTTCTTGTTCCACTAATCGTTTTGTTTCCTCAGCATCTTCATGTTCATCCAAGTATAGAATAGCAATATCTGCACCTTCTTTTGCATAATGGACACTAACAGATTTACCAATACCACTATCACCACCCGTGATGACTGCCACTTTCCCTTTTAATTTATTACTTCCTTCATATGATTCATGAATAAATTGAGGTGTTGGGGTCATCTTGGATTCTACACCTGGTTGCTTGCTTTGAACTTGTGCAGGTGGGGTTATTTTCCCGTTTTTTTTCTCCATCTTCACGTCGGTTGCCTCCTTAAAATAAACTTATTATACTTTTACCCTTTTTTTATGGAATAAATCCAAGTAATTTTTTCTTACATGAAAAAACACCTCTTAAAAGTCGATAAATTACGTTTTAAGAGGTGTTTCCTATTTTATTGGAACGATTTTATCTTTCACAATAAAGTGCAGTAATATCTCTACTTATTATTATGAATATTGATATTCGTGTGACGATACAGCACCTTGTTGATGTAAGCATTGATATATTTCATAATATCGTCTTATATCAATTTTGCCTTGAATGTATTTCTTTTGATAAAAATCTAACAAATGATCTAACGTAAGGGGTGCATATTTATGTTCTGTTTCGAAAGTATCCAATAGTTTATTAAGCATGATTTACCCTCCATTGATAGCTTATTGTTACACTATATGATTAGACGTAGGTATTCATACACATAAATCATTCAATATAGAACAAGTTTAATAAGTAAAAATAAAACCATTGTGATAATAGAACGTTTAATTGTCTATATATAAGGGGATAATTCGTCGTAAGGATGATTTCTATTTATTTGTATTTAAGAAAAATAATGCCAGTGTACCTGGACCTGAGTGAGAACCAATTGCAGATCCTACCATTTCAATTATAATATTCTCTTTTGCTACGTTAAATTTTTCTTGTATCATTTCTGATAATTGTTCAGCACGAGAGAGATCATCACCGTGGCTAATTCCAATTGTTTGATTTTCAAAGTCTTGACCTCGGGATTCCATGACATCAACCATGCGTTGAAGTACTTTTTTCGATCCCCGAATTTTTTCTAGAGGTATAAGTTTTCCATCTTCAACATGAAGAAGGGGCTTTATTTTTAATAAACCTCCTACAAAGGCTGCAGTTTTACTTACACGACCGCCACGATATAAGTATTCTAAATCATCCACTGTAAATATATGTTCCATATGTTTTGCATGATAATCAACCTTTTCAATGATTTCATTTACAGTAGCACCATTATTAGCTAACTTTGCAGCTTCTAGGACTACTAAACCATGTCCAAATGATGCGCATTTTGAATCGATTACATATATATCCGCATCTGGATACGTCTCTTTTACTTCCAATTCCATCATTTTAGCAGATTGGTAAGTTCCAGAAAGTTCTGAAGAAAAAGCAATATAAATTAATGATTGATTCTCTTCAGCATGTTTTGTAAATATATCTTTAAAATCTTGTGCAGAAGCCTGTGATGTTTTTGGTGATTTACCATTTCGCATCGCTTCATAGACGGTTTTTGGATTGATGGTACGGCCATCTTCAAACTCTTCATTGTCTAGATGAACAGTTAATGGTATCATTTCAATGTTGTTTTCGTTATAATATTTCTTTGACAAGTCACAAGCACTATCAGTTAATATTGTTATCGCCATCGTACTTCACCTACTTTTCTTGTTTTAGACTTTATTTTAGTTTAAATGTATTTAAAATTTTAGTCAAAAAGTTATTATTTCTTCACATAGTTAAAGGGGGTTACTCCATGTTCTTAATGGAAGCAAAAAGAGTTGCTATTGTTATAATTGGTGCATTATTAAATGCTATATCATTAAATTTCTTTCTCATTGAGGCTAATGTATATGCGAGTGGATTTACGGGTGCTGCACAGCTATTATCTAGTATATTTAACGATTTTCTAGGCGTTGGGTTATCTACAGGTATATTACTAGCTATCTTAAATATTCCCGTATTAATCATGGGCTGGTATAAAGTCGGAAAAGGTTTTACAATATATAGTTTAATTTCGGTGTTTTTCTCTACAGTATTTCTTGAAATTATTCCATTAGTAGAAATATCTGGCGACATTATTCTAAATGCTGTATTTGGTGGTGTAATAGCTGGTATCGGTGTTGGTATAACACTTAAAATTGGTGCATCTACCGGTGGGATGGATATTGTAGCCATGATCCTGTCGCGATTAAAAGATAAGCCGATCGGGAATTATTTCTTAATCATGAATACATTTATTATTGCAATTGCAGGTATTATGTATTTGCCAGAAAATGCGTTATACACTATGCTAACACTATATGTTACTACACGGGTAATTGATGCGATTCATACACGTTATGAGAAAGTTACAGCAATGATTGTTACGAAGAAAACAGATGAACTTCAAGAAGCCATTCATAAGACGATGGTTCGTGGAATTACCATTCTTCCTGCGAAGGGTGCCTATACGAAGGCAGATAAAAGCTTAATGTATTTAGTTGTTACTCGTTATGAATTATATGACCTAGAGAGAATCATTAATGAAGTAGATCCAAATGCTTTCACAAACATAGTGGAAACGGCAGGTGTGTATGGCTTCTTTAGAAGAGACTAAAAAGGGTGTTCGTATAATGAAAAAAATTGGAATTGTAATGTTGATTTTATTATTTATGGCAGCTTGTGGTAATAGAGATGAAGATGTCATAGAACCAGTGGAGACTGAGCGAGAACTTGATCAACGGGCAACTTCTGTTCAATTTCGCGAAATAGATGTCAATCTTGAAAGTGAGCAATTCCATATTATTGGTGAGGTTAGTAGTTCTGGAGGCTTATTCTATTACCATGTTGAATTAGATGGTGAGATAATACAGGAAGAAACGTTTGAAGAAGTTGAGAATTCAAATAGTGAATGGAATAGGTTTCAAATAGTAGAGACACTACCAAACGATGTATTAGAAGGGAACAGTCCTCCTGTAATGGTTCTATATGGTAAAAACGAATCTGGAGAACCTATAAATGAAAATTATATTCCAATCGATACTCAAAAATAGTACGCAAAATATTTTAATACTCTGTGACTGTGTATAACGGATACAGAGTATTTTCTCTTGTTAAAAAGATAATTTAATACATCTCAATAGATAAAGAAAAATAGTGAGCAACATCATCCGATGATGATATTGCTCACTATTTCTTACTTATTTATTTAATAACCGTATTTCACGAAAAGTTCTTCCACTTTTGGATTAAGGCTTTCCCATTCAGCATCAAACTGTTTGTTCACAGTAATAAAATTTTGGTAACCAAAAACATTATCAACTTCTTCTAATTTCATTAGTTCATTTAAGATTTCATATTCACTCGTATTTCCAGGCATTACTGAAATACTATTAGTACCTTCAAAGATAACTTTTTCTGAGGTATATTTCATGGCATTTGGATTCGGTGTTGCTGAGATATGTACTCCCATTATAATTTCCTCCTAATAATACATATATATTGTATTTATATATTAACAGAAAAGAAATCAATACTAAAGTATAAAGAGCACCTAAAACAATTGATTGTTTAGGTGCTCTTTATATCATCGCTTGGAAGTTATTTTAATTGATTATGCTGTTGCAATTGCTGTTCAAGTTGTTGAAGTTGTTGTCTTTCTTCTGGAGAAGCTTCTTGATAGGCTGCTTCAATAGCTTGTTTTGCAGCTTGTTGCTGCTCAGCACTAGATCCTTGATTACTTAACATATTAGTTACAGCATTTTTCGCCTTTTGATAAAGGTTATTTTCCAATTAAAACCCTCCTAGAGATTGGTTATCAGCATCTTGTTGCTTTCTCTCGGCCTGTTCCAGTGTTGAACGATAGGTAAAGATCTCATCGTGTTGTTTTACTGCAGCAGCACCTTGATGGCTGAAACGTTTAGATTTACTTCGCTTGCTCAAAGTGAATACCCCCTTAAAAGAGATACTTGCTTTAACCATATTGAAGTAAAAAAGCGAACGTGATTTCACGCTCACTTATAGTATAAAACGGATAAACAAATTTATAGCAGGAAACTAATGGATTTATGATTGAATAACATTTTTTGATAATTGTAAGTATTCCTCTAGAAAAATACTTATTCCATCATCTTCATTTGATACGGTTTGATGCTTTGATATGGATACTAAAGAATCAATAGCATTGCCCATGGATACGCCAACACCTGCATAGTCAATCATTTCTAAATCATTATCCTCATCACCAAAAGCAATGATACGGTCTTTCGGTATATCATAATGCTTAGCGATATTCTGTAACCCTACTGCTTTATTCATGCCTTTGCGAATAATTTCAATAATATTCCAAGGAGCTCCCCATTTACGATGTTCAATTATTTCGGCATGATAGTCATCTAAATGGGATCTTAGTTCTTTAATATGATCTTCTCTAGGATGAATGAGTACGGAGGTTGGATCTTCACTTAACTTGCTTTTTATATCACCAATAATATAACGTTCTTCGTTATCTTGAAAAACTTCTAAAATTTCTTCATTAAACACATCCATGTAAACTTCATCTTGAACTTCAGCCAAAATATTCTTCACCTGTAATTCGTAGGAAGCATCGATAATTTTGTGGGCTGTTTTAATAGGCATAGTAGTGTGAAGTGTTTTCCATGATGCATCTAATGGGTGATGCACCAATGCTCCATTAAAATTAACCATTGGTGTTTTTAAACCGAGTTCATGATAATAGTTAATACTTGCTCTATGTGGACGACCAGTTGCTATAACAACAATATGTCCATCATTCATTGCCTGGAGTAAAGTATTCTTATTGCGGGAACTTATTGTTTTATTATCTTTCAATAAAGTTCCATCTAAATCAACCGCAATTAAATGCTTTTGTTTTTTTGTCATTGTAATCACCTCATCTGAACTAATCTTATCATTATTCAGTTAGATGTAAAGTGAAAAAGAGTTTACATTATTTGCATGAGTCGTTAAAGAAACCTTACAATAGAAGATAGTGAACGATGAAGGGGAGTAGACATGATGATTGGTATTTATGAGGAACAAGTAAATCAAATTCCATATTTACATATTGTTAAAAGTGAAAATTATAATATTGAATTACCGACAATTATTTATTTTCATGGTTTTACTAGTGCGAAAGAACAGAATTTACCGATTGCATATATGTTAGCTCAAAAAGGGTTTAGAGTACTTTTACCAGAAAGTCTTTATCATGGGGAAAGAAGTAATGGCCTGACCGATAAGCAATTGCAAATGTCATTTTGGAATATTGTGATTCAAAATGTTCAAGATTTAGAAGAATTAAGAAGTGTCTTATTAGAAAATAATTGGCTTTTAGAGGACAAATTGGGTATTGCAGGTACAAGTATGGGCGGAATCACTACAAGTGCAGCATTGGCAAAGTATAATTGGGTTCGAGCAGCAGCTATTATGATGGGATCACCTAAGATTACAGATTATGCAAATGCCCTTATTGGTAATTTTAAAAAATATGGGGAACTTCCAATATCAGATAATCAATTGCAGCAATTATTAACAGAAATAGAAGCCATGGACTTATCTCGTCATGTGAATACTTTAGATCAACGACCTGTAATGTTCTGGCATGGAGATAAAGATCCTGTCGTCCCTTTTGAGCATTCTTTTCTTTTCTACCAGGAAGTGAAGGATACTTACTTGGACCAACAGAATATTAAATTTATAAAAGAGCCCGGCGTAGGACATAAGGTAAGTCTTAACGGTTACCAAGAGGCAACAAAATGGTTTGAGAAACATCTATTGTAAATTAATTTTCTAAAATGATATAGTATGTTTAAATGGTATATAGGGGAAGGAGGGAATTATTATGGATGAGGCACTAAAAGAAAACTTAATGGGCGCATTAGAAAATGTAATTGACCCAGAATTAGGTATAGATATTGTAAATCTTGGTTTGATTTACGATGTAGATATGGACGATGAAGTCGAAGGTTTATGTGTGGTGACAATGACATTAACAGCAATGGGATGTCCTTTATCTGCACATATTGAATCAGATATCAAACATGCACTTTCTGATATACCTGAAGTTAAAGAAACGAAGGTAAATATTGTATGGGATCCACCATGGGGTAAAGACAAAATGTCACGCTATGCTAAAATTGCTCTAGGTATTCCAGATTGATTAAAAAACACTGCTAATTTCTAGCAGTGTTTTTTAAAACGGTGACTTCTTTTTTATTGTACATCTGCAATGTTTACCTCTTTTTTGGAAGGTCTTCTATAGTAAAATTCGAAAAGGAATAGAGCTATGACAACTATTGCTGCAGCAACCAAGTATAGATTTGAGAAGCCAATTTCAGATACAATTAGTCCCCATACAAAGGATCCAATCGCAATACCTAAATCATATAGAATAAAAAAGGTTGATGTTGCATGAGAGCTACGACTGTCTGGAGATAGTTGAATAGCGATGGTTTGAAATCCAGGTAGAATAGAACCATAGCCTAAACCAATTAGTCCTGCAGCAAGTAGCAACATCCAGGAACTATTCGTTATACTTAATGCAATTAACCCCACTGAAAAGATCATTAAACAAGGTAATAATACAAATCTAGGTCCTTTCAGGTCAAAACTTCTACCAATAGATGGCCTAGTTATAAGCATTACCGCTGCAAAAACTAGGAAAAAGAAACTTGCCGTTGATGCAAGACCTATAGAGGAAGCATATACAGATATAAATGACATAACGCTAGCATAGGATAACGAAACTAAACTTGCGATTATAGCAATAGGCAATGCTCGGGTCTCAATAAAATCATGTATAGAAAGACGCTGTCTATTATCATTTACTTCTACAATCTGTTCTTCAACTTGAACCATCATAGAGTTAATTAGAGCAACGATCATTAAAACACCTAAAATGAAGAATAACGTGTGAAAACTTACATATTGTATCAACGTAAGACCAATAAATGGTCCTAAAACAACTGCTACATTCATTGCCATAGCAAAATAGCCTAACCCGGCCCCTTTACGAGAAGCTGGAATGATATCAGCGGCAATCGCACCGGTCGCAGTTGTGATTATCCCAAACGAGAAGCCATGTAAAAAGCGTAAAGCTAATAGGGAAGTATAGGTTTCAACTAATAAATATAAAAAAGAGGTAATCATAAATAGAGCAACACTTATGATTAGCCCTCGTTTTTTTCCGATCTTGTCTAATAATTTTGCAGAAAAGAATCGAATAATAATAGCTGCGAGTAACATCACTGTTACGACTAAACCACCTTCAGCCTCGTTACCTCCAAGTTGATCCATTACATATATAGGAAGAGTAGTTAATAACGCATAAAAAGATAAAAATATTAATAGTTGTACAAGAGAAATACTAATAAAACTTTTCGTCCAAATTTTTTCGAGATTCAATTTTTACACCTCTGATGTTAATTTACTAAGTAGTTGATATAATAATTTCCTTTCATTCTGATCTAATTGTTGAAGCATATCATCATCAAACTGTTTCATGGTTATTTTTACATTCGGTAATTCTTTCTTAGCTTCTTCGGTTAAATAAATCATCTTTTCTCTTTTATCTTCACCAGGTAACCTCTCTACCCAACCATTTTTTTCAAGTCTAGATAAAGTTCGTGTTACTGTAGGAGCTTCTATATTTAGGTATTTCCATATGTCTGTTTGCGTTAAAGGTCCTGACTGATCAAGGCAATACAGGATTGCCCATTGTGAGGCATATAAATCATATTTTCGTAAGCGTTGATTCATTTCTTTATTAAAATAACGATATTTTTGATTGTATAAGTGTAGAATATCTTTGCTCTTTATATTATCCATGCCGTCCTCCTAATTATTTACCTAGATAAATAAATTCACTTGAACAATTCTATACCTCTTGTTACGTTATGTAAATACCTTTTTTGGGTTGGTAACCGAATTAAGCCTGTTTAAATAAATTTTTCTACCCATACGAAAAAGACCTCAAAACAAGTTTAAGGTACTTGTTTTGAGATCTTAAATAAGTTCTATAGGAATATTAATACGAGCACTCCGACAATTACACAGTAGTATGCAAAATATTTAAGGTTTCCATGTCGCATTATATTCATAAACCATTTTAATGCAAAATAAGAAGCAATAAATGCTGTAATAAAAGCAACTAAATATGGTATCCATAATTCCTGAACATTTGGATCGCGTACAATATTTGGTATTTCTAATATGGAAGACCCTAAACTAACCGGAATATATAAAAGGAATGAAAATCGTAATGCGGTATCTTGCTTCATTCCCATTAACATAGATGCTACTAATGTAGCCCCTGATCTACTTATACCAGGTGTAACGGCAACAGCTTGTGCTAGTCCTACAATAACAGCATCTTTTGTAGATAAATCTCCTTCGATCTTTCTACCGCGTAAGTTACGAATCATCCAAATCGCTGCAGCAGTTATTAGTAGTGTGATTCCAACTACAGTTGTACCATCTTCGCCAATAAATGCTCCAATCTCATCACCAAATAGTACACCGACGATTCCAACTGGGATAGTAGCAAGGACAAGATAAACGACAAACATAAAATCACTTTTAGATTCTTTTTCTTGCTTGAATATAAAGTTCCAACTATTTACTGCCAATCGGACTATGTCTTTACGATAGATTATTAATACGGCAAGTAAAGAAGCTAAGTTTACAAATATCTCAAATGATAAACCTCTCGCTTCAATTCCAAATAGTTCTCGAAATATAATTATATGCCCACTAGAAGAGATAGGGATTGGCTCCGTGATACCTTGTACAAGTCCAAGAACAAAATAATGCACGATTGTCCAAAAATTTTCAAACACATTCATGATTTTAACTCCTTCATTCAATTTCTGGGTTATTTTCACCACTCCAAATATAGATGCATAGGCTATCATGGAGGAGGATAAAAAATGACTGATAAAACAATGTATGACCAATGTAACGAGCATATTCACTTATATGTATTAATACAAATGAATGATGGTTCTCAGATAGATGGCATTGTTACAGATGTGGATCAAGAAAATGTACACCTTGCAGTTCCAATTGATTACTCGCAAGAAAATAATTCGTATGACCATCGTGTTTTTTGGCCAGGATATGGTGGATTTGGGTATCCCGGTTTTGGATATCCTGGGTATGGAAGGAGAAGGTTTAATCGTTTGATTTTACCTCTCGCTGCATTAACGGCAATAAGTGTACTTCCTTGGTATTAATAAGGAAAAACCCTTGCCATCTTTGCTGGAAGGCAAGGGTTTTTCAGTGTTATTCCGTTTTTTCTTTTAAAATGCCTTCCCCGAGTACAAATACTACAATAGAAAAAATTACTGTCAGAATGATCGCATTTTCAATCAAGAAAGGTTCTCCACCCATACTTGAGAGTACATAAGAGACAGCGGCGGAAAGTAGAAATGACCAAAATATTGTCATTATGTATCGCATTATTATACACCTCACTCATATTATCAAACTAACTTTAAACACATACAATTCATTAACAATTATATTCTAACACGTATTCTATTATTTTGCTTATGAATTATTCAAGTAATTTTTATTAAATAGGAAGGAGAGATAGGAATGAGAGTATTGGTTGTTAACTGTAATAGTTGGGTAGGATATCATATAGTAGATGCGCTATTAATGGAAGAATTCTTGGTTGATGGGGTTGTAGATAATGATGAACCGGGAAGTTTAGAGATGTTTTTTGGAAGAAATAGTCTATTTGAAGAAGTCACATTACAAACAACGAAATCCTATGATATCGGTATCATCACAGACGATTTTATTACTGAATTAGAACTGCCAAAAGGTGTGAAGCGATGGATTACTATATCAACGAACCGTGATAAAAGAATACAATCACGATCAGTGACAATGACTTGTATCTATCCGTCATTATTAATTGGTGAATGGATGAATATGAATAAGCAAGGAATTTACAGATATGATGAGTTTATCCGATTTGATTCCGATTATTTTAAAGAACAAGCAATTTATATTACTGATTTTGTAAATGCATTATTAAAATGGATACAACTTGAAAAATTGCCAGCATCTTTTCAAGTTTTTCCTAAACAGGAAAACATTTCGAACAAGAAAGTTGAAAAAATGGTATTTCTCCGTAAAAATAGAAGTATAGACACAATTATACAGTTATTAAAGAAACATTATGAACAATTTCAACAATAGACTTGAAATTATTGTAAAAAATGGAATGGAGTGTGTTTTTTGAAGAAATTATTTATAGCAATTTTATTTATATCTGTATGCACTCTTTCCGCTTGTTCTTATTTTGAATCTGGAAACATACAAAATGTGGGTTTTCTTGTAGAGACGGATATTGATGAAAATCCTTGGACACAAACCGGATATGAGGGCATGCAACAAATTGAAGATAAGTATCAAGTCGATGTGATGTACAAAGAAAATATTCAATCAATGCAAGATGTTAGAGTTGCTGTAGATGAGCTTGCTCAAGATGGAGTGAATCTTATTTTTGGGCATAGTAACATGTATGGAGAGTATTTCATGGAATTATCAGATAGCTATCCGGATGTCCATTTTGTTTATATGAATGGCGGTGAGGTGAAGAGTAATGTTACCTCTTTGAATTTTGATGGACATGCAATGGGATTCTTTGCAGGTATGGTTGCTGGACAAATGACTATGAATAACGACGTTGGAATCATTGCAGCACATTCATGGCAGCCTGAAATCGAAGGATTCTACGAAGGAGTAAAATACATTAGTCCTACGACAGAAATTGAGTTGGATTATCTTAATGACTGGAATAATACAGAACTTGCTTTAAAAGTCTATGAGGAAATGAAAGAAGAAGGTGTAGATGTTTTTTATCCTATAGGTAATTCATTTAGTGAACCAATTATTAAAAAGGCTCAAGAAGATAACTTATATGCAATTGGCTATTTGACTAACCAAACGGAACTTGCACCTGATACTGTACTTACAAGTACATTGCAGCATATAGATCAATTATATCTGCATATTACTGATCTTTTTGACAAATCAGAATTACAAGGTGAAATTTATAATTTTGATTTTCAAGATGAGTTTGTTGGACTGGGTGAATTTAATGAGACCATTTCAGATGAATTCCAAGAGAAGATAAAAAGTGATATTCAGCGATTTAAGGAAACTGGAAATTTACCTAATGAAGATAATAAAAACTAAATTAATCATACAAAAAGCTTAATATAGAGCTTTTTGTATTTCATTTGCAATTAGTATACGATAAGTTATTCACTTGCTTTTTTGTTTTTTATACATTAAAATTAGTACCAAGTCATAATAATTGATAGTAATTATGAGTATAAAGGGGAGAGCTGTGAAATGAATATCGGTATATTAGGAACCGGACATTACTTGCCAACAAATGTTGTTACAAATAATGATTTAGAAAAAATCGTAGATACGAATGATGAATGGATTCGTACTCGAACTGGTATAAGGGAAAGAAGGTTAGCAACAGAAGAAGTTGACACTTCTGATATGGCTTTTCACGCAGCTCTTGGAGCATTAGAAGAAGCAAATTTGGCGGCAGAAGATATTGATTTAATATTAGTAGCAACGGTTACACCAAACACATCATTTCCATCTGTAGCTTGTATTATTCAGGACCAACTAGGAGCGAAGAATGCAGCTGCTATGGATGTGAGTGCTGCATGTGCTGGTTTTATGTATGGTTTGATTACTGCTAAACAGTTTATTGATACAGGAGCTTACAAACATGTACTGGTAGTAGGTGCAGAGAAACTTTCTAAAATTACTGATTGGTCTGATCGTACCACATGTGTATTATTTGGAGATGGCGCAGGCGCAGCAGTAGTTGGTGAAGTAGGTGAGGGCAAAGGTATCCTTTCATTTGAGTTAGGTGCAAATGGTGCAGGTGCAAAAGAATTATATCTGAATCATGATGATCACATTATCATGAATGGTAGGGAAGTATATAAATTTGCAGTGCGTCAAATGCCAGATTCTACTGTAAACGTTATTGAACAGTTAGGTTTATCACGTGACGATGTAGACTATCTAGTCCCTCATCAGGCGAATATTCGTATAATGGAAGCTGCCAGAGAAAGGTTAGGTATCTCTGAAGATAAAATGGCCAAATCAATAGAGAAATTTGGAAATAATTCCTCTGCATCTATACCTATGGCTTTATCTGAGGCAGTAAAAGAGGGTAAAATAAAAGATAATGATTTAATAGTATTAGTTGGTTTTGGTGGAGGCTTAACCTGGGGAGCTGTTGCGCTTCGTTGGGGCAAGTAACCGGTTATTTTGGAAGGAGGATATAAAACATTGAATAAGCGAGTTGTTATTACGGGACTAGGAGCATTAAGCCCAGTGGGCAATAATGTAGATGAAATGTGGGAAAGTGTTACGACAGGAAAATCAGGAATAGATTTTGTTACAAAGGTGGATAAAGATTTATTTCCAGCAAAGGTAGCGGCAGAAGTGAAAAACTTTGATCCTACACTGTATATGGATAAAAAAGACGCACGTAAAATGGATCCATTTACACAATATGCAGTTGCTGCTGCTAAAATGGCTGTAGAAGATGCTAATTTAACCATTAATGAAGCGAACGCTGAACGAGTAGGTGTATGGATTGGATCTGGTATTGGTGGTATGAAGACTTGGGAAGACCAACATACCAAGTTCATGGAGAAAGGCGCAAAACGCGTAAGTCCTTTCTTTGTACCGATGATGATTCCAGATATGGCTGCTGGTCAGGTTTCGATTCAATTAGGAGCGAAGGGAATTAATTCTTGTTCGGTTACAGCATGTGCATCTGGTGCCAATTCTATCGGTGATGCTTTCAAGGCTATTCAGCGTGGAGATGCAGATATTATGATTTCGGGCGGTACAGAGGCTCCGATATCAGATATGGCATTCGCTGGATTCTCTTCTTCAAAAGCGTTATCTACAAATGAGGATCCACAAAAAGCAAGTAGACCTTTTGATAAAAATCGTAACGGATTTGTTATGGGAGAAGGAGCAGGGATCTTGATATTAGAGTCTTTAGAATCTGCCCTGCAAAGAGATGCGACGATTTATGGAGAGATAGTAGGATATGGTGCCACTGGAGACGCTTATCATATCACTGCGCCTGCAGAGAATGGCGAGGGTGCAACCCGAGCAATGCAAATAGCGTTAAAAGATGCTAATCTAGAACCTTCGGATGTACAGTATGTGAATGCTCATGGAACAAGCACAGATTTAAATGATAAATATGAGACGCAAGCAATCAAAGCTGTATTTGGTGACCATGCAAGTGATTTAGCAATTTCGTCTACGAAGTCGATGACTGGCCACTTATTAGGAGCTGCTGGTGGAATTGAAGCGGTAATATCTATTAAAGCAATTCAAGATAGTATAATTCCGCCGACGATTAATTATGAAACGCCTGATCCAGATTGTGATTTGGATTATGTACCAAATGAAGCAAGAAAACAAACAGTAGATGCGGTGGTAAGTAATTCATTAGGTTTTGGCGGACATAACGTTGCCTTGGTATTTAAAAAATTTGTGAAATAATCGTATGCTATATGTTTTTAAAAGGAGATTGGGGTATAAATTACCTTGATCTCTTTTTAATTTTGGGGAAATCTAGCATTCTTTTCTGTTTTTAAACATAGAATAGAGTATATTTTGGACAAGCAGATGAGAGGCGATTAGATGGGGTATGTATTCCTGTTCTTAGTAGGTTTTGGAATGGCGGTAACGGGCGGAGTTACGATGATTGCATATATGAATTTCTTACCTGCTGGATTATCGTGGATAGATTATTTTGTTTTTGTCGCTGGTAGAGTTGAATGTTATTTTTTGCCTGTTGGTGTAAGTCTGATGTTAATAACTCTCCAACGATATCCAAAATAAATACATGCAGTTCTCGAATAAAATTTTATTCTGATGGCCATAATGTATCTTAAAACGGTATAAAAGTGAGGGCTGAGATATGTTGTACTTACACGATGTTTGGGTGAATTGGTTTGAAGGTGAAGAAAACGGATATAATGTCTGTCATTTCCATGAATGGAGAAAAGAAGATACGATTGAATTACTTGACCAGGTGCCATTGCTTTACATAAGTAAAGAACTATTACACTACATTGAGAACGATATGCATGACCTGCCAAAGTCTTTATTAGATACGATTTATAAGCGAGGCTATACAAGAAAAGGACAAAAGCGAACAGTTGTTGAATATGCTGCTGTTGTAACTGACGGGGATAATATACTTGCGTTTGATACAGTAGGTTATTATATCCCAATTCGTAAAAGTCGCTTAATTCCTCGTCAAGAACAATTGGTCTATGACATGATAGAAAATAATAAACCACAGAATTTTGAATTCGATAATAAGATACATGACAAAGAGTACCATATGCTTTCGATGCCTCCGGAATATGTCTTTGGTTTGACCCGAAAAGAACGACAATTAAAACAGTTATTAATGATTGGATTAGATCAATTACGAACTACGAATAATAAAGAAGAATTACGTTATTGGTTAACAGAATGGGATCCAAAACAATATCCATCTATTCGTTATATGGATGAAGAGCAAGTGTGGACTGCGCTATATGATGGAGTAAAGCATGGGTGGAGCAGTGCTCATGAAGATTTATGCAGTAAACTAATTCGTGGACAGGCATTTTTAGAACGAATGTGGGAAGCGGAAATGGGTAATGAACAGCATACTTCCAATCAAAAATAAAAAATGGGTTTCCTTGTTCGCGATTGTGAGAACAAGGAAACCTATTTTGTTTATGCGGATTTATTTTCTTCCTAAACCCATGGCTTTTTTGGCTTTCTTTATTGTTTTTCCAGCCGAGAAAGATGCCTTATCTCTACCTTGATCAAGGATGGCGTCTAATTCATCTGATTGGATTAATTGCTCATATTTCTCCTGAATAGGGCGAAGTGTATCAATTACAGCATTTGCTACGCCTTGTTTGAAATCACCATAGCCTTTACCATCATATTTCTTTTCTAGATCAGCGATAGATTCACCAGTACAACTAGAATATATGGTCAGTAGGTTCGATACTCCAGGTTTATTTTCCTTATCAAATTTTACAATTCCTTCTGAATCAGTAACAGCGCTTTTAATCTTTTTCTCAATTCGTTTAGGTTCATCAAGCATAGAGATAAAACCTTTTTGATTTGTATCGGATTTACTCATTTTTTTAGTAGGCTCTTGAAGAGACATAATCCGTGCACCGACTTTGGGAATTCGTACTTCAGGTACAGTAAAGATATCATTGAATCGATTATTAAAACGTTGCGCAAGATTTCGAGCTAATTCTAAATGCTGTTTTTGATCATCTCCAACAGGGACAACATCCGTATTATAGAGTAAGATATCAGCTGCCATAAGCGAAGGATAAGTTAAAAGAGCAGAAGAAATCGCTTCTTGACCTTGCGATTTATCTTTATATTGAGTCATTCTCTCCAATTCACCAACATAACTTATTGATTGTAACATCCATCCTAATTGAGTATGTTCTGGTACTTCAGATTGAATAAAAAGTGTAGAAGAATCTGGATCGATTCCTGATGCAATGTATAATGCTGCTAATGATTTAATATTCTTACGTAACTCAAGTCGATCTTGTGGTACGGTTATAGCATGTTCATCCACAATACAGAAATAGCAATTATAATCGTTTTGTAATTCCACAAATTGTTGGATTGCTCCTAAATAGTTTCCAAGTGTTAATGTACCACTTGGTTGTATACCAGAAAAAATTGTTTTCATTTCAATCACCTCAATAAATTTATTCATTAAAAAAAGCCCATTCTCCCCATATCTAGGGACGAATGAACCGCGTTGCCACCCTTATTATCTTGCATTGTACACAAGATCACTTCATTAAATAAGCTCCAAAGTCCAATTCCTATTTACCTTGATACTTGTTTTCACCAACCACAAGTTCTCTATTCATCATTGGGCAAATAGTACTACATCTTCTTCAATGCTTCGTATATTAGTTTTTTACTATTATATCCATAGTGAAAAGAAAAAGCAAGAAGAAATCAAAGTTTTTTAGTTCTAGAATCGCTCTTATATTGCTAACTTCCGGTCTATACAGCAGCTCTTTTTTTGTCTCAAATGCTTCTAATATAATTATATGAAAAATGTAGAATTATCTGCTTTAGTGTTTCCAATGAACATAATAAGGGAATAGAAGGAAAAGCTAAGCAGAGTATATATTAATAAACGAAATATAGGCAGTTTATTTCTCCTAGGTACATTCATTAAAGAGTAGTAATGGCAGTAAATATTGTAATACGTTGAATCCTGCGAAAAGTGTCGTATATATTCGAAAAAAAAAGCAGATTGTTTGGATTTTATACAAAAAATCCTAAATATAAAAATGAATGAACAAAGAAAAAATTTTTTAGTGGAAATCATTTTACCATTTAAATGTAGTTTTTTTTCCTATATACTTAAAATATCATACATACAGGAGATTGATTTATATGCGGAATTGGCAAAAGAAGTTTATTGGGGTGTTCGCGGTAACATTATTTATTAGCATGATATTTGGAAATTCGACAAAAGCAGAGGAAATTAATGTTGAAGCAAGTCTACATAAAGAACGATCGACCAACTTACAAGTAATAGATACATCACAAAGAATAGCGCGTTTTTCTTTTGATTCCGGATATAACTTTGAGTATCCTGATGCAGTACGAGGAATTTATGTAACAGGGAATTCTGCAGGAGGCGAGAGGTTTAATTCATTAATTGATTTTGTGAATTCAACAGCTTTAAATACAATGGTTATTGATGTGAAAGAAGATCATGGAAATCTTACCTTTATACCTGAAGAAGGATCTCCTTATGAAGATATGGCAACAAATGTTATTTCTGATCCTGAACAAATGATGAAACGACTAGAGAAGGAACAAATATATCCGATAGCTCGTGTCGTTGTGTTTAAGGACAGTGTATTAGCTCATAAACGTCCAGATTTATCCTTTACGAAAAATGGAGAAGTTTGGGAGAATGGAAAAGGAGAGGCTTTTGTTAATCCTTTTGAGCAAGAAGTATGGGATTATAATATAGAAGTTGCAAAAATGGCAGCTGAGATGGGATTTAAGGAGATTCAATTTGACTATGTACGCTTCCCAGAAGGATTTGAAACGAAAGATGAAGAATTAAAGTACACTCTTGGCGATTATAAAGACTTGGATATGAATAACATAAAGAAACGTGTAGAAGCGGTTTCGGATTTTGTCGCTTATGCTAAAGAAGAACTAAGTGATTATGATGTTGATGTATCTGTAGATATATTCGGTTATGCTGCAACGATAGAAGAAGCGCCAGGAATTGGACAGAACTTCTCTCGAATTTCCGAAAATGTAGATATCATTTCATCGATGATTTACCCTAGTCATTGGTCATCATACTTTGGAATAGAAAAACCTGATACTGAACCATATAATCTTATCGATGAGTATTCAAAAGTAGAGAATCAGGTCTTAGGAGCATTAGAAGAACCCCCAGTTTCTAGACCGTGGTTACAAGATTTTGAAGCGCCATGGTTATATAGTGGGTCTACTTTCCAATATGGCAAGAGCGAAGTGGAAGCACAGATACAAGCATTATATGAGAATGGTATTAACGAATTCTTACTATGGAATTCAGGTAACACATACACAAAAGATGTAGACTATTTAATTGGAAAAGATGAATAAGTAAAGTGAAACTCTCCTCATAAAGCTACTTTAAGAGGGGAGTTTTTTGTTCATTATAAAAGGGAATATAGTGATAGGTCGGAAGTATAGTCAAGCTTAGAACATGGAACAAAGAACTGGATATCATTTAACATCTTGAATGAACTTAGATATAATGAGAGATAATAATCAAAAAAAGGGGTAAATTAATGAATTGGTATGAGAAATTAAACGATTATTTTCCGGTTGAGGAAATGAAATCAAAAAAACATATGGAATTATTACTCGAGGAAAAAGGCGATGTATATTTTAAAGATGAAAGTCCGCAACATGTAATGATGTATGCGGAGTTCGATACATTTATTTTTATAGATTATGTATGGGTATCTGCTAAAACAAGAGGGCAGGGAATAGGGCATAAATTATTAGACAAACTTAAAAATAAACAAAAACCGATTATACTTGAGGTAGAGCCAGTCGATTATGAAGATTCTGATTCAGAAAAACGCCTTCATTTTTATCATCGAGAAGGTTTTAAGCATGCACAGTCAATTGGCTATAATCGCCGTTCATTAGCAACAAATGAAGAAACACCAATGGAAATTTTATATTGGTCTCCTCAGGATGATTCTGAAGAAGTGATTTACGGTCAGATGAAACAAATGTATGAAGACATTCATACATACAAAGATAAGGAGATTTATGGGAAAGAATATCAATCATCTGAAGAAGTGCTAAGCTATGATGAAAATCGAGAAGCAGCTAATTTATTGGACGAACTAACAAAGAAATCATCTCAATGATAAAGGATAAAAAAACCGAGTTACATCCTAATTTCAGGAGTAACTCGGTTTTTTAATTGGTTGTTCTTTATGAAATCCGAATGTTGCGTTTTCCTATAATTTAAACATCAATATGGTATTGATATTTATTGGTTAATGACTGATTTAAGAACTTTGGTTACTTGTTTTACCAATCGGAATATTATTATTTAAACGTTCTGCAAGACCACTTGATGAATTATTGTCCGTTCCTTCAAGTAAACTCTCTTTAAAATTATATGCACTAGATCCGTGTTCTGCAAAATCAAGTCCAGAAATTTCTTCTTCTTCTGAAACGCGAATTTGAGATATTTTATTTATCACATAAGTGAACCCACCAGCTGTAATAGCAACCCAAGCAACTACAGCAAGTACACCGATGGCTTGAATCCCCAATTGAGAAATACCATTTCCGTAGAAAAGTCCGGTATTAACAGAGAACAATCCTATGGCTAATGTTCCCCATATACCACAAATTCCATGTACTGCAATAGCTCCAACTGGGTCGTCTATACGTAATTTTGTATCTAAGAATCGAATTCCTTCTACAAGTACTACACCAGAAATTAGACCGACAATAATTGATCCCCCAAGAGAAATTTCTGCGGCACCTGCAGTAATACCTACTAATCCACCCAGTACACCATTCATGGATAATGATGCATCTACTTTCTTAAATCGTAATTTTGTATATAAAGAGGATGACACTAATGCGGCAGAAGTAGATAATAAGGTTGTTCCAATTACATATGGTACTAGTGATGGGTCAGCAGCTAAAGTACTGCCACCGTTAAAGCCGAACCAACCTAACCAAAGGATAAAAACACCTAGAGCTCCTAAAGGTAAATTATGGCCTTGGATAACATTAACTTTCTTCCCTTTGTATTTTCCGATACGAGGACCGAGTATTAGTACTACTACGAAAGCTCCCACAGCACCTGTTAGGTGAACTACAGTAGACCCTGCGAAGTCACTAAATCCTAGTGAGGTTAACCATCCATCACCTTGCCACACCCAATGTCCAACAACTGGATATATGATTGTGGTCATTGCCGCAACAATAAGGATATAACTACCTAATTTAATTCGTTCTGCTACAGCTCCAGATATAATTGTTGCACAAGTGGCAACAAACATAGCTTGAAATACGAAAAAGTCTATTTCGCTAATTTCGCTTAGTAAAAATCCGTCACTACCTATAATGGATCCGGCAGAAGAACCGAACATAATACCATAACCTACTAAGAAAAATAATATAGATGCAACACTTATTGTTAAGAAATTCTTCATCAAGATATTTAAGGTATTTTTGGATCTAGTAAAGCCAGACTCTACCATAGCAAATCCTGCATGCATAAAAAATACTAAAAACGCACCAAGCATTACCCAAATTAGGTTAACAGAAAGCTCTAACGATTCAGGTGTAGGTGTCGCTGCGTAAACTGGAGTAGCTAAAAGTAACAGTGCTGTAAATATAAGAAAACTTTTCTTCAACATGTTTTGTTATCCCCCTTTATAATTTATAAAACAGCTTCCATACCACGTTCGCCAGTACGAATTCGAATAACTTCTTCTACAGGAGAGACAAAAATTTTACCGTCTCCTATATTACCTGTCTTACAGCTTTTAATGATAATATCAACAATTTCTTCTAATTGACTTTCTTCAATCACCATCTCTACTTTCAATTTGGATAATAATTGAATTTGAAACTCTGTCGAGCGATAAACCCCTGTTTGGCCTTTTTGCTTTCCTGTACCTGCTACTTCAGTAACAGTTAAACCACCAATTCCAATTGAAGATAACTCATCACGAAGAGACTGGAATTTTTCTGGACGTATAATTGCTTCCAATTTTTTCATTACTCCACCCCTTAATATTAATGTTAGATTTCCTAACATCTTTGGTTATGTAAATTATCATAAATGTTTTATAAGTGTTTTGCAAGTGTTTTTTACTTTGTTTTTAGAAAATTTCGAAGAAAACGTTTTCAGCATTTTTACGAATTTAGTTTGAAAAAGGGGTTTAATTTTTAAACGCATCGGGAATGTTACTTGTAAATGAGAATAATCTAAAACAATTAAGCGATTTTTAGTTGTACCCCCTACCTTTTGGTAACTACTTGTAGTATAATAACTACATATGAGTTATTTAGACTAATTTTAATTTAATAAGTTAGTTAAAAAACTCGAAAATATATATTAGATTGAGGAGTGAAGTTACATGGTAACACTTTATACCTCACCAAGCTGTACTTCCTGCAGGAAAGCAAGAGCGTGGCTGGAAGAACACAACATACCTTTTACTGAGCGTAATATTTTTTCCGAGCCATTAAGTCTCGATGAAATAAAAGAAATATTGCGAATGACAGAGGATGGCACGGATGAGATTATTTCCACGAGATCAAAAGTATTCCAGAAGTTGGATGTAAATATTGATCAACTGCCAATGAAAAACTTATTCAATCTAATCCAGAAAAATCCTGGGTTGTTGCGTAGGCCGATTATATTAGATGAGAAGCGTCTTCAAGTTGGTTATAATGAAGATGAGATTCGTCGATTCTTACCAAGAACAGTTCGTACATTCCAATTGCGTGAAGCGCAACGTATGGTTAATTAAATATAAAAGAAAAGAGTATCAAACCAAAGAAACGACATGGGAATCGTCCTGTGTCGTTTCTTTAATTTGGTGATTGGCGGGCCTTAATATAAATAGGTGATCTTGATACAGTTAGATAAAATGACAAACATGTCGAAATGCGTTAGAATAACTAACTAGCAATTCATTCTAATATAAAAAGCGTAATTAGCATTGCATTTAGTGTGATTCATTATCAAAAGTGTGTGGAGGTACTACTACCGGTTACATGTGGGAAAAATAATGGAAAATAAAAATCAAAAAAGATAGGCATATTAATTTCCATCGTTCCGTACACTATCATACAATAGAGGTAAGGAATCATTTAAAGATTAAAAAAGAAAGTTAACGGGTACATGCATTATAAATAGTTTTGTGTAAATGAGTTTATACACGCTTGATGCACATGTGGGAAGGTAGCGGATAGCTTCTATAATCAAGAAGGGAGAGCGTGAATATGGAGATAGAAAGAATAAATGAAAATACAATTAAGTTTTACATTTCTTATTTAGATATAGAAGAGCTTGGTTTTGAAAGAGAAGAAATTTGGTACAATCGCGAAAGAAGTGAGCAACTTTTTTGGCAAATGATGGATGAAGTGAATTATCGAGAAGATTTTAATCCAGAAGGACCTTTATGGATACAGGTTCAGGCAATGGAAAAAGGTTTAGAAATTATCGTTACGAAAGCAAAAGTGTCTAAAAATGGTGAAAATCTAGAATTAGATACAGAAGATGGAAGTGTAGATATCCCTGTTGATGAAAAAATAGAAAGTATTCTCGGGGATAAATTCGGTAAGAACCTTAATGAATCTGAAGAATCTGATAGTGAAGACGACGAGTTAGAGGAAGATAACTTATGGATTATTGTCGAGTTTGATGATTTTGAGGATTTAATTCAATTAAGTCATCAATTTGAAGATATATCTAACTTTGGAGAAGAGACATTATATTTCTATAACAACCAATACTACTTGTATATGGAATTCTCGTATGATGTGTTAGATGATAATCGACAAGAAGATGTAATTAGTCAGGTACTTGAGTATTCATCTGATTCATCTGTTTCCATTCATGTTTTAGAAGAATACGGAAAGAAAGTAATGGAAAACGATACCTTCACCAATATTAGGAAACATTTTCCCTTACGCTTGAAATAAACAATCTCTTTAAAAGAGTTTGTTTATTTTTTTTGGAGGTTTTTTCTAAAACATGTCGAAATAAGTAATTAGGGAGGTGAATTAATGTAGTGCAAAAAGCAATAAATAAACATGGTAAATCCATTATACTGTTCCGTGAACCTGAAAGAAATATAATACTGTGGAAGCAATATAAAGAAGCATTTTATTGTCCTACTTGTCACTCTAAAGTAATTATTCGATCAGGTAGCAAAGTCATCCCTCATTTTTCACACCTACCACATTCAAACTGTAGACTCGGGAATGGAGAAGGGATGTATCATGAGATGGGGAAGTATGAACTTTATCAATGGTTATCTAATCAAAATATAGAGGTTGACCTTGAAGTTTATTTTCCGCAAATTAACCGAAGAGCTGACCTAGTGATAAAAGTATTAAATAAGATAATCATTATTGAATTTCAATGCACGAAAATTTCTGCAGAAGAAATCGCGGAGAGAACAAGTGCATATAATCAAATTAATCTTCATGTTATTTGGATTGTTGGTATGAATCATTTTAATAGGTTGGGAAGTAATCAAATTAAATTAAATTCCTTTCTTCTATCTTGTATACATCAATTTCCGAAACAAAAAAATCCTGTCTTATATTTCTTCGATCCAGCTTCCAGACGTTTTGCCTCACTATCACATATTTACGCGTATCAATACACTAAAGCTTTCACTACGATTAACATTTCTCTAATACAAACCATTTCATTCCAAAGTATCTTCAAAGAAGCTCCTATTTCTGAGCAGTTTCCCCAACACTGGACGAAACAACTTCAACGAATACGTAATACACCGATTACTCATCCAGGTAAAGAAATGAACTGGAGAAGAAAATTATATGAGCAAGGCATTATTTTTCAATACCTACCTAGTATTTGCTTTTTGCCAAATAAGTGGCAAATTCATATGCATACCCCTTTTTGGATTTGGCAAACAGAATTATGTATAAAACTCATTCAGCATATTGCTGTGTCTGATACACTTACAATATCGAGATGCACAAAGCTATTAGATAAAAGTATGATGAATCAATTACCAAATGTGCATCAGAATTTCTCTGCCATACATTCATTTTTAACAAATCTTGAAATCCTCGGTTATTTCAAAAGGACCTCAAATACTACGTATGTTAAATTAAAGAATGTAGACAAGTATGTTCATTTAGAAGAAGCGCTTAAAGGTGATGAAATAATGATAAGTAATTTATTTTTGGAAAAAAAGGGCAAAATGTGAGCATGATTGTACATTATTTCGTTATACTAAGTAATATACTATGTTGAGAGAAGATAAGGAGGAGTACACATGAGTAAAGCGACAAAACAATTACCTAAAAGAGATGAAATACCTACAGACCTTACTTGGAAATTGGAGGATATTTTTGCTAGTGATGACGCTTGGAAAGAAGAACTTAAATCATTAAGAGAAGAATTTCCTAAGATAACTGAATTTAAAGGGAAATTACATGAGTCTGCCGATACCTTGTATTCTTTATTTAAAATGCAAGATGAGCTTTCTCAGCGTCTTGGCATGTTATATACGTATGCACATATGCGTTATGATCAAGATACGACAAACTCTTTTTACCAGGGATTAAATGCACAAGCTGAGAACTTAATAACTATTGCCTCCAGTAATCTAAGTTATATTGTTCCCGAAATTCTTTCCATTGAAGAAAATAAGTTACAACAGTTTTTAGATGATCATGAGGGTTTGCAACAATATAAGAAAGTTCTTGAAGACATTAATAGACAGCGTCCACATGTTTTAAGTGAAAAAGAAGAGGCGTTACTAGCACAAGCATCTGAGCCAATGTCTACAGGATCACAAACTTTTGGAATGCTTAATAACGCAGATCTAACATTCCCATCAGTTACAAATGAAGATGGCGAAGAGGTAGAAGTAACGCATGGAAGATATTCTACATTTTTAGAATCAAAAGATAGAAACGTTAGAAAAAATGCGTTTGAAGCTGTATACCAAACATACGAAAGCTTTAAAAATACATTTGCTTCAACTTTAAGTGGCACTGTTAAAGCGCACAACTTTAGCGCAAAAGTACGCAATTATGAAAGTGCTAGACAATCTGCTTTGGATGATAATAATATTCCGGAAGAAGTGTACGATAATTTAGTAGAAGCAGTAAATGAACGATTACCATTACTTCATCGTTATACTAAGTTGCGAAAAAAAGTATTGGAATTAGATGAGTTGCATATGTATGATCTTTATACGCCACTAGTAAAAGATGTAAAAATGAAAGTATCATATGACCAAGCGCAAGATTTTGTATTAAAAGGTTTAGAGCCACTTGGTGATGATTATAAAAAAGTATTAAAATCAGCCTTCGAAAATCGCTGGATAGATGTTGAAGAAAATAAAGGGAAGAGAAGTGGTGCTTATTCTTCCGGTGCTTATGGGACAAATCCTTATATCTTGATGAATTGGCAGGATGATATTAATAATACATTCACACTCGCTCATGAATTGGGTCATTCTGTGCATAGTTATTACTCAAGAAAGCATCAACCATTTCGTTATGGTAATTATTCGATCTTCGTGGCAGAAGTTGCTTCTACAACAAACGAAGCGTTGTTAAATGATTATTTATTAAATCATTTAGAAGACGAAAAAGAAAAGCTATATATCCTTAACCATTTCTTAGAAGGATTCAGAGGTACCGTGTTCCGTCAAACAATGTTTGCTGAATTTGAACATGAGATTCATAAACTGGATCAAGAAGGCGAAGCGTTAACGGCTGAAAAGTTCACTCAGATCTATTATGAGTTAAATAAGAAATATTTTGGTGAAGATGTAGTCTCCGATGAATATATCGGATTAGAGTGGGCTAGAATCCCTCACTTCTATTACAATTATTATGTGTATCAGTATGCGACAGGTTACTCTGCTGCTACTGCTCTAGCACACAATATATTAGAAGGAAAAGAAGGGGCAGTTGATCGTTACCTGCAATTCTTACAATCAGGTAGTAGTGAAGATCCGATTGATGTACTGAAAAAAGCTGGTGTTGATATGACGTCTAAACAACCAATATTAGATGCTTTAGATGTCTTTGAAGAGAAACTAGCTGAGATGGAACAATTATTAGGCTAATAAAAAAAGTTCGAGTGTATAGACTCGAACTTTTTTATGTTTCTGTCAGTTACATGTGTGATATAGCAAAAGATATCCCTTTGTGTTCTCAGATCTCCTGGCTGTCTCTCAGGTTATCGATATGAGGTATTCATTTTACTAATAGATTGTAAAGTTAAATAGATACAAATGATGAAAAGGGGGACTGTAAAATACATTGGCATCATTTCTAACATAGCAAGTAAATTCAAGAAGAAGGCTAATACGGTAAGTATAAAGAATAGAAAAGGGAAATAGTTTTTGCGTCTACGCATCTTTGACAATTTCCTCCTTTCATGTATAGATGAACTAGCTATTTGAGTTTATGTATATCCTAATTGAATTAGAAGTGAATTTTTTGTGAAAACATGAACATAAGTGTTGCATCTAGAAGGATGAATTGTTAATATTAAAATGTAAGTTGAATACAAACAAATACCCCTTTTGTTTGATCATGAAACTTTCTCCCATCCCCCTTTGTAGATATACAAAGACGGAAATAGGATATATGCTGCCCCGTATATCCTTTATTTTTATTTTAAAAAGCTAAGACTTTATTGTCTTAGCTTTTTTGTATGGGAAATTATAATAGCTCAACTAACTACTAGCATAAAAGTTATCAACTAGCGCTGAGCGGCATCTTGCGTCTTTGATCTATCTATATACTTCCAGAATGAACCGTACTTCGCTGGAATTCGCTCTACAATTTGTTGAAACTGAAGTTTTTTCATCTCTTTTTCAGTTTTATCTAAAGACCAATCATACACGACTGATATTTCTTTTGTTCCCACCACTTGATAATGTTTTAAAAAATCAATTAAAGGTGGTGTGGATGAAGGGATGGGTGTTTTTTGTAAAATTTCTTTTAGTACTAGTTTGTATATTTCGTACGGATAAAGCCCAGAAATTTTCACACCTTCTTCTTCTACAGACTGATTGAAAAATACGATTGTTGGAATATAGTCAACTTCCATTTCTCTCGTTAATTTTAAATCACATTGTAGTGCTTTTTTCGCACTGGAAGAAAATAAATCACGCTCAAATTCTTCGAGATCCAAGTTAGCTTCAGTAGCACAATTTAATAATATTTTTTCTTCAGATATATTCTCTTTATTTATAAATAAGTTCTCTTGGAGCTTACGTACAAACATTTTTCCTGCCTTTTTTCCTTGTAGCTCTGCGGCTTTTATTGCCAGAGACGGTACGTAAGGGTAATCAATTGGATTCTCATCCCATATGTCTCCATCACAACTCATTCCTGTCCGTTTTGCAGTCCGTTCCCAAATATCTTTTAATTTTTTTGGTTTTTCAAATACATCGACATTAAGATTAGATAGTTGACCACTTACAATCTGTCTAATTGTAAAAAAACGTCCGTATTCTACTGAAAGCTTTTTTATATATGGTTCTAGTGACCAGCATTCTGCACATAAAGGATCAATAAAAACATACATTTCTATTGGCTTTTGAACATAATTAATGTAGTTAAAATTCGGCGATGTGTTTGTATGATTGGAGCTAGTAAGCTCTTGTTGATTCCAACTCACATCGGATTCTCCTTTCTCTCATTCAGGCGTATTCATCATGTGATTAGCAGTTAGTGTTAACCGTTCCATCATTGCAGTACGATAGGGTTCTTTAATTTCAGCTTCTTCTAAAGCTGCTGCCATACATGTTAACCAAGCATCTCTTCGTGTTGGCGTAATGGGAAAGGGAAGGTGTCTCCTGCGTAACATTGGATGACCTCTTTCTTCTTCATACAATCTTGGGCCACCGAAAAATTGGGTAAGAAACATCATTTGTCTCCTAATTGTTTCTGTCAGGTCATCTGGAAATATTGGTTTTAAATCTGGATGAACTTCAACTCTTGTATAAAATGCATGAACAATATTATTCATTGTTCTATAGCCACCAATGGCTTCATAAATCGTACGATGTTCCATCTGTTCCATAACAATTCTCCTTGTATAACTATTGTAGCAACCCAGTTAGGGTTGTTCAACCAATCTGATTAAGGAATAATTCTCCAAAATCTTTAAGAACGTTGTGCTTGTTGGAAAAAACGCTCTATTTTGGAAGGAGTTTGTCGAATAGGTATATTATATTTATTTAGTAACTCATAAAATATTTTTTTTCCATGTTCCTTTGTAGAAGCTTCTAACTCTAACTCAAAATCCTCTGTACCTAAATAATTACTATAATCTAACACTAACTGGGTACCATTAAATTCAATTTCCATTCGATTGGTGGTAAGGTATCCAACATATTTAAGTTCCGCAGGTGAGATATTCATTTCACTTAGTTGTTTTGATGTATGTGGTTTTGGAATAATTTCACCTTGTATCCATTGCTTAAATTCTTGTTCTGTTAAGATATCATGAGTTTCCAATAATCCTTGTTCATGTGGCTGTTTTAATGTTAAAGAATACTTCCCTTGCTTCTTTCTTATTCGTAGTGCTGAGCCATGTTTCTTTAAATCGAAATTTTTTGTTTCAAAATAATAGTTCGTTTGTTCAATTGATGATGTTGAAAAGGGTAAGTCCTTTTGTAGCTGTAAAAATTCAGCGTTTGATAATAAATTTTTAAATTCTATTTCAATTTCTTGTGACATCTCAAATGTTCTCCTATTCGTAGAAAGCTTATATCTATTATGTCTAATAAAAGTTTTCAATGCAAAAAATAACTATTATCCGTGATCATGTAGTAGGGATAGTACTTGTTGATTATGTGGATTATGATAAAATAGGATTGGCAATTATTAGAATACGTTTAGGGTGATAGCCATGAATTGGGAATTAACTCTTGCTCCATATAAGCAAGTAGTCGAAGAATTAAAAGTAAAGTTAAA
The DNA here is from genome assembly GCF_000011245.1 of Oceanobacillus iheyensis HTE831. Taxonomy (NCBI): domain Bacteria; kingdom Bacillati; phylum Bacillota; class Bacilli; order Caryophanales; family Bacillaceae; genus Oceanobacillus; species Oceanobacillus iheyensis. The sequence continues at coordinate 1,270,151 of NC_004193.1, forward strand.
GGGGATGCGTTCCCAGTATGAAAAAGAGTCAAGTCATTCTCCAATTGAATTTGTAACAGCAAGAGTAAAACCAATACCAAGTATTATCGAAAAAGCACAAAACCGCGGTATTGCTATAGAGAATGTGGAAAGTGAGATGCAAGATATTGCTGGTGTACGGGTTGTTTGTCAATTCGTCGATGATATCTATACAATTGTAGATATGCTGCACCATAGAAATGATTTTGTAATAGTGGAAGAGAAGGACTATGTATCCCACAAAAAAGATAGTGGTTACCGGTCATATCATATGATTATCAAATATCCAGTGGAAACAATACATGGTGAAGTAATTGTTTTGGCAGAAATACAAATAAGGACATTAGCAATGAATTTCTGGGCAACGAATGAACATTCATTAAATTATAAATATGATGGCAAGCTGCCATCTGAGGTTAGATTGCGATTACAGAAAGCAGCAGAGGCAGCCTTTAAATTAGATGAAGAAATGTCTAAAATTAGAAGTGAAATTCATGAAGCGCAAAGAGTGTTTCATCGTAAATAATAGTTGAAGGAGAAATAATACATGAACTTTAAAATTGTTTCAAAAGGTGATGACCGTTCTGAAAAAATAAAAGCAATGATGCGTCAATATTTATCAGAATTTGGATTGACTTATGATAAAGAGACCCCAGATTTAGTAATTTCCGTTGGGGGAGACGGTACATTCCTTGAAGCATTTCATCGCTATGTTCATCGATTAGAAGACACTGCTTTTATTGGAATACATACTGGTCATTTAGGATTTTATACAGATTGGACACCTAAAGATGTGGAAAGACTGATTATAGAGATTGCAAAAACGCCATTTCAAACCGTTGAATACCCTTTATTAGAAGTCATTATTAGAGCGAAAGCAGGCGGGAAAGAAGATCGTATTCTTGCTTTAAATGAAGCGATGATAAAAACAGCGGACGGTTCTTCCGTTGTATTTGATGTAGAAATAAAAGGCGAGCATTTTGAAACATTTCGCGGAGACGGAATCTGTATATCCACACCTTCAGGAAGCACAGCATACAATAAAGCTCTCGGAGGGGCGATTTTGCATCCATCATTAGAAGCAATTCAAATTACGGAGAATGCATCCATTAATAATCGTGTTTTCCGTACTATTGGTTCGCCGCTTATACTACCAAAACATCATACTTGTTTCTTAAAACCAATGGTAGATAGCAGTTTTCTTATTCAAATTGATCATTTTACAAAGAATTATCAAAATGTAAAATCGATACAGTGTAGAGTAGCTAAAGAGAAGGTGCGGTTTGCTCGTTTTAAGCAATTCCCATTCTGGAACAGAGTTAGAGATTCCTTTGTATCGGAGGAAGGGTAATGTGATTTTACGGTGGGAAATCAAGAAAAATGAGCAAGGAATGTTGATTAAAACCTATTTACAACAAATTCATCATTTTTCTAGGAGATTACTTATTTCTTTGAAAAAAGTGCCCAGTAGTATACAAGTAAACGGAACTTCACAGTGGGTAACCTATAAATTAAAGCGTGAAGACATCTTGACCGTAGCACTTCCTGATGAGAAACCTAGTGACGCAATAACACCAGAAAAGCTACCGTTAGATATTATTTATGAAGATGCGTATTGCCTTGTCGTAAACAAACCTGCTGGACAAGCATGTCTTCCATCGATGAACCATCGTCATAATACGTTAGCGAATGGTTTAACGTATTATTATCAAAAAAATTCAATTCCTTCGACTGTTCATATTGTTACTAGGCTAGATGTGAATACTTCTGGCCTAGTTTTAGTTGCAAAAAACCAATATGTTCATTCTTTGTTCTCACGTATGCAGCAAGAGGGGAATATAAACCGAGTATATGAAGCAATTGTACATGGAGAAGTAAGCCCAACTTCAGGTATCGTCGATGCTCCTATAGCAAGAAAAGAAGGATCGATAATTGAGCGTACTGTTGATATGAGAAATGGCAAGTATGCAAAAACAAACTATCGTGTTTTGTATGCAGATTCTATAGCTTCATGGGTAGAAATTAAATTAGAGACAGGGAGAACTCACCAAATTAGAGTACACTTTCAATATTTAGGGCATTCGTTATATGGTGATAATCTGTATGGTGGATCAAAAGATATTATGCTGCGTCAAGCCTTGCATTGTAAGCAAATTACAATGATGCATCCAATCAAAAATCAACCAATTCAACTTGAAGCAAGTCTTCCAGAAGACATGGGAATATTATTGAAGCGTTTAATGCTCATTTGACACATTAAAATCGGTAAATTTCTCAGCAATAAATGGTTGTCTTGAAGCTACGGAGACAAATTCCTTTTCTGGAAATCGATATGCCGTCAATTTATTTCCGAATACACAACCAGTATCAATATTTATTGTATGATTTACCACTCTTGGTTCAAGTACAGGAGTATGTCCATATACAATCCAACTATCACCGTGATAATGCTTAGCCCAATCGCGGCGGATAGGTTTTCCTGTTGTATCGAATTCTCCTGTAATATCCCCGTATAAGACGAAAGTTTTTGTCCGTTTATCTTTTTTTCCAATTAAGTGCTCTGGTATACCGGCGTGGGCGATGATTACATTAATATTTTTTAAGTGAAGATAAAGGGGAGAACGCTCATACAGCTCTATGAATTTATGCTTTATGTTGTTTTGTTTCTCTTTTGATAAACTACGATATTCTGCTGTTGTTGTCTCCAAACCATGCTTTTCCATTACTTTATTACCTTGAAAGAAACGATAGAGCTTGTTGCAATGATTTCCAGGTATATAATAGGCAAGCTTCTCTTTTACAAGCTGATAAACCAATTTTATTACTTTAATGGAATCTGGACCCCGATCTGTTATATCTCCTACAAAGACTATTTGACGGTTATTAGAGTGTTGATAAGTACCATTCTTTATTTGATATCCTAATTTGAACAATAGTTCCTCTAATTCCTCTAAACAACCATGCACATCTCCAATAATATCGATTTTCATATCATTAATCTCCTTAATAAAAAATTTGACGGTAAACGTTGTGGTGTTTTAATCTATACAAGTTAGTATTATATTTAAACCTTTCACATGCTAAATCAATGTCATAACTGTTATTTTTACACTTGAATCAATTTTATAACTCATATTTTGCTATGGAATCCGAATGTTGTGGTGTTTAAATTCATTACAGACAGTTGCTTTTTAGCAGGAACGACTATATATTTTAATATTAGCATCAACAAACTTCTATGTCTTATGCTACTTTCTGTTTGATTTTTATTCAATGGGGAAAAATATACACTATGTAGTGTGAAGGTAACGGGGGGGATTATAATGAAACAAGAACGTTACGATACTCAATATGAAGAACAATTTCAAGTGCATATTGAAAAAGTAAATACAGCCCTTCAAGAAGGGGAAATTGAAGTTTTTCGTGAATCATTTTTAGACATTCATCCTTATGATCAGGCGATGTTTTTTAATCAACAGGATGAAGAAGCAAGAGGGCAGATATATACGTATTTATCTCCTGAAGAAATGTCGGAAATACTCATAAACATTGATCTTGAAGATGTAACGGCATTTTTTGAGGAGATGGATCCGAGGTATGCTGCAATGATTCTTGCTGAGATGCCAACCGATGATGCAGTAGATGTTTTAAATGAATTAGATAAAGAAAAAGTAGCCAGTTATCTAACTATTATGGATCAAGAAAGTGCGAATGAAATTAAACAATTACTGCACTATGAGGAAAAAACTGCCGGTAGTATTATGACCACGGAGTATGTTTCCATATACAACAACATGACTGTATCAGAAACAATGCGTTTATTGAAAACGGAAGCACCAGATGCAGAAACCATTTACTATCTGTTTGTTTTGGATGGGGATAAACGATTAGTAGGTGTCCTTTCCATTCGAGACTTAATAATCGCTGATGATGAAACTAAAATTGAAGAATTAATGAGTACAAAAGTCGTCGCAGTTTCTGTGGCGAAAGACCAAGAGGAAGTAGCACAAATGTTTCGTGATTATGACTTTCTTGCACTACCTGTAGTTGATTTTCAAGACCATTTACTTGGAATAATCACTGTTGACGATATTTTAGATGTTATGGAAGAAGAAGCAAGTGAGGATTACTCGATGCTTGCTGCCATGTCTAATACGGATATAAAAGACGATAATGCATTTCGTTCAGCTAGGAAACGATTACCTTGGTTAGTGATTCTACTGTTTTTAGGGATGCTTACAGCCAGTTTAATTGGCAGATTTGAAGATACGTTAAACCAAGTTGCTGTTTTAGCTATATTCATACCATTAATTGCTGGAATGGCAGGTAACTCTGGAACACAAGCTTTAGCAGTAGCAGTACGAGGTATGGCAACTGGAGATTATAATAATAATGATAAATGGAAGCTTGTTGGGAGAGAAGCGATTACTGGTCTAATTACAGGTACGGTTTGTGGAAGTATATTAGTACTGGTTATTTATTTGTGGCAAGGAAATATTTATCTTGGGTTCCTCGTAGGTTTTTCAATAATGGGGTCACTTATCGTAGCAACATTAGCTGGTACATTGATTCCAATGTTTATGAATCGTTTAAATATCGACCCAGCAGTTGCATCGGGACCATTTATTACAACAATTAATGATTTAATTTCTATTTTAATCTATTTTGGAATGGCAACAACATTCATGAGTTATTTAATATAGTTTGAGACAAATATATATATGTAACACTAAGTATAATTTATGGTGAAAGTATGTAGTATTCTATTTAAGAGCTTATACTCTCCTCTTTCATGTATTAGGGCATTGTACACAAATTATTTTTGGGTACATATACTAACTAGAGGATGGAATGAAGGGAGTATGAAATAATGTCAAAAAGTGAATATGCAAAAGAGCCATTGCTTTATATTCATCAGCCTGACTTGAATCAGCCTAAAGCTACGATGCAACATCATTTTATGGGGAATCGTAATAGAAGTGCACATTCAAAAAATGAAATAAAAGACTCTTTAATCCCTAGAAAAACAAGAAGTGGAAAACAAATAAAAGAGTTCACCAATAAAGAAGTTCAAAATCAAGAAAACCATGAAGACAATAAAAAGAAAAAGCAATTTAAAGCGATGTCTATTAACGAAAAAATTGATTATTTTCTTGACCGCTCAGAGTACGCTCCTCCTATTAATTGTTTAGTAATTACAGATCAAAAAAAGTACCGAGGAATAATCCTAGATACAACGAAAGAAGAAGTGAAATTTCGTCCATCTAACCGAAAAAACAGCATTAAAATTACTTATGATGTAATAAAAGATATTCAATTAGTAGGATTCTAAAAAAACACCATTCAGTTTTAGCTGAATGGTGTTTTTTTCAATTATTAATTGAATGCGTTGATTGCCGGTAAGCAAGTTACATGACAGAAACAATCTAAATCTACAGTAATACAAATGCCGGTAGCTTCTAAATCATGTGTGCTTTGTTCAGTTGGATCTTTTAAGTGATCATATCCACAGCTTTCTCCGTCACTGAGTAGCAATTCAAGAACTGCGCAATTATCTTTATCTACTTTTTTGACACGGAAGATGAAGCTAGAAAGGATATCGCCAATTTTGCTTCTGTGTTCACGAACAGCACCAAATCCTTTAAATGGTTTACAATCCTTGCAATATAGGATAACTGGAACTGTATCTAAACCGTTAGAGGTATCGTTCTCACCTAGCAAGTCGTTGATGGATTGATCACAGCTGGTATCACAGCAATTTTCTACAATGTCATTTTGAGCGTCAACAATATCTTTTAAGATATCTGCTACGCAACTTCCCGTATCGTAATTTTTTCCACAACCCATGAAAAATATCTCCTTTCGCAATTTGAATTTACTTTCCTTATAGGATATGTGTCATAGCATGGATGGTGTGGGCATATATAAGAAAAACTGTGAGTATGACTAGAAATAAAAAAAAGTATTGAAAAAATGTTTGCTTTTTCAGAAAAAGGGTATTTATTAGAAAAGAACCGTCAAATGTTAATGCGTATTTACGTATACTATAGATAGGTTATTCTTTGAGAGGAGATTCTGATATGGCTTACGTACTTCCAATTGAACATTACCAATACCAAGATTATCAACGCCGTGTTATACAAGTGAAGACGAATAGAAACTATATCGAAGGTCCGTTTAAAGTAGTGTTAGATCAAAAACATCAAGAAGTTGCTGCTAGGCATGAAGGATTACATCCGTCTGTAGATGACAACCGTAAAGTTGCAAATTATATCTCAAAAGAAGATGTGAGCCTATTTACAGGAAAAGGAAGAAATTTTAACGATTATGTTTAAATTATTGAAGAAAAAAGTACCTTATTCTAAAGAGAAGCTAGAATAAGGTACTTTTAATTGGTTAGTCCACATCCCATTTTTGATGATTACGGTTGATATAAGGTAGGAGGAAAAGAGGCTTGTCTTTTATATACTCTGCGTAAAATACATCTTCGATCCTTTCATATCCTTCTTTCTTAATTTGCTCCATCAACCATTCTATACTAAGGTTTTTCTCCTTTAAATTATCCTGTATTACTTCACCGTCATTAATCAATGTTGTTGATAAATCTACTTCTGTTGTACTCATTTTTAAATCTTTTCGGGTAGGTATTTGGTAGTCCGATTTTTTGAGAACAGATAATGTACCATTCGCTTCTAAAACGGCAAATTCAACTTCCTGAATAGAAAATGTATCCTTTGTACGAAGTAAATGTTGTAGCTGATTAATATCAAGTTTGTTTTTCTTCATTGTGTCACGAATTAACTTTCCATTGTAAATTACAATGGAAGGGAAACCTTCTATCATATGTCGAGTATGCTTGTATTTTTGTGTGATAATTTCTGATATATACATAATTATTGCATAAATGGTAATAACGAATAATATATCAATGATTCCGGCATTTTGATCGAATAAAGCATTGCCTACTAATTCACCAAGTAATAATGCTGCGATAAAATCAAAGGGAGTTATTTGCGAAATCTGTGTTTTCCCAAGGATTTTTGTAACAAGAAAAAGTGCAACAAAGCCTATAACCATCTCAAAAAACATGCTGAAATATCCACTCATGATGTAATCTCCCTCCATGTATGCATTCAGGCTTAGTGTTGCCGAAAAAGAGATAATCATGTAAAGAACTAGAACAAAAGGGCAAGTGCCCTTTATTACCGTATTTCCTGGACGTGGCTAATTAACTTCTAACGTTTACCCACAGTTACAAAATTTTATAATTTTTCTAGACATTAAAAAAAGGGAAGCAGTTAGTATACTGATTCCCTACATTAATTATAAATCTTTTACCATGGTTACATGTGGAATTCCTGCATCCATAAATTCATCTGATATCACATGATACCCTAATTTCTTATAGAAATTTAATGCGTGCGTTTGTGCATTTAATTTTGCTTTATGATAATTTTGATGTTTTATTTCTTCTTCCATCGCAGCTATCAGTTGTTGGCCAACAGATTTCCCGCGATGAGCTTTTAAAACACAAATTCTTTCTAATTTGCCATAACCTTCATCTGTATACCTTAAGCGACTTGCTGCAATAGCAGAACCATGCTCATAGGCTAAAAAATGAGTAGCGGTGGCATCATGTTCATCTAATTCTTCTTCAGCAGGCACTTCTTGTTCTTCTACAAATACAATCATACGGATATGATATGCCTGTTCTAATTCTTCTCTTGACTGTGCCATTTTGACTTCCATACAAAAAATTAATCCCTTCCTAAAACAAATGTTTGGTAAACTGTCCAAGATTCATTGTCTAATTGGTATAGTAATTGAAATCGATCAACATAATCTTCCAGATTGAAACCTTCCATTTGTAATCTTCCTAAGATATCGGAAAACTCATCGTGCTCCAAATCTTGGGCAATAGTAATATGAGGTACAAATGGATGGGTCTGATTATCATCAAATTTACCTTCATGTAATTTTGTGTGCAAGTCATTAAGTTGTTGAATTGGTTCAACTTTGAAATAAATAGTATTTGTTACTGGCTCAAACGTACTTACTTTATTAATTTGAATATGGAACGGTTCGGTTTCTTTTGCGATCTTGCGAAGCTCTTCAACTGTCTCACTTAAAGTTTCTTCGTCAGCTTCAAAAGATTCTTTTAATGTTAAGTGAGGTGGTATTAATGAATAACGAGGGTCATATCGCTTTCTTAATGCGTTAGCCTGATCCTGGATTGTTTTAGATGGGAAAATTGCAATGCCGTATTTCATAATGTAACCTCCTATAGCAATTCTTTCGTTAATAATCAGAAATTGTTTTTTTATAGTATAGCAAAAATATACAAGAAATAGAAACTTATTCAAATAAACTTGTTAATAATCGCTTCATATCCTTTTGCCAATACTTCCATGTATGTTCACCTTCATCTAATTCATGATAAAGATAGGTTGCACCTTTTTCTTGCAAAATGGCATGAAGTTTGCGATTTGGTGTTAAGAAATCAGCACGGTTTCCATCCGTCATGGAGACATCTGTTTCGTTTGTCCCGATGGTGTGATAAATATCGATGGTTGAGAGATTATCAATTTTATTGACTGCTTCCAGAACGGTTTCATCTACATATGGAGACTGCATAGCAATCTTTCCGAATGTATTGGGGTACTGAATAGCAGTCATCAGTGCTAACGTGCCAGCTAGAGAGTCTCCAATTAATGTACGTGATCTCCCCATATGATAAGTAGGAATTATTGAATCCAATAAAGGCACCACTTCATGTACGAGAAATTTTATATACGCTTTATTCTGTTCACCAGAAGGGTGATATTTTTTTCTTCTATCATGTTTATCCTTGTAATGAATACCAACAAATACGGTATTACTTATTTCTTTTGATTCATGTAATCGATCGCTTAAGGTCGCTACTCTGCCCATTTGGAAATAATCATTTCCGTCTTGCATGATACAAATATCATACTTGTATAGGTCAGAAAAAGATTCTGGCTGATAAATTTGGATAGACATCGATTCATCTAGATAATCGCTATCGATTTGTTTTTCAATCATTTTCCCTTTTCTTCCCACAATTTCCACCTCTGACTCAAGATTTTGTTTGGTATATCGATAGTCTATCACCGATGATAATTGCTGTCACTTAGAATAGGGAAGGGTATTAGCTATGAAGTTCATAGTAATACCCTTTTTGTTCCATTAAACTATGGTGATTTCCTTTTTCAATGATTTTACCATTTTTCATCATCATGATCATATCAGCTTCACGAATCGTATTTAAACGATGTGCCACAACAAAACTTGTTCTGCCTTTCATTAGTCTTTTTAAAGCTTCTTGAATTTTTATCTCTGTGATTGTATCAATATTACTGGTTGCTTCATCTAGGATTAGTATCTTTGGCTCCGCTAGTAGTGCTCTAGCTATAGTAAGTAATTGTTTCTGTCCTTGACTTATGCCGCTACCATCTTGATCCAGAATCGTATCAAAGCCTTCTTGTAAATGAGATATAAATTCATAAGCATTGGCATTTTTTGCTGCTTCTTCAACTTCGTGATCACTTGCAGTTAATTTTCCATAGCGAATATTTTCTCTAATCGTTCCTTGGAATAAGAATGCATCCTGTAATACAAAAGCCATGTGATTTCGGAGACTGGAACGTTTAATCTTTTTAATGTCTAAACCATCTAAAGTAATTGATCCACTATCGTAATTATAGAAGCGGGAAATTAGGTTTATAATGGTTGTCTTTCCAGCACCAGTGTGCCCCACTAGAGCGATGGTTTCTCCTGGCCTTGCTTCAAATGAGATGTTGTCTAATGTTTTATTGTTTTCATATCCAAATGAAACGTTCCTAAATATGACTTGACCATCGGTGTCATTTATAGTAACAGCATCTTTTTCATCTACTTCTTCATGTGTTTCATCCATAACATTAAATACTCGTTCTGCACCAGCGATGGCTGATAGGAGCATATTAAATTGATTGGATAATTCATTAAGCGGACGAGTGAATTGTCGAGCATATTCCGTAAATATGACAATGGTACCAACCGTTACTAAGGAAGTATCTGAAACGATTACCAATATTCCACCTACTAAAGCAATTAAACCAAAGCTTAAGAAGTTTAACATATTCATTACCTTTGGAATAAAACCAGAAAAAGTAAGAGCCCAGAAACCAGTATTTTTTAATTCATTATTTCTTTTTTCAAATTGATTAGTCACGTATTTTTCTTGAGAATAGGTCTTTACAACGTGTTGCCCTGAAACAATTTCTTCTACATACCCATTTACCTCACCAAGGTGCCGTTGTTGTAACTTATATAACGGACCTGTTCTTTGAGTTATCCAGCGCATCGCAACATACATGACTGGAATAATAGACATCGCTACTACTGTTAGGATAGGGCTTAAATAAAGCATGACCACCAATGTACCTACGAGAGTGAGTACACTTGAAAATATCTGAATAACGGATTGGTTTAAAGTATTGTTAATGTTATCAATATCATTTGTTAAGCGACTCATCAATTCTCCGTGTTGACGTTTATCAAAATAGGAAATAGGTAAACGATGAAATTGTTCAAATAAATTCTTTCGTAATGTATGAACTGTATTTTGAGCGATTCCAACCATCCAAAAATTTTGAAAAAACAATGAAACAGAGTGGATGATATAAACAGCAATTAAAGCAAGTAAAAGATACCCGAGCCCATTTACCTCTTGCGTAATAATGAAGTTATCAATTGCTCTTCCGACTAAGAATGGACCGAGCAATGCAAACATTGAGCTAATAAGGACCATTAAAATAACGAGCGTAAGCATACCTTTTTCTACTGCTAGGTATTTCCAAATTCGTTTAAGCGTTGCGCCCATATTTTTGGCCTTTTTTTGTTGATGTGCATCTACATTCGATATATCAATTCTTTCATATTGAAAAGGTGCTTTTAGAGAACTATTTCGCATGATGAGCCTCCTTTTCAAATTGTGATTCAGCAATGGATTGATATAATTCGGATGTATGAAGTAACTGTGCATGCGTCCCAATATCTAATATAGAACCGTAATCGAGTAATAAGATTCGATCAGACTTTTTCGCAGTGGATACTTTTTGCGTAATGATAAAAACGGTACATTGATAACTCTCCAATGCTTGTAAAAATTGAGCTTCAGTTGCTAAGTCCAGAGCACTTGTACTGTCATCTAACATTAAGATTTTAGGCTTTCGAATTAAAGCTCGTGCGATCGAGATACGTTGTTTCTGACCACCTGAGAGATTTACGCCTTTTTGACCGACACGCGTTTCGTATTTTCCTTCTAATTGCATAATAGTGTCATGGATTTGCGCATCTTTAGCAGCTTGAATAACGTCATCCATTGTTGCTTCACGTTTTCCCCAAGCGATATTATCAAATATTGTACCTGTGAATAATAAGGGGCTTTGCGGCACATATCCAATACTGTCCCGTAAATTTGCAAATGAATAATTATCTAATGGTAGATCATCTACATAAATAGTTCCATTAGTCGGTTCATATAACCTTGGCATTAATTGAAACAGTGACGTTTTTCCAGAACCAGTCGCTCCGATAATAGCCATACTTTCTCCTGGATTAACATTAAACGAAATATCTTTTAACGTTGGTCGATTTGCATTAGGATATGTAAAGGAAACATGGTCATATGTTACTTTTCCGTATTTAACAACTTCTTTATCATTTGAAGAAGCTTGTTGTTCTTGTTCATTGTGCAATGTTAATACTTCTTCGATACGCTCTGCAGATGCTTTTGTTCGTGAAATCGCCATTATAATGAAGGAGAACATAGAAATTGCCATGGATACTCTTAGTGCATAATTTACCATCGTCACTACTTCACCAACATTCGCTTGACCCGCAATGGTTTGCGCATTACCAAACCATATAATGAAAATTAAGCTCACATTCATTACAAGTAGAAGTATCGGACCTGTGGATTCAATAATACGAAATGTTTTCTTGGTTGCATCTGCAAGCTCCGTATTCGCAATACCAAATCTATCCTCTTCAAAACCTCTACGGGAAAAAGCTTTAATTAATCGCATTCCAGCAAGATTCTCCTGCATGACACGATTTACGTTATCTACATTACCTTGGACTTTTGTAAACAACTTACTCGTAATCTTTAAAATCCATAATAAAAAGATGACAAGCAGGGGAACAGTTAATAAGAAAACAGCCGCTAATTGTGCATTTACAATAAAAGCCATGATAACTCCACCAATTACAGTAAGGGGAGCTTTCGCCATTATACGCAAAGCCATAAAGATCGTATTTTGAATTTGGCGTATATCATTCGTGAACCTTGTTACTAACGCAGATGTAGGATATTGATTTAAATTGGCAAAAGAAAAATCTTGAATTTTTTCAAACAGTTTTTGACGTATATCATAACCATACGCAAAACTGACATGAGAGGAAATAAAGGAATTAATAATTCCAGAAATAAGTGAAAGTATAGCCAACCCAATCATGATACTTCCCCAGAATCCAATGTTTCCTAAATCTTGGTTCTCAACCCCTTGGTTAATCATGAACCCTAAAAATAAAGGAAGCAGCAATTCTACAGCTAATTCAATCAACATTAGTAGAAGTGCTACAATAGATGAAACTTTATAAGGCTTTATAAATGAAAAAACATTTCTCAATAATCATCCACCCTCAATCTCAGATAAGAAACAATTTTATAATTATTATAAGACGATGAAGCGTTATTATCCAGTAATTTATTTCGGTTTGCGAAATTTTGATTGTTGGATTAGTTGCTTTGAAAAACAAACAGCTTAATATTCGGGTTTTAAGCGTAATAGTATAGAAATAAGTGTAAGTAAGCATTACTTGTAAAATACCGAAAATTTTTTATTTTTATTATGTTGAATTTTAAATACTTTAAATCTTACGTTGATGTATAATAAAACAATTAGGCTGCTAAGTAATTACAACATTAAAATGTTTATACTACACAGTTTGGATGGGGTCAACAATGAAAAAATATAAAGAATTAACCATAGGTATAATAATAGGAATAATAACATTATTGATATATGAATTGATAATAAGATTGTATGGTTTATCTGTTTTCTTTATATGGGGATTTTTTGTATTAGTAATTCTTTTTAATTATCTAGTTAAAAAGATAAAGAAAAGTTTGGTCTAGTATTCTGGAAAGTTAAATATAAAAGAGGTGTTTCTACTATGAGGAAGAACACATATTTAGTGATGTGTAGTGCAATGATTTTAATATTAGTATCAGGATGTCAAAAGGAATATATAGGAGAATACATACAGTGGGGTGTTGATCTATCATTGGAACAAAAAGATCTGTTAAAAGATAACGATATTCCTATTAAAGTGGATGGTAGTTTTGTTTATATTCCAAGAGATGCAGTTGATGATGCAACCTATTGTTGTTCTTAAGTAAGAGGTTAATCTATTAAAATATTAAGAATGCAGCTAATGTGAATATGCTTGCAGAAAATGCTCTCTATCGATTATAATACATATATTGAGTAATCTAGAAAACTCTCTAAACGTTTACATACATAATAATATGTTCTCGTGTACACGATTCCGTAGCTCAGTTGGGAGAGCGCCACCTTGACAGGGTGGAGGTCGTTGGTTCGAGCCCAATCGGAATCATCCTAATTAGAAAGTCTGTATTCCTTGTGTGACAAAGGGTACAGGCTTTTTTGTGTATTTGAGGATAAGGATGAAGGATGGGTGATTGTGTTAAGCAGTCACAAAATAGTCACGAGTTTTGGAGTGATTTTTCAAAGATCGTTGCGACTTCATTATCTGTATTCGGAACAACGTGAGCGTAAATATCTAAGGTTGTCTTTGGGCTAGTGTGTCCCATTCGACTACTTACTTTCACGATATCTACACCCTCTGAAATAAGAATCGAAGCGTGTGTATGTCGTAAATCGTGGAAGCGAATTTTAGGGACATTGGCATTTTTTATACATCGTTCAAATACTCTGGTCACGTTTCTGGGATCTTGCACTTTTCCTAATGCTGTACAAATAACTAAATCATTGTCTTCATACGATGGACCAGCCAATTCCTTCTCACATTGTTGTTTTTCTTTTATACATTGCAATTGATCGCTGATTAATGAAGAAATAGGTATAACGCGTGTTGATCTCACCGTTTTTGGTGTCGTAAAGAAATATCCTTGATTTTGTATATAGCATAAGTTTCGGTGGATATGAATGCATTCCTTTTCCATATTTATGTCACTCCACTTTAACCCTAACAACTCTCCTTTGCGCATCCCAGTATAAATAGCAAGCAGAAAAAGAATATATAACCTTTCTAAGTTGGATGTTTCTAAGAACTGCTTTACTTGATCTTTAGACCAGATAGAAACCTGTTTGGTTTGTACTCTTGGCGGGGTGGTATTCACGACAGGATTATACGAAATCTTTCTCCATTTCACAGCTTGTGCAAAAGAAAGGTGTAGCATCTGATGCATTTTGCGAATGTAACTCGTGCTATATCCTTTACCAAGCTTGTAGTGATAAAAGTAATCAATTTCTTCTGTAGTTATGTCAGATATAGCTTTTTCAGCAAATGGATTATCTTCTATTAAATGCTTTTTAATGAGATAATCTCGATTTGAATGTGTGGTTCTTTTAATGCTCGTAATGTAGTGTGTATAGAACCAGTGCTGTAAAAAGGACTGAAATGATTCTTTACTCGGTTCAAGATAGCCGTCATTTTCCAGTTCGATGATTAACTTCTTTAATGCATCCTCCGCATCTTTCTTTCTCGTAAAGCCAGACAGTTTTTTCTGCTTTCTCGCTTTACCACTTTGATTAATATCAATTATAAATAGATAACGAATTCCTTTCTTTGTATCGTATTTTTTAATAGATCCCTTCATATGCTTATCTCCTACTGGTAAGTAAGTGGTTAAGTAAGTGGTTAAGTGTTTTTTGCCCAAATATGGAGCTGATTATAATTCGATAGCAGTTAGGATTGAAATATAGTGAAAAGGGAAGGGGAATGAGGGTTTCCTGTAGAATAATAACAATATAAATAAAAGGCGAATTATAATATGATGCTTGTCCAATTTATGGGGCGGCTTTGTTAAATAACAAGTTTAGGAAACAACATTTTATATGATTTATCAAGAAATTGTTACAACAAACTACGGAGGATAGGTATGAATAAAACACCAAAACATATAATTGCAGTTTCTGCTAATGTTACTAATGAAAAAGGAGAAACCCTATTAGTCAAGACACACTGGCGGTCTGATACTTGGGAAACTCCAGGAGGACAGGTTGAAGAAGGAGAACCACTTGATAAGGCTGTAGAAAGAGAAATATTATAGGAAACAGGAATAGCTGTCTCACCTATTGGTATTACTGGGGTGTATTACAATGCTACAAAACAGTTATTATCTGTGGTATTCAAAGCGAAATTCGTTAGTGGAGACATAAAAATTCAACTAGAAGAAATTAAGGAGGCTAAATTTATTAAGCTTACCGGAGAAAATATAGATAATTACATAACTCGCCCGCATATGAAATCTCGTACAATCGATTGTATGAAAGCAGCAAACTTCATCCCTTATGAAACTTGGGAGGTAAGTCCTTATAACTTAGTAGGTAGATTATTTTAATTCAACAATCGGGCCATTATGTGGAAGAAGTGATATGGAAAGTACGGTAAGAAAGTGGGACTGATTTATGGATTTAGAATTTTTATATAACGAACCAATTAAAGAAATGCAAGAATTAAGTCCAGGTTATGATGACCACGCAAGCGACGTGTGGCTGGTTAAAACTAAAAAACAGGAAGTTGTTGTACGTTCTTCTAGAATGACTGAAGAACCAAATAATGACTTTTGGTGGGGATGTAAAAAAATATTCGGTATTGACCCAAGGCAAGTTTATGAACTAGAAAGAGTGAATAACAATATAAGTGAAATAACCACCCTCCCAATTCCAAAGGTTATAAATAAGGGAAAAAGAAATTCAAAGGAATTCGTGATTGTAGAAAGATTAAATGGGAATACCCTTGAATCATTTAAAAATCAACCGTCTACCGTCTTACAGAGCCTAGGAGAAGGATTGGCAAGAATTCATAATCATAAAAAAAATTACGTCGGCAACCCTTCTGGGACCTTTAAAATTAGCTTAGAAGAGTTTAATCAACACCTGAAGGACACTATGACTGAATTAGTTGCAAGGTTTTATAATAAAGAAAATGAAATACAAGAAAAACTTGTAGAAATTAAGATGCTTTTAGATAAAGCTCCTACTCCTAAATCTTCTACATTTGTACTAGTTGATA
The DNA here is from genome assembly GCF_000011245.1 of Oceanobacillus iheyensis HTE831. NCBI lineage: Bacteria > Bacillati > Bacillota > Bacilli > Caryophanales > Bacillaceae > Oceanobacillus > Oceanobacillus iheyensis. The sequence continues at coordinate 1,286,519 of NC_004193.1, forward strand.
TGGATCCTACGCAATTTTTATATGATGGTAAAGTAATATCTGGACTAGTGGATACTGAAGCATATGTTATAGCATCTAGAGAATTTGACTTCATTGGCTTGGAGTATGTTTTAGATGAAAAATCCGCCTTGGATTTTAAAATAGGGTACGAAAAGTTTATGGAATTACCCGACTTAACAAAGGTTAGGGAACCTTAACGGTATCTGTATCGTTTATTATCTGTTCAAGGCGATATGGATATAGATGAGTGGCTAGGCTATAAGAAGCTATTTTAAATTGTTAATCAAACGAGCGCAGTTGTTGAATAAGCACTGTGCCTGCCTGAATCGGACCATATTATTGAACAAAGATATGGATGGTGAAGGGGTTTTGACACAATTTTAATAGGTTAATAAGGAATTAAATCCAATAAAAATAAGCTGTCACAACGGAGCACAAAAAGACAAGATACACATATTGTTTTTCGCTATATTTACTATGCACAGAAGGATATATTAAATGAAGGTGGAATTTTAAATGAAATTTAAAGAGTTTATTAAAGATTCTTTTGTACTTGTTGGATTTAGTGCTGCGGGAAAATGGGATGAAGATATTGTTTACCCAATTCCAAGACTATGGGAAAAGTCACGGAAATTCATTTCCGAGAGAGATGCAGACAAAATTGTTGGAGTTTGCTTGCCACCTAGAAGTAATCATTACTTTTATACCTGTGGAATGGAAATGAACTCCGTAGACTTTCATAAAATTGATGAAGGAATGACTATACATACTTTTCCGGAACAAAAATATGTTGTATTCAAACATATTGGTTCTTCAAAAACGATTCCATCCACTTATGAAAAGATATGGAGTGTTTTTGACAAAGAAGGTTATTCCATTAAAGAAGGGATGCCTGAAATAGAAGTAGTAAGTACTGATATGTTCGGTAAAGAAGAGACAAAGGAATATGAGATGGAAGTTTCGATCCCTGTTAAGTAACCAGAGACTTAGCTGTGTAGGTTAAGGATACTTTTAAATGGATTAATTTGAATATGTGAAATGGGGTAATATTTTATGTGGAAGAAAATAGAGTGTCTTGCGGTTTATACAAAGGATATGGAGAAATCAGTAAACTTTTATCAATCATTAGGTTTAACCAAGGCGTGGGAAGCCTACCAAGACATTGAAAAACAATGGAGTCTTATAGGAATGAGATTTCCTGATGGTAAATCCGAATTAGTATTGAAAAATAATCCAGAATTAAACTTTGCAGAAATAGAAATTGTCGTTGAAGATGTCAAGGCGACTTATGAAACATTAAAATCTGATACTGAAGTTGAGTGGATTCGAACACCATTTGCTAATTCCTTGGGTGGGCACGTCGCAGTAATGAAGGCCCCAGATGACAATGTATTTGTTCTGGTTGGGAAATGATTTAATAAATGCTTATTCAAGAAAAGGGCGCAGTTGTGGAAAAAGCACTGTGCCTGAATCGGAGCCAGTTTGTGTAATAATTAATAATAAGCCTACCCCTCAATCAAATAGTGGATTAAGGGGTAAGCTGATATTAAACAAATAATTATTTTTTTACAGCATGGATGTAATGAATCGTTTCAAAGGCTTTTAAATAATCCGAACGATCGCTAAAGAATTTATTATTTATAACATCGGGTGATAAATGTTCGTAAATAAGTAATCCTGCATCTTCTAACAATTTTTCTATTTCGTCATAAGTAAAACATGATTTCATTGGTTCGCCACTAGCTGATGCCATTTGCACCATATTCTGAACTCGGTTAGACAATCCTTTTTCTTCAAATAGTTTATCATCTGCATAATCAAAAACGATGGAACTTCCCAATGGAATCTCTGCAAATAATTCTTTAATTAAATTTGAAATTTCTTCTTTTGTTAAGTAATAGGAAACACCTAAGAGACTATAGAAGGTTTTTTTGTTTGGTTGAAAACCCTCATCAATAAGGTTTTGTAGGATAATATCTTTGGTGAAATCCATTGGAACAAAGTGGAAATTATCCGGAATTTGATAATTAGATTTGGCTAGCCTATTCCTTTTAAAATCTTGTGTAGACGGATAATCAACTTCAAATATTTCCAACTTAGGGTCTAATTCTGGGTTCCGAAAACAAAATGTATCCAATCCAGCTCCTAGAATGACATATTGTTCAGCTCCTAGTACTATCTCATGGAATAATACTTTTTCACAATAGGCAGCACGTGCTAATGGAGTTGGTGAGAGTTGAACTTGTGTAATCCATTTTAATATTTCATCGGGTTGATCTTGAAATTTAATAGCAATTTCATGATTAAAAAATTGAATTCCTTGAATCATGTTTTTACGAATATCTTCAAATTCCTTTTGGGTAATTAAATCTTTTGCAATATAATCATCAAAAATCTTTGGTGTGTCATATTTACTATGGTATGCTCGACCAAAAGCTGAAATTAAGGAAGTTAAACTGGATTCATTTTTCTCCATACATTGATTCCCCCCATATAACAAAAATAAGATTCCCCTGGCCAGGAGAATCTTATTATATACCAAAGTATAATAACTGTAAATTATAGCATAATTAAATTATTTTGTCAATAATATTGACTTGTATTTAAATGTTATCTCATGAAAAAATCAAAAAATACAATACAACAATCGGGCGCAAGAATTGAACAAAAATGGACTGAACCAGTCCGTTTTTGTTGGTCTTTAATCAGTAAAAGAGAAGAATAGCTTAATAAGAAAAAGGATAGGATATTTCGACAACCAAATAGAATAAAAGGAAACAGTTATTTTGTAGATAAGTGTGGTGGTCTATTTGAAAAATAATATTCCCAATAAAATACATATTATAGGTTCAGTTGGAAGTGGAAAGACAACATTAGAAAGAGAATTATCTTCTAAGTTAAATGTTCCATTTTATGAATTAGATAATGTAGTTTGGAAAAGACATAAAGAGCATGAAGATATAAGACGAACTGAAAAAGAAAGAGAAGAATATTTGAATACCCTAATTAGTTCTGATACTTGGATTATAGAAGGAATTCATAATGAAGAATGGGTCACTAATAGTTTTCGAAATGCAGATTTGATATTTTTTTTAGATACAAATTACTCAGTTAGAACCTACCGAATTATAAGGTGATTTCTTTTACAAAAACTTGGATTAGAAAAATCAAATTATAAACCAACACTAAAAATATTTTTCAAGATGTTTAAATGGAATAGACATTTTGAATAGATTGGTAAACCAAAATTTTATAATAAATTTGGGAAATATGATGACAAGATATTAGTTGTAACTAATAAAAAAGAGATTGAAAATTACTTCAATTAAAAGGGGCTTTTCTGCAATATTTTAAAGCTCTAATTTAGTCCAGAATATTTGTGGACGATCTTCCATTAAAGGGCACATATCTGGAACTAAATGTCAAAGGACTGGATAGGGAAGAATTTTGTTATATGTTAAATTAACTATACAAAGGTGGGGGTACATTGCCAAATAAACAGAAATATATAGGGATATTCTCTTTTGTATGTCTAATTATTGGTATGACTTCAATTGTTGTTTATTTGACTGGGGGAAAATTGATTAACGACAATGTCACAATGTTATCTAGCTTGACATCTATAGTGATTGCATTGATTTTGTCTTGGTTTAGCAAAAATAATGTAATCGGAAGGATTTCATTATACGTTTCTGCAATACTTTTAGGAGTTTTTGTGTTTTTTTTCGTAGGTATGTCTTTATTTTGGAATGAAACGTAAATATCAGGTTGCCATAATCGGGCGCAGTAGTTGAATAAAAGATATGCTTGAATAGGGCCATCTAGACGAATAAGTAGTTACTTATGTATCAATTATCCAAGAAAGGGGGGAAACTTTGAAGAGAGTGGATGTTGCCTATGTACTGCTATATGATAGCGATGAAGAAAATATATTGATGGTGAAAAATAAAGGAAGTCAATCATCTTACTATACACTCCCTGGTGGGGCAGTGGAAAATGGAGAAACTTTAGAAGACACAGCTATTCGCGAAGTTAAAGAAGAAACAGGGTTAAACGTTGAACTAGACGGTGTTTTTGCAGTAAGTGAAGCTTTTTTTGAAGAGCGAGGACATCAGCAATATTTTTTACTTTTAAAGGTAGAATTATTGATGGTGAAATAAATATATTATTTCCAGAAGAGATTGAAGAGGTAACTTGGATGGATGCAAAAATAGCAAAAAAGTATGCATATATACCGATTGTAGAAGAAAATCTTATAAATGGCGAGTCCATTATTCCATATATTCTTCGTGGGAAGGTAGTTCATAACGCTTAAAACTTCTTCAACAAAAGGGCGCAAATCTAGAATAAGATCATTCTTGAATCAGAAAATCACTTTGGAAATTAAAGGAGTGACTTATAAGATAAAAGATTATGGGGATGAAGGATTACTTTAACTAAATGATATTTTTTATATTATCAAGGGGGAGTAGTGTAATTGGAATATTTTAAATATCTAAGACAGTATGTAAGGCATAGACCAGTTACTTTACCTGGTTCTGTGGCTATCATTTTAAATGAAAAAAATGAAGTGTTATTTCAGAATGGGGCTTATCATCAACATTTTTTAAGGGGATTAATATGAAAAAAATTGTTCTGATTGGTTCTGGTGGTTCGGGGAAATCCACACTTGCAAAGCAATTAGGTAAAAAGTTAAAAATAAACGTTTTTCATCTTGATGCTTTGTTTTGGAAACCTAATTGGATAGGTGTCTCAAAGGATGAACAAAGAATAATACAGAAGGATTTAGTGAAAAGACAAGAATGGATTATTGATGGCAATTATGGTGGAACAATGGAAATAAGGCTTAATTCAGCAGATACAATAATTTTTCTCGATATTCCTCGCATTATTTGTGTTTATCGTGCTTTTAAAAGAATATTAAAGTACAAAAATAAAACAAGACCTGATATGGGAGAGGGTTGTGAAGAAAGGTTTGATCTAGATTTTTTTAGATGGATATGGAATTATCCAAAGGTCAAAAAACCAGGAATATTAAAAAACCTTGAACAATTTTCTGAGGATAAACATAAACAAGTTATTGTTTTAAAATCACCCTCAGAAGTTAAAAATTTTATAGAAAAAGTGTGATGATATTTACCGCTATTATTCAATTAACGCGTGCTTATACGGAATAAAGACTTGGCTCAATATTGAAGAAAAGGGCCATATTGTGGAAGATTTTAAAATTCGATTTGTTTGGAGGGATCATTATTGACAGTAGAAAAAAGTTTGAGGGTATGTAAAAAGGGACATAAGTATTACAAAAGTAGTGATTGTCCAAGTTGTCCTAGCTGTGATAAGGAGAATAAGCCTAAAATTGGCTTCCTCTCGAAACTCAGTTCACCTGCAAGAAATGCATTAGTTCACGAAGGGATTGACACTTTGCAAGCACTATCAAAGTACACTGAAAAAGAAATATTAAAAATTCATGGTATTGGACCAGTCTCCTTACCTATTATGAGAGCTTCATTAGAAGAAGAAGGGTTATCATTTAAAGAATAAGTAATCTACAATATAGTATAATTTGACGTACTTTACTTAAATAAGAATAAGTATCTTCCGCAATCGAGCGTTATTGCCTGATAAGGATTAGAGACAATTTCGCATATAAGAAATAGATTGTTGCCTGACATTTAAAAGAATGTATGGATAAAAGGAGGGCGACGAATGGCCGTCAAAAATGAGGAAATATACCCTAACTGCCAGACGACTATTAGAACAGTTGAGATAGGTGGTCTTACCAAATCACAGCTTATTCTTAAAATACAACAGCAAGCTATTTTGATGAATGAGTTTGGAAAAATGCTGTTCGCTGATGATAAATTCAAAACCTCTGATAGTAAGTACATAATTGAAACAGTTGAGCTAACCGTACAAGATCTTGGTTTGGCAAAAGGTGGTACCATTACCCAAATTTTTAGTAAAGCAAATCAACTTGACTTGAAGTTATGCCCACTGGAACTGGGTCCTTATCTGAGGCTTGAATATCTTGATCAACCTGAAGGAGAAATAAATAGCCGTCAGCAAGACCAGGCTCCATATGGTTCCATTACGGTAGCTTCAGAGATACCGACTGAAGATGATAAATTTCCCAAGGGTTTTTATCTTAGACGTATTGCTGGAGTACTTTGGCTTCGGGGGTATATTTGTGATGACCAGCACGTTTGGGAACCTAGTGATCACTTTATCTTTGTTAAGCAATCGGGTCCAGTTGCAGAATGAAATACTGCATCCTGAATTGCTGAAACGGACCAGATTTTGGCATAACTTTCATCAACAAAGGAGAGGAGTGTTTGTTTGAACAAAAAGTTGAAAGTCACTTTATTGTGCAGCCTTTTTATTTTGTTGTTGTTTTTTTTAGTACTGTGGTTAAGATTTGTAGCATTTATAATAGATTATGAAGGTCCATTTGCAAAACAAGATATTATGATTTCTCCGTTGTATTTGGGTTATATAATTACCCTGATAAGTTTACCCATTGCTTATTTGTTAGGTATGGGTAGGTCAAAGAAAAGCAAATACAGGATTTGGGGAATTGCTATTATGTTATTATTTTCTTTACCCTTAGCTTATTCGATTGGAATAACCTATTCTCTAATAGTGGGAAGTCCTTGGGCAACAATGCTGCTGTTTTATGTATTTCCAGTGATATTTATCGTAGGACTTATTTTGTTATTGGTTGGAGTTTTTAAGAAAGGTGTACTTTCTCAATAAAAATTAAGGATAAAGCAAAACTTAGCCCTGCTGAACAATATAAAACCATTGACCCGAAAACAAACATATCTAATCTATCGTTAATAATAAAATTAAAAAACAAAAGTAACACTCCGAAAATGCCACTAGCTATAGGATATGTAATTCATCTGAATTTAGTTGTAATTCTATCTATGAGTATTGATATAGGAATAGCTATTAAAATAAATAAGGGAATAGAAACTATGAAAAAACCAAACATGTATAGTATAGAAAAATACTCAAAAAGACTATTATCCCAAGGCGGAGTGAACAAATTATAAATAGCAACAAGTCCAAAATATGTAAAGTAAAACAAGATAGGGGAAATTATTGCTGCTAATATTCTGTTTACAAATTTCTGCATAAATTCTTTCATGTACAGACCTCCTCTATAAAATAATTATTTAAGTCTTTTCTGGAACATAATTTAATGATAATAACTCCCTTTTTGATATTTTTTAAATCTGATACTTATACTAATACCACCATATTTTTACAATTATTTCTAACTTTAGTTTAGTACAAATTACATAACTTTACTATTATTAGTCAGGATAGCGCACCCCTCATTACATTTTGGGTCTCTATAACTTATAAATGATCAATTCATATCAATTTTGTTCAATAAAAGCAACGCATTCGTATGTCTGAGGCCATGTATAAAATTTTGTTTACTCCTGTTTTTCGTGATAATGCGATTGACTGTTCTTGCAAATTTACGTGAATTTACTAGTTTAACATCTACAGGGGGAACCACAATCTAATCATTTATTGATAAATTTTTGTTGCAAATACAACATAATTAAGTTAAGTTAAATACATGGGCATAAATGTTGCATTTGCAACAAAAATATTGCTGAGGAGTTCAATATGAAAGAAATACTACGTGAAATTGGAATGGTAGCAAGGGCATTAGATTCAATAAGTAATATAGAGTTCAAAGAATATGAGCTCACTAGAGGCCAGTATTTATATCTTGTGAGAATCTGTGAAAGTCCAGGGATCATTCAGGAGAAGGTAGCTGAACTAATAAAGGTAGATCGAACTACAGCAGCTCGTTCTATTAAAAAACTTGAAATGAATGGGTTTATTGAGAAGAAGGAAGACGAACATAATAAAAAAATTAAAAAACTCTATCCAACAGAGAAAGGGAAAAAGATTTTTCCTCTTATACAAAGAGAAAATGAGCACTCCAATGCTGTTGCCTTAAAGGGTTTAACTGAAGAGGAAATCGAAACCATTTTCGATCTTCTTCAAAGAGTAAGAAAAAATATAGAAAAAGACTGGGAACTCGTAAAAAAAGGAAACAAGAGAAGTTATTAATAGTAGAAAGGAGTGAAAGGTCTAAATGAGTATAAATATGACTAGATGTACCTTAGAAGATTCACGACAACTTCAATATATTGGGTATAAAACATTTAAGGAGACATTTGAGGATCAGAATTCGCCAGAAAATATGAAGGTCTATTTGGAACAGGCTTTTAACATAAATCAAATAGAAAGGGAGTTATCCAATACTTCATCGCATTTCTTTTTTGTTTCTTTTAATGATGAGGTAGCTGGATATTTAAAGGTTAATACCGGGGATGCCCAGACTGAAGAAATGGATGATGACGCCCTTGAAATCGAACGGATTTATATTATTAATAAATTTCAAAAGCTTGGGCTTGGTAAATATTTGTTCAATAAAGCTATGGATATTGCAATGGCACAAAATAAAAAGAAGATTTGGCTGGGAGTGTGGGAAAAAAATGAAAATGCCATTTCTTTTTACAAGAGAGTGGGTTTTACTCAAACGGGAGCGCACTCTTTTTATATGGGGGATGAAGAACAAACGGACTTGATAATGGTTAAAGAGCTCGAATAGCAGTTCATGTAATTTGGAATGACAAAAAACATAGGTAGAAAATGAGCAAACTTTTTAATGAAAATTGTATAGTGTTTCATAAAAAATGAATCCGTTTTGATCAACTTTTCAATACGGGTTTTTTACATTAACAATAGTCTTATTGATTAAAGAAAAAGGATTTGTAAACATTTTCTATGTCATAAAAAACTATGCTAGCTTGTGTATTAAAAGCGAGTTTATTACCCACTTCTCCAAATTATATATACCCTTAATCAATATTTTCTCGCATCATAAAGTATATAATGCAACTTTACTTAGAGAGAAATCGTCTTACTTGTAAGGGAAATGATTCAGGGAGATTAAAATATGTCTAAAATGAACCCATTCGATCTTATTGAGGAAATATATAATGAGCATTATGTGTATTTAAGAAACTTTTTAATAGGCTTAACCAAAAGTGATGAACTCGCTGATGATATTATCCAGGAATTATTTACAAAAATCTTGGTTTCACCTTCGAAGATTACAGAAGTTAATTATATGAAAAGTTGGTTATTAAGAGGGGCAAAAAATACACTTCTTGACTATTATAAAAAAAAGAAACCTGAGTTGTTGAATAAAGAGAACGTCATTGAAACGTTGTTAGTTGATAATTACACACCAGAAATAAGTACAACAATTAACAATGAATTAGAAACACTGTTAGGCAAGTTGTCTACTACCGATAAAGCAATTATTTTCGCTAAAGAATATTATGGATATGATTATCAAGAAATTAGTGAGCTTTTAAATATGCCAGTATCCACTTTAAAATCAAAGGTGTTCAGGATTAGGAAAAGAATGATTAAAGAGAGGTAATTCAATGGATGCTAATACCAAAATTCATCTGTTATCAAAGGAGTTAATTCCAGTTATCAATGACATTGATAATAAGCCTAAACAGATAATTCTAGATCATATCATAGACTGTGAAGATTGTAGAAACCTATACAATCATTCAGTAGAATTCGATGAAAATATGCCAAAGAATAATTACTCAAATGATGTTGAATTAAAACCTTTAAAAAAGTTGGTTCAATTTAATACTGGATTAAAGTTATTACTCATTGCAGTAAGAGCAATAATTCTGTTCTACATTCTATACTCGAGTTTTAAATATTATAATGTTGAATCTGTAATAAGGACGCTTGACTATTTCTGGTCTGTGATATTTTTATTCTATATACCAGCTGCAGTATTTTTACTGGTATTTACGATTACTTTTTTTAACAAAAAGTGGATTTGGATGTCGCTGATAGTTGATTTATTTATTATTGTGTTTTTAGGTAATATTTTACAATTATTTTTATAATAGTGGAGGTGCGAACCGAATGTTTTTAATTTTGTTAGGTGGTGTGTTTTTAAGTTTCATCGTTTTTATGTTTACATTTATTTCTTCTAAAAAAAGCGGTAAATATTATTTAGCGCCAATAGTCACCTTTCTTTTTTCTATTGGCATTGCGGCGTATAGTATAATTGTCATTCGAGGATTCGAGGGGATGGGGTATTTATTTTTAGCAGCAGGATTTTTGATTACTAGTGTTATAGTTACAATTTTCTTACCCAAATTAATCCGAAGAAAAAGTTCTAAACAATTCAAGAGAAGTGATAAGTTTAGTCTGGTTTTTTTACCGATTATATTTTTTTCCATGATAGGGTTAGTTATTTATTCTGATCAGGGTTATTGGATTATTAATCAAGGAAGTACCGATAGTTATGCTGAGATAGAGGGTTATAGGGTTTCCACTATTTCTGAAGGAAATAAACAAGTTTCTTTACTGCTTGGTAAAGATTATACAGGAAAGAAGATCGAGGTTGAAAATGTAAGTAAACGAGGACCTACGGAAATAACTGTAAACATTTTAGAAGGTGAAGAAGAGGACAAAACTCCATTTATCGAAATAGGCTTAGATGAAATAAACGAACCTTTAAAGGTACAAACAACAGAAGGATTGATTTTTGAACCATTAAGTAGTAATCCAAGAAATTAAAGTTATCTAATTCAACGGGTTATTGATAGTTGAAGAATTATATTTAATCTGTATAGTGTTTTAATTTAGAGAATAAAAGGTTTGTAAGAGCAAGTTTTAATTAAGTAGAATAGTTACCTTAAAAGAGATATATTTCCTATTAGTTTTAGCAAAGCTATTTAATTACGAGGAGATGCATTAACAATGAAACAAAATAAATATGATAATCAGAATTTCTTTTCTAAGTATGAACAAATGCCACGTTCTGTTAAAGGGCTGGGAGGAGCTGGAGAATGGCATATATTACGAGACCTATTGCCAGATTTCAAACATAAAAATGTGCTTGATTTAGGTTGTGGTTTTGGTTGGCATTGTCGATATGCACGAGAGCAGCAAGCAAGTTCTGTCATAGGTGTAGATATATCCGAAAATATGATTCGAAAAGCCTGTGAAATAACAAGTGATCCCTTAATTTCATACGTCAAAGCACCAATCGAGGACTTTGCTTTTTCAGAATCCCAATTTGATGTAGTAATCAGTTCGCTTGCTTTTCACTACATAGAGTCGTTTAAATCAATTTGTGAAAAAATTTATAATTCTCTAAGGTTTGGGGGAAGCTTTGTTTTTTCTGTTGAGCATCCAATATTCACTGCACGAAGAGAACAAGATTGGTACTATGATGAACAAGGGAATCGCCTGCATTGGCCTGTTGATCATTATCAAAAAGAAGGAGTCCGTAAAGCATTATTTCTAAATGAAAAAGTTATAAAATACCATCGTACAATTTCAACATATATGAATGACTTAATTGATGCAGGTTTTATTATAAAAACAGTTAAGGAATCGTTTCCTTCTGATGTAATGTTAAAGAATGATCCCAAAATGGAAGATGAAAATAGAAGACCGATGTTTTTAATGATCTCAGCAAGCAAATAATGAAAAATCATTTTTTCGTTACAGAGCGCTTATCCTGAATAACGAACGGCGCACAATCTGAGGGGAGATGGGACAGATTGTATAAGAATGTGACTTTAAGAAAACGAATATAATTTAATTAATGGAAGGGTAGATGCTAGGTGAATAAATATCAAATACGTACTGTGTATATTTCAATTGTAGCTCTTGCTTTCTTCTTTTTATTATCTTTAATGACACACAAGTGGGGATTCTTCTTATGGAGTTTAATGCCTGTTTGTATAGGTTTGATGACTGCATTTACCACCAAGACTGACAAGAAAGGTAATAGAAATTGAACAAGCTTATTCCATTATCGAGTGCTCGTGTTAAAAAAGTGTTGAAAGCTGTTTTCCAATCTTCAATATAGACATTATCTACAGCAGAGCCAAGTCTTCCGAAAACTTATTTATATTAATTTAAAAGGCAGCATTACATATCATATCAATAAAATTACAATTGGTTTTCCACTTATACTGTTAAATCATTTTCAATTTTTATATTTAATGCATTTATTAATAACTTCTGAAGAAGAGAAGTGAATACAGCGATAACTATAGAAGTAAAAATAATTATAGAACTGATTATTGCTATACCTGGATGTAAAGCATCTTGTGACATTAGGAAGAAACTCCCGATTACATATAAAATACTAATTGTAACCGCACATTTTTTAATATTTTTTAAAGTCCCAACACACAAGACTGAGAATGCATTTCTATTATGAATGTATTTTAAAAGTTTCAAAATCTGATACAGAGCAACAAAAAATGGTATAGCTGTGACATATAATCCGATTAAAACAGGGTATTGTAAATACGAGAATTCAGGATACATTTCTGTTGTAACATTTGCTAACCAAGGCAACCAAAACATACACAAGATTAGCACTGTAATTCCTAGAATAAAAACAGCTGACTTTAAAAAGGGTGTTGTTCTTCGTTCCATAAGAAGCACCTCACTGATTCAGTTAGTTTATTCTAATGTAATACAATATTTATCGATTTTCAATAAATATTTATCAATTAATAATAATTTTTGTTATTGTTGTGTTTATAATTTGAAATAATACTAATCTTCGTTTTTAATTCGATGACTTAACCGTTGAACAAGGTGAAGGGTTGCACTCAAAATCAATTGGCTATTTTTAGAAGAAAATCATATAGAAGGAGCAGCAGATAATGAATACAATATTCAATATGGATTTAGATATAAATAGCCTGAAAGTAGGGATTATATGTCGCTAGATCAGATGTTAGTAAATTGGAATGTAAAAACAAATTTAATCAATGAATCAGGGTTCGACGTATATTTTGAAGAAATTTCAAGGAAAAACAATTATCTCAAGATAATGTTAAGAGATTCACAAGGTAACTTCTTAGAAGTAATATATGACGATCCAGATAATATAACACCGTTTGAATATGTTGTATGGTCGTTCAAGCACACTACCGAAATGGTCATGGTATTTGGACCGCATGACTTAATGAATATTAAACGGAATATTGCTAATGAAAATTACAATTTTTTTAAAGTGGTTCATTCAGATTATATTGCTAAATTTGATAATAATCATTTAGGTAATAGAACATTATATCCTAACGTGGAACACCATGTCTACATTACAGGTGATGAAGTTTTGGAAGTTATTTCAAATTATGAACCAAAGTTTATAGAAAAATGAGCCGTCACTTTAGAAAGTAACGGGTTTTAAGAAGTTAATTCATAGCTTTCTTCAATTAGACTTTTAATATCATCTAAGGTTTCCGTGTAATCTAGAACAATACTTACCCAATTATTTTTATCCATGTGATATGCAGGATACACATTTTCTAATTCTCTTAATGATCCTATCATTTCTTTTCTTACTTTCACATTTAATACATTAATCTTTTTGTTGGAATTAATCCCTAATTTATCTCCAGTGATATCCATAATTAGACCAAACCATTTTCCGCTATCCTTATGTCTTAAAGCGGCAAAATTTGCATATTTTTCCCAAGGATAATCCGGTTCAACCTTATACTTATTTTGTATATATTTGAAAATATCATCTCTGCTAATCATTTAAAATTCCTCCATTAAAATTATTCCTATTATCATTACTTTCTAAACTTGTAGGGGTATGTAGCTATGGCCATATCAATAAATTTTTTATTCCAATAAAATTAGATGTAGAAGCTGAACTCAAATATGCTGAAATACATAATCCTGGATTAGGAATAATGAAGTTAAATAATAATAAATGTATGTATAATCTTTTGCATTGAGGAATGAATTTAATATTGAAAAGAGAAAAAGTAATAGGTACAATGGATCTATTAGTTAGAAAATTTAAAAAATAATGTAAAATTATTAAAAGCACTTCAGATTTTTGCCCAAATTAATGCATGGAAGGGGGGAGACGCTTTTGAACAAAAAAACAATTCATATCGTTAACATCACTTTAGGAATTATTATTTTTGGAGGAATAGGTTTATTTCTAGCATGGTTATATTTCACCTTTGAAACCATAGAAGTTGTCCCTATTAATCTCACAGTTATAATTATTCTCTTTATCTTATGGTTTGCTTTTTATAAACTTCAGCTTAGAAATCCTAGAATAAAGCCATTTCTTATTTTCTTCATCATAGAAATTTTACTACTTTTATTTATATTCAATTATCAGTTCAAGTTAGTTTTGAATTTTTGGGATAAACTTAACGAAACGAATGAGAGGCACATAATGAATTCTAACAAGTGTGCTACCGTATATGGCTAATACATTTAAAAAGCAGAGAACATCCATGGACATTCTCTGCTGCAATTTATTCATTGGTTCCGACAAGATAACTTCTCCATCACTGTATACATTATAGAAGCCCACAGTTCCCGTTCCTCCATCTTCAATCATGGATTTACTAGATGCTTTTAGGTTGTAAAAAGTTCTTCCATCATTATCTACATAGAGTTCACCATTACTGCTGAAAATCAAGTCGTCATTATTTAGTTCTTCTTCAGCTAGAGAGATCGCGTAATCAACAGTAAACATGTCTTGGCGCTCTTCAGCTAATAAGGCTATCCAAGTCTCTTCACCAACAATTCCATCAATTATTAAGTCATGTTTCTTTTGAAAATTCATCACTTGTTTTTCTGTCTTGCTACCAAATATTCCATCGACATCTGTCTCAAATCCGAAATGATTTAACTTAACTTGTACTAATTCTACCTCTAATCCTACACTATCTTCTTTGAGTGTAGGTTGATGCTCTGGTGCAATGTCTAAGATAGGTTCAAGCCTTTGGGGTACATCAGAATTAGATTGCTCCATTTGCGAATCTGGATGGGCACTAGAGGCCTCTACTTCCTGAAAGTAAAGAGGTGTTATGGCCAAAGCCACAGCTGGCACAATCGTTAACCATTTCTTTTTCATTGTGATAGATCCTCCTTTAATTATTTGGTACAGTATTCCAATTCCACCTTTAACTAGATTTAAACATGTTGTACCTTTCAATAACTCTAAATTTTATAGAAATGGACTTAATTGTTTGAAATTAAGATAATTAGGGTAGGTATAACTGACTAGATGAAGAGGAGCAATTTTATGACATTAATGGAAAATAAAGATAAAATGGATAACTTGGTTGTACAAGCATTAGAAAGTAATCTTGCAATTATTCGATTTGACTTAACTAAGAGAGTAGCTTTTGTAAATGATAATTTTGCAGAAGCATTGGGATATAAAAGAGAAGAGTTACTGGGAATGCATCATCATATGTTCTGTTTTGATACGTTCGTACAAAGTGAAGATTACGAATTATTTTGGAATCGTTTATTTTCTGGAAAATCTTATCAAAATAAGATAAAGAGAAAAGATGCAAATGGAAAGCCAATTTGGCTTGAAGTTACATATATGCCGGTATTTGATGAAGATAATAAAGTGGTAGCTATTTCAAAGATAGCTACCAATGTGACGGAGCGTGAAGAAAAAGTTCAATCATTAGCATATGAGTTTAAAGAAGTTGCTCAAGGTATCAATGAAAAAAGTACTTCGGGAACAAAGAATATACATTTATTAACCGAAAGTTTTCAATCTGTATCAGAAATTATGGATAAAAATGGAGAAATGATAACAACATTTTTGGCGCAAACGGATGAGATTAACAGTATTGTCACTACGGTGAAGCGGATTGCGAGACAAACAAAATTATTAGCTCTAAATGCTGCTATAGAAGCGGCACATGCCGGAGAATTTGGGAAGGGATTTAATGTAGTAGCAAACGAAGTCAAAAAATTAGCGGGCGATGTAGAAGATTCCGTGGTTGATATTAGCAATATAGTAGATGCCATAACGAATGGATCTCATCAGATAAAAGATGGAGCTTTACAGATAGAAGTAAATATTGAGAATAGTCAAGACCATTTGAATCGAACAATAGAAGACTTTGAAGAAATTTCATCAACTTCTCAAATATTAAATGAGAGATCGAATTCATTTAATAATCTTTTTTAACGATATAACCCAACCGCTAATATACGATGTATAGAAGCGGTTATTTAATACCTAACTTTACATATAGACGATGAATTTTACTTAAGGGATTTTGGAACATTTTAACAAATTTTGGTTTGATCGTATAACGGGTCGGGTATTAATTAAGATGCTTATACATAAAAGAAAAGCAATAAAGAAGAGGTGTATGGATGAAAAGTGTTACGAGTGTTTTTTGGTATTCATTAGCATTATGTATTATCGTGGTCCTGTGGGGGTCCTTTGCCCCAAGTAATTTAGAAGGATTTACGTCAAATGTCACAACATTTATATCGGATACCTTTGGTTGGTATTATTTAATCATAGTTATGTTAATGTTGATTTTTTGTGTTTATCTTATTTTTTCTAAATATGGAAAAATTAAATTAGGTAAAGAGAATGATAAACCCGAATTTAGTTTATTGTCTTGGTTTGCTATGTTATTTAGTGCTGGAATGGGGATGGGTCTAGTATTTTGGACTACTGCAGAACCTATTTCACATGCATTTACTAGTTCTCCTGGTGCAGAACTAGGATCAGAACAAGCAATTAACGATGGATTAAAGTATTCTTTTTTTCATTGGGGAGTACATGCGTGGGCAGTTTATGGAATTGTAGCATTAGTTTTAGCGTATTTTAAGTTTTATAAAGACACACCGGGGTTAATTAGTGCGACTTTGGTTCCGTTATTTGGAAGAAATAGTATGCAAGGTCCAGCTGGGAAAATTATTGATACGCTAGCAGTCTTTGCTACAGTTGTCGGTGTTGCAGCAACTCTTGGGTTTGGATCTGCACAGATTAGTGGGGGACTTTCTTATTTATTTGGTACTCCAGGGACCTTTTGGATGCAATTACTGATACTCGTGATTGCTACCATTCTATTTATTTGTTCTGCCTGGTCAGGAATCGGTCGGGGGATTAAGTATTTAAGTAATATTAATATGGGATTAGCGTTTATACTGTTGCTTATGTTATTTCTAGTTGGTCCTACGCTATATATTCTTAATATGTTTACACATACATTGGGAAGTTATGTATCTGATTTCTTTGATATGAGCTTAAGATTGGCACCTCAAGATGGTGAACAAAGAACATGGATTAATAATTGGACAGTATTTTATTGGGCATGGTGGATATCTTGGTCACCGTTTGTCGGAATTTTTATTGCACGTATTTCCAAAGGAAGAACAATTAAAGAATTTATGCTTGGGGTGTTATTAGTACCGGCGATTGTATGTTTTATTTTCTTTGCGGTATTCGGAGTCTCTGCACTAAACTTAGAACAGAATGGCATTGCTACAATATCAGAATTTGCATTAGAAACATCAACGTTTGGTGTGTTAAATGAATATCCACTAGGTATGATAATGTCTATCATCACTTTATTTGTTGTAGCGATATTCTTTATTACATCTGCAGATTCAGCGACATTCGTTCTTGGTATGTTAAGTACTGGAGGAACAATTAATCCGAAAAACGCTGTTAAAATTATGTGGGGACTTATGCAATCTGCAGTGGCTGCCATCATTGTATATTTCGGGGGGACGCAAGGTTTGCAGAATATGTTAATTATCGCTGCTCTCCCGTTCTCTATAGTAATTATTCTTATGGGTGTTTCGTTCTTTAAATCTGCCCGTAAGGACCAACGGCATTGGAGAAAGTAAAAAAATAAGTATAGTGATCATCTTTAATGAAGATCACTATACTTATTTTATTTGTCTATTATTTAATTCATAAAAATCTTCCCTGGATTAAGAATACCAGTTGGGTCGAATAATTGTTTTATATTTTGCATAATAGGTAGGGAATTGCCATGTTCTAGTTCTTGATACTTTTGCTTGCCAATTCCAACACCATGTTCGCCTGTACAGCTTCCGCCAACCTCTATCGCCCGGATGGCTAGTGCCTCGTTGACAGATTCAGCTAATTGTCTCTCACCATTAACTAAAGGGTCAAATAATATTAGAGTATGGAAGTTTCCGTCACCGACATGGCCCCATACGCCACCTTTTAACCCAGTTTCATCAATTAACTCTCTCGCATAGGTTATTAATTCAGGTAATTCTTTAATAGGAACACATACATCTGCTCCTACTTCATCCATTCCCTTTACAGATTGGAAAGAATAGGACAGATCATAACGTGCTTTCCAAAGTTCTTGTTGTTCATCAGGATCTAATGCTACAGACCAATGTTCACAACTTAAATTATCTAGAATAGTTTGAGCAAGCTCTACTTCAGCTTCCACTGCTTGTTTTGCGCCAGCAAATTCAAAGAAAAGAGAGGGGCGCACCGAGAATTTGTATCCGTTTTGGCGATTTACCTCTGCAACACTAGCTGCATCCATTAATTCTATCCTCTTTAACGGGATACCACTTAATAATAATTGCTGACTGGCTGTAGCACATTCATTAATGGTTTCAAATGTACATCTAGCCATAATTGTATATTCGGGAATAGGGTGAAGTTTCAATGTTACCTCTGTAATTATCCCTAAAGTACCTTCTGATCCTGCAAAGAGGTTGGTAATTAAATATCCAGAAGAAGATTTCTTAGCTTTGGAAGCTGTATGAATAATCGTTCCATCAGCCATCACTACTTCTAAATCTATCAATTGATCTTTCATTGCTCCATAACGAACTGCTGTTGTTCCACTTGCATTCGTTGCGACCATTCCACCGATAGTAGCATCTACTCCTGGGTCTACCGGGAAATAAAGACCAGCTGAGTTTATATAATCATTCAGTCGAAAACGTGTAATACCTGGCTGGACAGTAACTGTCATATTCTCAGGTGAGAATTCAAGAACGGTATCCATTTGTTCAAAATTAATGGAGATCCCTTTTTTAACCGGAATGGATGAGCCTTCAAGTCCCGATCCTGTTCCAAATGGTGTCACGGGAATTTGATTATTTCGTGCGATTTCAAGAATTGCTTGTACGTCTTCTTTGGATGTTGGAAAACAAACAACATCTGGTTCTACCGCTTTATGTGGGGATTCATCATATCCATGGCGAATTAGGATGCTTTCCTTTTGTGAGACATTATCCATTCCTAATTTTTCTATAAGTTGTTCTACATACACTGCTGTTCACCTCGTGAAAATGATATATCAAAATTTTTGGTTGAAACAAAAATAAGCGCTAGTAAATCATATGAGCTATTAACACTATAATTGGTAATGAAATAATCGTTCTTTGTAGAAAAATAACAAATAAATGCCATGCTTTTACTGGAATCTTAGAAATAAGTAATAGTGTACCCATTTCTGTTAGGTAGATAATCTGCACCAGTGAAAGAGCTCCAATTACAAATCTAGTAATTTCTGCTTCGATACCAGATGCAAGTACAGCTGGTAGGAACATATCAATGAAACCAATAATTGTAGCAGGTGCGGCAGCTGCTGCTTCTGGTAATTGCATCAATTCAAGCAAAGGAACAATTGGTTGAGAAATCACTTGGAAAAATGAAGTGAATTCAGCAACTACAAGTGCAAGAGTTCCTATTGCCATGACTTGAGGAAGCAAAACAAACGCGATTCCTAAGAAAATTTCGTTTCCTTGTTTTAGTTGATCTTTAAATGAACCAGCACTTTTAGCACGCTTGACAGCTTGTAGTAATCCCCATTTAAATTTACTCATATTTTCAGGAACATCTTCTTGAAAATGGTTTTCTGTATAGTATTTATTAGGAATTTTAGATATTGGCGGTATTCTCGGAATAATCATCGCACTTACTACACCAGCAATAACGATGGTTAGATAAAACACAGGGAACATATGGTCCACGTTCAGCATTCCAGCAATTACTAGACAGAAGGGAAGCGAAACAGTTGAGAAACAAGTGGCGATTGCTGCAGCTTCTCTTCCAGTATAAAATCCATTTTCGTATTGTTCCCGAGTGATAACGACACCGACATTTACATTTCCTATCCAAGAAGCTAATAAGTCGATTGCAGAACGTCCAGGTAATGTAAATAATGGTTTTATAACATTTCTTAAGATAGAGCCTATAAATTCCATCACTCCAAAATTAATTAAATAAGGCATTAAGAATGATGCAACAAAAAACCAAACAATTAAACTTGTTAACAATCCGAACATAACTTGACCAGTTAACTCAGAATAAATTCCTGCAATTCCGATATTATAAAAGGTCATAATCGCAAATATCGTTCCGAGCACACGAAGCGTTGTCCAAAATATTGAGACGTTGAAAAGAGATTTAAACAACGCAGATTTTTCAATAAAAGCAGGCTTGAAAATGGCTTGTATCACCGTAAATAATGTAGAAATCACCATAGTATACGTAACGATCGCCGGTAACCAATTGGTTAAAGCATTGATAATGAATTCTGTAATAATTCCTAAAGGTATATTGAATGTTTCACCATCAAAAATCGGAAATAGGAAGATGAAAACTCCGAATAAAGAAGGAAGTAGAAACTTCATTAGACCATTTTTATCTATTTTTTCTTCTGATTGTGGAGTATTGTTTGATAGATTTTCTACTTGATTGCTCATATTGGCACGTCCTTTACATTTGTGCTAGAACTTTGTCTAGTACATCGATTCCTTGATCAATTTGTTCTTTATTAATGGTTAGTGGTGGAATCATTCGAATAACTTCTCCTGCATTTCCACATAGATAGAATAAAACTCCTTCATCTAAACAGCCGTTTAAAGCTTTCATTACTGCTTCACCATCTGGTTCACCTGTTTCAGGATCTCTCAGTTCTATCCCTAGCATTAAGCCAATTCCGCGTACTTCGTGGACAATCTCATATTTATCTTTTAGACCGCTTAGTTTGGTTAATGCATAATCTCCCATTGTCTTGGCATTGTTAAGGAGTTTTTCTTCTTTCATTATAGAAAGAGAAGCGCGTGCTGCTGCACAAGCAATCGGGTTACCACCAAAAGTTGTTCCGTGTGAACCTAATGGCCATTGATCCATGAGTTCTTTAGATGCAACAGTGGCACTTAATGGCATTCCTGCTGCGATTCCTTTTGCAATTGCCATAATGTCAGGTGTAACACCAAAGGTTTGTGCTGCAAACCAATCACCGGTACGTCCAAATCCAGTTTGTACTTCATCAAAAATGAGTAAAATACCATGACGATCACAGATTTCACGTACTTTTTGTAACCATGATTTAGGTGGGATGATGTAACCACCTTCGCCCATAATTGGTTCCAGTATCATACATGCTACTTCTTCAGGGTCTACCTGATGTTTGAAAAGGGATTCTGCATCTTTCTCTAGCTTTTCTGCAAAGAATACTTCTGGGTCTTGTCCTTCTGGTAAGTATTCTGGCAGAGCGTATGGTAATTGATACGTTAACCATGATGGTTGTTGATACTTACGATATTTACTTTTTGAGGTAGATACACTTAATGAACCAATCGAGCGACCATGGAAGTTTCCGGTAAATGAAATGACATATGGACGTTTTGTCACATGCTTAGCTAACTTTAATCCACCTTCAATTGCTTCTGTACCACTATTAGCAAAGAAGAAATTATCTAGTTTTGGTGGCATAATCTCTTGAAGTTCTTGTGCTAATTTTAAGATAGATTCATAGATAATTACTCCTGATGGACCGTGTACAAGGTGATCTGCACTATCTTTTATCGCTTGTACTACTTTAGGATGACGATGTCCGACATTTTCAACGGCAATTCCAGAAGTGAAATCTAAATATTCTTTTCCATCCGTTCCATAGTAGTAACAACCTTCTGCTTTTACTACCGGAAGATTCGGATGATCTTTTGCCATACTAGGTGCTAAGAAATTTCCGATTGAGTTTACAAGTTCTTGCCAATGTTGATCTGATTTATTCATAAGAAAAAAGCTCCTTTATTGTCATGATAGTATAATAAATGTATAAATATAAATTTGATTGCATAAAAATTATATAATAGATTTGTCGAATTATGAAGGGGTAATTTTATATTTATTGAAAAAAAGTTATTGGTATTATCTTCTTGTGCATTTCGTGTATAATTTACTTAGTAGTTAGACTTTTTAGGTAATTAATTGAAACTCGAGGATGATTTGGTGAATGAGTTGATTTTGTTTACGCATTAATACCCTATAATTCATATATATTTCAAGAGTAGTGAGGAAATGTATATTGATCAAAATTATGATCTTATAAACAATTGTAGATGGAGGTAGTACAATGGGTCCGTCCTTACCAGTAAGTGTCTGGATTGTATATTATATCTTCTTTATTATTGTATTATTTGTTAGTGTGTATAATATGAAAAAAGATTATAAGAGAGTACAATCATCGCAAAATTTGTTGTTCATTCCGATATTTCTTATCATTAACTTTGCTTATTTTATTCAGAGAGTGGAGGTAAATGAATTAGAATATTTATGGCTGCAAGTTTTATCGTTAGACTTAATTGCTATAGTTATTGCATTAATTTATATCTACTTTCTATATTTTTTCGTTTCCTCGATTATTCATCTATCTAAAAAGAAGACGAAGGATATATAAATTTTGAAAGATGGAGTGTTATATAATTTGGAACTAGTTTTAAAACAAAAATGGATCGTACTTTCAATAATTAGTTTTTTAGTAGGTCTATTATTATGGGTACCTAACTTTATCAATGATTTTGGATATGGCTATTGGTTATGGACATTCTTGATAGGGCCGATTGGAGTTGTATTTGGATATTTAGCTAGAAGTATAGTAGCTATTGTGTTGAATACTTTTATCACTTTTAGTTTTTTTATTTTTATGTTCATCGGGTCTTTATGGGAAAGTATTTATTAAGTCAGATTGCATGATTCAGGTGATTATATGAAAAAATGGTTAAGAAAAGAAGTAACAACAGATAGAGGAATTTTTGAAATATTTATCAAAGGTGAAGGGGAGCCTTTGTGTGTCACTCATTATTATTCCTCTTATAATAATACTGGTGATTATTTCGCAGAATCGTTCACAAAAACAAATACCGTTTACTTAGTTAATCTAAGGGAAGCGGGAAATTCAGTGAAAGCCAGTCTGCCTTATCAATTAAGTATGTTGGAATCAATTCTTGATTTAGAATCAATACGAAAGTCTTTGGAAGTGGATAGATGGGGATTTGCAGGGCACTCTACCGGTGGTATTTTAGGAGTTGTCTATGGGATTTATTTTTCCAGAAGTTTACATTATTTAGTATTAGTTGGCGCAACTGCAAGAGAGTATGTAACCTTCTCAGAAGATTGCATATACAATCAAAAACATCCTGATTTTGAAGAAATGCAGTTTCTAACTAACGAACTTATGCAATCAAAGTCAATATCTGAAAAAAAGAGATTGAAGAAGAGGAGAACACAGTTATCTTTATTAGATCCTCAAAAATATGAAACGTATTTTTCATTAGACATACAGAAGGAAATTAGTGCTACACGTTTAGCATTTTATAATAGAGAGATGCATGTATTTGATGTTACCAAGAAATTAAAGTTGATTGATATTCCATGTCTAATTATTTGTGGGAAATATGATGTGCAGTGTCCATTATTGTATTCTATTGAGATGCATGATTTGATATTAGACTCTAATCTTGTAGTGTTTGAAGAAAGTAATCACTATCCTTTTCTTGAAGAGGAAGATCAATTTAAGAAGGAATATTATGAGTTTTTTTATGCACAATTTTGTAGGAGTAGAAAATGAGTAATTTAAGCGTAGGAAATAAATCTATCATTAAATTATAGAATATTGTAACTTTATAATTTAAAAAGCGTATCATACTATCAATACTATTAGGAGTGTTATTATTAAACGATTTTTATATTATATTGTGTGGGTAATTGTAATTGGTATATTAGTATATTTGGGGAGTCACTATCAGTTTCATTTGAAAGAAGAAACTAATATGCAATTTAATTTTTTTCCTCTAACTATATATATGTATACATATCCTATTGCGATTGGTATATTGATGAGAATACCTAAGTTATTAATGGAAATAAAGTATAAAATCCCTTGGAAATTTGATTGGATTAGATTAGTAGCAATTGCAATCCCAACGTTTTTCATTATCTTATTGTCCATATTGCCACATATAGACACAGATATAAACATGCCATTCCCGGAATTTTGGTTTAATTTATTTGCATATGGAAGCCCATTTGTACAACAGGTTGCTGGAATAGTTTTAGGCTACACAATTTTAGATGTGTTAAAAGAAAATCAAAATCAATGATAGGTGGTCATATACGTGGTAAAGGAGTGTTCGAAATTACTATAGGAGGTGTTATATGAAATTTACAGAACTTTCATTAGGACAAGTATTTACTACGAAATCAATTAAGGTAACCAAAGAAAATATTACTAGATTTGCAAGTGAATTTGACCCACAGTATATGCACTTGGATGAGAAGAAAGCAGAAGAAGGAATGTTTAATGGTATTATAGCTTCTGGTATGCATACGCTTGCATTGTCTTTTAAATTATGGGTGGAAGAAGAAATATATGGTGAGGATGTTATTGCCGGCACACAAATGAATAATGTGAAATTTATTAAACCTGTATTTCCAGATGATTTATTGTTCGTAATTGTAAAAGTGATAGATATAAAGAAGTTAAAAAAAGATCAGGGAATCCTAACCGTATTGTTAGAAACATTCAATGATAGAGATGAGAAAGTTTTAAATGTTGAATTGTCAGCTATAATGAAGCTTTAAATTTATAATTTTGAGGAGTGTTCGGATGAGTGAATCAAAGTGGTTGCGTAATGTAAGACTAGAAAAAGCTTATTTGGCGAGAGAAGGATTTACATATGGTAGTAAAACAAAAACGGTAGATATAGAGATTAAAAATGGGAAAATAAGTGATATTATGGATCATCAAAAATCTAATTTAGATGGGAACAATGAGATAGATGGAAATAATTATCTTATTTTACCAACTTTACGAGAAATGCATTGTCATCTGGATAAAAGTAAGCTTGGTGTTCCTTGGGAACCGATTACTCCAGCAAATAATATTGTAGAGAGGTTTACAAGTGAAATAAAGGAATTGGATAATCTATCCCTTTCATTAAAAGATAGAGCGAAAAACTTAATAGAAACGGAGATTTCTAATGGTGTTACATTTTTCCGTTCACATATTGATGTTCATCCAGCAGTAGGACAACGTTACCTTGAAGGGGTATTAGAAACTTTAGAAGACTATCAAGGAAAGTTAGATTACGAACTTGTCGCGTTTCCACAGCACGGTTTGCTCCGTTCAAATGCATATGATGACGTGAAAAAAGCTTTGGAATCAGGTGTGCAATTGATTGGTGGTGTTGACCCTTCTTCATTGGATGGTGACCTTGAAAGATCTTTAAGTCAAACATTCGAGCTTGCAGTTCAATTCAATGTGCCTATAGATATTCATGTCCATGATCGGAATGAGCATGGAACAGAAACAGTTAAAAAATTAATTGAGTATACTAAGCAAAGTAATTGGCAAGGGAAAGTGGCAATCAGTCATGCTTTTGGATTGAATGATTTTGTGGGCGAAGAAAGAGAAATGGTATTTAGTGAATTAGCAGAACAAGGTATATCTGTTATATCTAGTGTTCCGATTAATGGAAGGATTCCTCCATTGGAAGAATTAAGAGCAGCGGGTGTTAACGTAAATTTAGGCTGTGATAATGTTTACGATTCATGGTCGCCTTTCGGAACTGGAGATATCTTAGGAAAATTAAATCGTTATGCTGAAATACATCGTTTAACGACTCAAGAAGCATTAACTAATTCCTTAGCTCTTATTACTGGAAAACCACTAAATATAGAAAAAGAGAAAACATGGATTGAAAAAGATATGGATGCGAGTTTCATATTAGTAGATAGTTCATCAACTGCAGAATTTGTGGCAAGACAAAATCCGGTCAAATTTAGTTTCTATAAAGGGACTGTTGTGCATAGTCTGTAGATGATTAAAGGGAGACAAAGGAACAGCTGCCTAAGATATAACAGGGGAGAAGATTGTATTTGAAAATTAGAGAATACGAAGATAGAGATGAAGTTGGTTGGATACGTTGTAGAGTGCTGGCCTTTTTAGATACTGCCTATTACGATAACGTCTTACCCCATAAAGAAAAGTATGAAAATCCGTCGATTGAGTTAGTAGCAGAAATGGATAATAAAATTGTTGGGTTAATAGATATTGAATATGAACAACAAGAAAGAGCCGTGTGTTCGCGAGGAAGTGGTTTAGGAGGAATGATTTGGCATATAGCTGTTCATCCTGACTATCGAAGATTAAACATAGGCAAGTCTCTACTGTTGGAGGCAGAGAAAAAAGCTAAAGCATTAGGATTGAATCGATTGGAAGCATGGACGAGAGATGATCTATTTGTAAATCTGTGGTACGAGAAACAAAATTTTAAAAAAGTCGATAGTTATTTACATGTGTATTTGGAGGGTAATGAGATAAAAGATACTTTATCTAGCACTTCTGATATTTATCCAGTCCAGGTATTTGCACATTATGTTGGAAATGAGAAAGAAGAAATGAGAAGGAAATATAAACGTGTTCATGAATGTAATTGTTATGAGAAACGATTAGATTAGTTGGTTATTAGACTTTTGACTAAGTAATTTTTGAGCGTATGAATTCAGTTTTTCTGATTTCATGCGCTTTTTTATCTACAATTTGAAACAATTTTTCTTTGAAATTCGTCTAAAGGAAAAAAGTTAAGAAAAGAGGGGGAGTTATGGACGAAGAAAAAAAGATACAAATATTAGAAGAGGTGATGTTAGAGTACGGGAATGATTTAGTAAGATTAGCATTTAATTATGTGAAGGATAAAGAAACTGCAAAAGATATGGTCCAAGAGACATTTATTAAATGCTATGAAAAATTAGATGAATTCCGTAATGAATCTAACTTAAAAACATGGTTATACAGGATAACTATTAATCAATGTAAGGATTATCTAAGGAGCTGGCATTATAGAAAAGTACAGACCAAAAGTGTTATTGAGAATACGTTTCGCACCGTATTTCCTTTAACTGAAGAAAAAATTATAAACCAGGCAAATACAGAAGAAATGTTAGAGATTGTAGCATCATTGACAAAAAACTACCGTGAAATTATTTACTTATATTATTATAAATCATTAACAATTAGTGAGATTACTGATGTCACAGGTTTGAACGAAAATACAGTGAAAACCAGATTGAGAAGGGCAAAACAACGCTTAAAAACTATGATGAAGGAGGCTGACATATATGGATAGGGATAAAAAGAATTCTTCACTAGAAGATTATAACTTGTTTTTTACAAAGAAAGATAGAGAAGAAACATTAAAGAAAATTAAGGATGGAACACAGTATAAAAGTGAAGTGAAATCAAAGAAAAGTTTCTTAGGCCCGGCTATTGGTACCTTCGTAGTTTTAATACTTTCTATCGGTCTTATATATGTTTATAGTCAATCCTCCGTTAATCAAAGTCAATATGATAATCAAGCTCAAGACACAGTCGCTCAAAATGATAATGCATTCTCGTTTGTACTTTTTGGGTCGGACGAAGCAGCCAATAATAATCGGAGCTCGATTATTATTTTGGTCACATATAATAGTTCTGATAATAGTATGAAAATGGTCCCGATATCAAGAGATACTTATGCGACGATAATTAATTCGGACGGAGAAGATATGGGGAAGAATAAAATAACGCACGCTACTGCGTATAGTTCTACTTATGATTCCGCATTAAAAACAGTAGAGAATTTAATGGATGTCCCTATTGAATACTATAGCGCAGTCTCTGAAGAAGTGTTTTTTGATGAACTTGATTTAACCAAAGAAGAAGTGAGAGAAGATAGATTAATGAGTAACCTTGAGGAAGTTCTTCGTGAAAGAATGAAGATTAATGATTTAATTCGTGTTCTTAAAAATAGTGATACAAATATGCCGGAGAAAGTAATAAGTGACATGAACATCGAATCATTGGAAATATTGGATCTGTACAGTTCAGATGTTGTAATAGATGAGATTTACTACCAAAAGATTGATAGTGATAACTTAGATATAATATCAAATGATTTAAAAGAGCATCTCACTAAAAATTAATATTCAGAACTTATTGACATTTAGGGTGGCTGTGGTAAGCTAATTGAAATACATTATAGGCAATGAAGAGGAGTAGTAAGGATTTCTTATTTATAAAGAGAGCTGTCGGCTGGTGTAAGGCAGTAAATAAGTTCCTGAACTCGCCTTGGAGCTTTAAGGTTAATAATAAACCTTAACGGGTTGCGCCGTTATACGTTTAGAGTGAGTTCATTAACTGTGAACTAACAAGAGTGGTAACGCGTAGGTGAAGCCTGTCGTCTCTTAGAGATGATGGGCTTTTTTTAGTTCAATAATATGGAGGAGATTCGATGGAGATTAGGAAGGCTTTACTTGAAGATGCTTGGGGAATTGCTATGGTTCACGTAGATAGCTGGAAGGAAACATACAAGGGTATTGTTCCAGATAGTTATTTAGAAAAGCTAACCTATCAACAGCGAGAACAAATATGGGAATCGAATATTTCAGAAGATAATAGTATTATATTGGTGGCAGAAAATGAACAAGGAGAAATTATTGGGTTTGCAACTGGAGGAAAAAGATCGAGCAACACTTATGAAAAAGCTGGCGATTTAACCTCTTTATATTTGCTAAAAGCTTATCAAGGCAGAGGAATTGGAAAACAGTTACTTCATAAAGTATTATTCCACCTTGAAAAAATAGGATATCGTAAGGTGTTTGTAGAAGTGCTTGAGGATAATCAAACGCGTTACTTTTATGAATATTATGGGGCAACATTAACTTCGTCATCGTCGGTAATATTCGGAGGTAAAGAATTATCTTTGCTCATATATGAATGGAATCGACTGAATGAAGTGCTTCAATCACTAAGTGGTGAGGAGGAATAAAAAAGTGGTGCAGATACAGTTAGCTTCTCCAGATATTAAATATGCAGCTGCATTATCAAAACAATCATCAGATTCAAATGTTAGAGATACATTAGGCTTAACAAAATTGCAGTCTTCTGTTCAAGGCACGGTCGATTTTATTCATTTTGTATTAGAGGCAGAAAGACAAGGAAATCTATATTCAAGAATTATTCTCAATGAGATAGAAGGACCAGTGGGTGTTATAACACTGAAAGAAATAAATGAGAAAGAAGGAACGAGTGAGATCGGAACATGGCTAGGTGTGAAGCATTGGGGGAAAGGATATAACGAGCTAGCGAAAACTGAAATTCTTTATCATGCTTTTGAGAAGTTGAATTTAGTAAGAGTTTTTGCTGGAGCGAAGAAAACAAATATACGATCCCTAAAGTCTCAAGAAAAACTACCATATATAAAAATAGATGTAGGTGCAAATTTTCCAGAGCAACATACAAAGATGGAAAGTGATGCAAGACAACCATGTATTTTAAATGTAATTGAAAGGGATTGTTTTTTGGAGTGGTATAAGAATAATATGATCTGAAATTATCGCCGTTGATCCTCAGGTCTGGGCTTTGAACGAGATTTATACTACTACGTTAATATGAACAAGATTCAACTGATGATTTATCGCGAAAATAATTAACTGATGATATGAGTGCCCAAAATAAGAAGGAGCAGAGAGAAATGGTAACTCATAAGCGAGATGAGTGCCCAAAATATGAAGAAACAGAGAAGAATGGTAACTCATAAGCGAGATGAGTGCCCAAAATAAGGTGGAGCAGAGGGAAATGGTAACTCATAAGCGAGATGAATGCCCAAAATAAGAAGGAGCAGAGAGAAATGGTAACTCATAAGGGTGATGAGTGCCCAAAATAAGAGTGAACAGATAAAAAGGTAACTCATTGCTGAATGGACTAATTGACCTGGAGAATATCTGCTAAAAAGTAAAAGAACTACCTTCCATTTCAAGGGAAGGTAGTTCCGTTCACTATTTAATCAAATTTTATTTTTTCATTTTTCCCCGCGATGGTTCCGAGTATAGCAATACATAAAGCTACACTCATTAACATTACTAAAGGAATAGTCCAACCATTGGTCCATTCAGAAATTGATCCCATAAGTAATGGTCCGATCGCAGCAACCATATAACCGATCGATTGTGCCATGCTAGATAACTGTGACGATTGCTCCACTGTCTCGGTACGAAGCACGAAAAACATCATGGCTAAACTGAATGCTGTCCCAGCTCCAATTCCAGTTAAGATTAAGAATGCGATAAGAAGATTAGATGAAGTCAGAGTTATCCCGAGTAGACCACTAAAAAATAGGAGTCCAGCGGTACAACCGATCACTCTTTGATTATTCATTTTTGCTGCAAGAATAGGTGCGACAAAGGTTGTTGGTATAATTCCCATCTGTAAAATTGCTATTAACCAACCAGCATCACTTTCAGAAAATCCTTTTGCTAATAAAATGTCAGGCAACCATGTAAAAAGACTATAAGGAATAAATGATTGAAAACCCATAAAGAATGTGACAGCCCATGCTATTTTAGATTTGAATAATGCAGTAGGAGGCTGACTCTTCATCTCTACAAATACTTTTTTGCGAGAGGATCGTATTACTGGTAAGCGAAGAACTAATACAACTACCGCAATTATAGAAATAATGCTCCATAATTGCATTGCATTTCGCCAATCTAGGGAAGGTATCGTAGTTATTGGTACGGAAATCCCTGAAGCTAGCGCCGCAAATAAATTCATGGAAACAGAATAAATACCAGTCATGAGTCCAATACGATATGGGAAGCTTGATTTTATTAATCCTGGCATTAGTACATTTCCCACAGATATCGCTATTCCCAATAACAGTGTACCGAATAATAACATGGATATATCACCAATGGATCGAATGTATATACCGATGGATAGAACCACCATTGCCATTAATAACGTAATCTCCATTCCAAGTTTTCTAGATAAAGTAGGAACAAATGAAGAAAAAATTCCAAATGCTATAAGTGGTAATGTGTTAATTAAACCGATCATGGCATTTGTTACTTCTAATTCATTTCGAAATATTGGAATTAATGGACCAACGGAGGTGATAGGGGAACGTAGTGTAGAAGCTATAAAAAGAATTGCTAAAATTAATAGAAATGTATAATAACGCTGTTTTGTCGAATTTGAAATACGTTGCATGGTGTTTCTCCCTTATGATTAATCTTCGTTAGCTAATATATCAAAAGTTAATTATACATAAATTAAGCAAAAGGAGAAAGTTAATAATTATTGATTATTTATTCAGAGTTTTAAAGGATTTGAGTATATAAGTAACTAAAGGTTTGAAAATACGTATGAAGACTTATGGTAAGTATGGTGCAATGATTAACATAATAATAGAAATTGAAAATAGAAAAATACTAACTGGCTTTGATAATTTTACATTTTTATCACTTTTATAAAATCCAGAGAATTGTAATTTGTTCCGATATAATACAAAGATAGAAATAATTATACTAATACCAGCAATTATTCCTCCATAATGATTATCTAACTGGATGCCGATGGATGAATAAATAAACATAACCGCTTTACTGAAAATAAATCCTAACAGCCCAAAAATTATGATTATACGTATGATTTCCAAAGTGAATTTCATTAGGTACTCCTTAAACAATGTAAAATATTTTAATTAAACTTTGCCTCTATACCCAATAAGTCTACGTCTATGTAATAAAAGGTAAAGCTAGTAATGGTAATATTAAATCTGGAAAGCTTATATTAGGAATCGTAGCATTAATTCTAACGACTATCAATCGGTTATTTTATTTAAGATGAAGGAGACATGATGAAGATGGATATTCAAGCAGTGTTTTTAGATAGAGACGGAACCATTGGTGGAGATGATAAGGTACATTATCCCGGTGATTTTAAGCTTTATGCAAATTCAAAAATGGATATAGATTACCTCAAAAAATTTGTTCAAGTGTTTTCATTTACGAATCAACCAGGTATTTCATTTGGAGAGGTGAACAAAGAAGATTTCTATAATGAGTTAATGGGATTCGGTTTTGATGATGTATTTCTTTGTCCGCATCACTATAAAGAAGGATGTAATTGCCGAAAACCTCATCCAGGCATGTTAAAGGATGCTGCTTATAAATATCAGTTGAACTTAAACCACGGTGTTGTAATAGGCGATAGATGGAGTGATATGGTTGCAGCTTCAAAGACAAATTCAGTAAGGATATTAGTAAAAACAGGAGCAGGAATGTCAACGCTTCATGAACATTTTGAAAAGCTAAAAGGAATTGAAATTGATTTTGTAGCTGAGAATCTTACGGAAGCCGTAAACTGGATTAGAGGTAGATATCACCTTTCATAGAAAATTGAATGTAGACAAATTATTATACAAGTTGCAAGAATGCGCAATTAAATCATAGTAGACAAATCGGATTAATGTGGTTATAATGTATTATATGAAAATACTTATCAAGAGAGGTGGAGGGACTGGCCCGCTGAAACCTCAGCAACAGAACGCATCTGTCTGTGCTAAATCCTGCAAGCAATAGCTTGAAAGATAAGTTGAGGTTATCGTAATATCCAAGTTCTCTCTTCTTATCTTTATCATGTTTTTTAATAGAAGGGATGGATTTATATATGAGCATACGGAATGAAGATGAAACGGAACAAAGAAGAAATGATCTAATTGAGAAATTAATTGCATCTAATCATTTTAAAAAAGGGAACAAACATCTATATGAACTGACAACAGCAGAGTTGGAATACGAATACTTTAAATTACAATATGATGACCATCCTCATGGTGGAAAAGGATCCATTCATTGGAGAAATTTTTAACTATAATATAAACATAAATCTGGTCCTCGCAACTGCGAGGTCTTTTTTTATGGACAATATTATGGACAGCTTGTGGAGAGTTTAATGAAGCAACATATACATCTTATTTAGGATTATGAGAAATATCTATTGCTTCATAGATAGGCGGGTCCGATTCTTCTACATTGCCATCTACATCATATTTTACGATAACAGTTTCGTATAAT
Organism: Oceanobacillus iheyensis HTE831; assembly: GCF_000011245.1. Classification (NCBI taxonomy): domain Bacteria; kingdom Bacillati; phylum Bacillota; class Bacilli; order Caryophanales; family Bacillaceae; genus Oceanobacillus; species Oceanobacillus iheyensis. The sequence goes on from NC_004193.1 coordinate 1,319,622, forward strand.
TGAAACTGCTGCAATTTATTATAAGGCAAGTGAAAATAAATTCCATCATTATCAGAAGCTAGCATTATAAGCTCGGATTTTTCTATGTTTTTTATTTCATTAGGTTTAATATCAGGAATTATAAGTAATTTTGATTTTGTTATATCTGCTATAATCCCTTTTAATTCAGTAGTATTTGTCTGGTCTTCTAATGAACTACAGCCTAATAGAACAGTACACAATAAGAGTAGTAAAACGCTTTTGATCATTATTTTAGCACCCCTTAAGTTTAAGTAAACTAGTATTGCATTCTAGAAGTTTCTTCTAGAATACCACAGACAAAAGCAACTACTTAAAATTAATTTTATTTGGAATAAACTCCTGAATACATATCAACAACATCTTATACCCATCAATATCACTATATTCTTAAGAATATCTTACACGAAACAATTTATCAGAACTCTACTAATTTAGTAGAAGAGATTTTAATCTGAACTAAACCCATAGACCGTATACGATATTATTTATTCAAAAATTATCTTGACGGTTATATAACTGCTATGTATAATTTAAATCGTAACCATTACGAATCGTAATCATTACGATTACATAAAGGAGAGAATGTGTATGAAGAAAATATGGGGAAAGGGACTTAGCGTATTATTACTAAGTTTACTATTTATAACGGGCTGCCAATCAGCAGGCGACAATTCTTCTGAAGACGGTGCAAATGCTGAAGAAGAACATAATCATAGTCATGAGGTAGAGATTGGAGATGCACCAGAAAATATAAAAGTTGAAGGAGTATCTGATCATTATCATACGGGTGATTTAATTAAATTAACTGCAGAGCTAGAAGAAGATAGTGAATTTGATCATTGGCATTGGTACACAAGAAATTCATCTGATGATGAGTGGGAAGCAGTACCTGAATTAGATGATAATAAATTTTTTGGCGATGCGGAAACGAACGGCCAACAAATTATAGCAGTAATGTTTAATGATGATCACGAACCATATGCTCAATCAGAAGTTATAGAAGTGGTAATTGATGATCACGGACATGGACATAGTCATGCTCATGATGAAGAATCTCAACAAATTTATGATGGTTATTTTGAAGATGAACAAGTGGAAGATCGTACTTTAGGAGACTGGGAAGGCGATTGGCAATCTGTATACCCTTTACATCAAAACGGTACACTTGATGAAGTTTATGCACACAAAGCTGAAGAAAGTGATGACATGACAGCAGAAGAATACAAAGCGTATTATGAAACTGGTTATGTAACAGACGTTCATAGAATTGTGATTGATGGTAATGAAGTTACTTTCTTTGAAGAAGAGGAAGAAAAAACTGGTGAGTACCAATATGATGGTTATGAAATCCTCAATTATGAAGCAGGAAATCGTGGAGTAAGATTTATATTTAAGCTAGAGGAAGAGACGGAAGGCTTACCAACTTACATTCAATTTAGTGATCATTCGATATTCCCAACAGACTCTGGACATTACCATCTTTATTGGGGAGATGACAGACAAGCCTTGTTAGAAGAAGTGGAACACTGGCCAACATACTATCCATCTGAAATGAGTGAAGAAGATATCGTTCATGAGATGATTGCGCACTAATATGTTTATAAGTAGAGAATCCGATATTTATTGGGTTCTCTTTTTTTATATGAAAATATTAAAAGGAATAAAGGATATAAATATAGAAATAATACTATAGAAATATTCCTAGATAGGGAAACTTTAAGTTTGGATATTACAGCACTGTTAAGCGGGATTAATATAGAAGGAGTAATTGAAATGAAAATTTCTAAAAAAGTTGGTATTACAAGTTGGATTCTCACTTGTATGTATTTTGTACTTGAACCTTTTTTTGTGATGTCTTCTATCGCTCCGTATAATGTGATGGATCATGCAATGAGTGATTTGGGAGTCACGAGTTGTGGTGAATATACTTATTCTCTAGCAGCGTATGATATTTGTTCTCCTCATCATTTTTGGATGAATGTATTATTTATTGTTAATGGAATTACATTTTCAATAGGAATAGTATATCTTTCTCAACAACTAGAACGTAATAGAAAGAACCTGATAGGTACTATTTGTTTATTATTACTGGCAATAGGAAATATTTTTTCTGGATTTATTCCTGCAGATGTAAATTTATTTTGGCATTCTATTTTTGCACAGCTGGGAATGGTGACTTTTTTAATTGGGTTATGGTTATTTGGGAAGTTATTAGTAAGAGGAAAATGGTGGACGTATGGCATACTGGTTTCCCTCGTAGTTTTAGTGATTTTTATTTTACTTCTTATCTTTATCCCGTTACCAGCAGGACTACTACAACGTATGTTTTATGCTATAACATTTCTGTGGGGAACTGTCTTAGCAATTATCTTATCCGATCACAAGGGTGCATATAGATGATTGTTTAATAGTTTCTCAAAACTTTATTTTAAAAAAGGAGTGATTACAATGAAACAGACTTCAATAAAAAAAGGTGATTGAAAAGTAGAGAGTTTCTTTTTCGTCTTCTTTTCAATCAATCGTTAGGATAATGAAATTTTAATGAAAAGAGGATATTCATGTATAAAGACCAAGAATTAACAATACGCCCAATTCAAGAAAAAGATTTGAAGCGTCTATGGGAGTTAATTTATAAAGAAGATAACCCAGAGTGGAAGCAATGGGATGCTCCATATTTCTCTCATGAAAGTATGTCTTACGAACATTTCTTGAAAGAAGCTGAATCATGGATCGATGCTAAATCTAGATGGGTCGTATGTGTGAATAATGATGTCCATGGTACCGTTTCTTATTATTATGAAGATGAACAAAAGAATTGGCTAGAGATGGGTATTATCTTTTATGAAGGCAATAATTGGGGGAAGGGTTATGGAACAACAGCTTTAAAATTATGGGTAAACCATATATTTACTCAGTTGCCAGTTGTTCGAGTTGGATTAACTACATGGTCGGGAAATAAGAGGATGATTCGTGTTGCTGAAAAGTTAGGAATGACGATGGAAGGAAGGATTCGTAACGTACGTTATTATAATGGAGAGTATTACGACTCTATACGTATGGGGATTTTACGAGAAGAGTGGAACGAGCAATAATACAAAAGAGGAGACTCATGCAATAGAGTCTCCTTTTTCGTAAATCTAGTTGTTATCTGTGGTAATAGAAAATAATGATTTATCTTCTATTTTATGCGTTATTATCATCAATAACATCCCGAATAAGATCATTCCGGCTGCAACAAATGTGATTTGTGAAAAGGAAAATCCTGAATTTAATAGTAGACTTCCCAAGGTTGCTCCAATAGAATTTGCCAGATTAAATACAGAAGCGGCTATGGTACCAGATAGAGCTGGTGCTTCTGTAGCAGCTAGGATAATCTTTGAATTTAGAATTGGAGTGGTTCCAAAAGTACCTGCTCCAAAGAGAAAACATGCAACATAAGCGAGAAATGGCACAGATAATAAAAATGTAAATAAAAATAGCACGGCACCAAGTGCTGCTAAGGTAAAGATTAAACGCTCAGTTAATTTAGATGGCTGAATCCTTCCTGATACAAAGTTGCCAATAACTGCTCCTAAGCCAAATAAAAACAGTCCGATTGTGACACCTGTCACGCCAAAACCAGCAAGTTCTCTTAACATAGGTTCCTTAAACGTATATGCAGTGAAGACACCTGAAAAACCAAAGACAATAACCGCAATGATCATTAATACATTTTTATTTTTTAATACGGTTAATTCTTTTCTAAGTTTCGGTTGTACTGCTGGCTTAATGTTAGGTGTAACTATAATTAAACCAATTAAGGTAATCGCACCTAATAAGGCAATGATCCAAAAAACAAGTCTCCAATCAAAATACCCTCCAACAAACGAGCCGAATGGAACACCTAGCATTACAGCGATGGTTAACCCACCTTGAACTGCAGCAATGGCACTCGTTCTTTTTTCTGGTTTAGAAATTTCAACAGCAAGACTCATGGTTAAACCGAAAAAAGGTGCATGCATGGTCGCTGATAGCAATCTTGATAGTAGTAGCACGTCAAAATTTGGAGCTAGTGCTGCGACGATATTACTTATAATAAATATAGATATTAAACCAATTAATAAGGGTTTTGGTGAGTACTTTACTGTAATCATCCGTAAGATAGGACCGAATACAGCAACGCTGATAGCATAAATACTTAATAGAAGTCCGGTAGTGGACACTGAAACATCTAGGTCTGTAGCGAATTGTGTTAGTAATCCAGTAACAACATATTCTGTCATTCCTATCGCGAATGTACCAATCATGAAGATAGCTAGAATGGTATTTCGAGAGAATTTCTCTGTCATATAATCTCCCCTCTATGTTTAAAAAATACATAATGAATATAATATGACAGAACTATTTTGATGTCTAGCATAAAATCTTAATCAATATAGAATTATTACTTCATTTTCCTCTTGGACTTCAATACAAAAAGGAGTAGAATATACTAAGTTGGCAAAGTGAAATTACATTACATAGTGAAGGTGAGAAATATGAAAGAAAAATTCAAAGCATATCGATTTCCTATTATTTTACTGGCATCGATCATTATTGGAAGTATCATAGGGATTGTATTTGGTGAAGATGCGACAATTATCAAACCACTTGGGGATTTATTTATTAATTTGTTATTTATGATTGTAATACCATTAGTTTTCTTCACCATATCATCAGCGATTGCTGCTATGGATAGTATGAAACGTCTTGGTAAAATTATGGGCTCGATGATTACAGTTTTTGTAGTTACAGGAATAATTGCGTCTGTGTTTATGTTAGTTGCTACAGTTATTTTTGAACCGGGTTCTGGTGTAAATATTCCATTAGATACACCAGAAAATGTGGAAGAACAAAACCTATCAGAACAATTGGTTAATACGTTTACAGTACCAGATTTTGTTGATTTATTCTCCCGTGACAACATGTTAGCGCTCATTGTTTTTTCTGTATTAATTGGGGTAGCGACTGGCCTAACTGGAGAAAAAGGAAGACCATTCGCTACGTTTTTAACTAGTGCATCTGAAGTATTTATGAGAATCATAAAACTTGTGATGTACTATGCTCCAATCGGTCTAGGAGCATACTTTGCAGCACTTGTAGGAGAGTTTGGGGCGGAATTGATAGGTGATTATGCAAAAGCAATCATCATTTACTACCCGGTTTCGGTCCTATACTTTGCAATTGGATTTACCTTATATGCATTTCTTGCTGGTGGTAAGAAGGGAGTTACTCGTTTTTGGAAAAATATCTTAGCTCCTGCAGCAACCTCACTTGGTACTGGAAGTAGCATCGCTGCGCTACCTGTGAACTTACAAGCGGCGAAGCGTATTGGCGTTCCTAAAGATGTTCGCGAAACGGTGCTTCCTTTAGGAGCAACGATTCATATGGATGGGTCATGTCTATCGGCAATGCTTAAAATTGCCTTTGTTTTTGGGGTATTTAATATGGATTTCTCCGGATTTGACACTTTTCTAACTGCTATTGGAATTTGTTTATTGTCTGGTATTGTTATGAGCGGGATTCCAGGCGGAGGGTTTATGGGAGAGATGATGATCATTACACTGTATGGATTGCCAATGGAAGCTCTACCCATCATAACCGCTATTGGAGTAGTTGTTGACCCACCTGCAACAATGATTAACGTTACTGGTGACACTGTTTCAAGTATGTTAGTAACCAGAAAAATTGAAGGTAAAGATTGGATGGAATCAAGCGAAAACCTGACCTAAGAGTAAAAAAATGATTGATAAATCAAATGAGTAAAAATTATCTTTACATTATATTCCATTATTGGTAAGCTTGGGTTGTTAGTAAATGACATCTAAATAGAATTTTTTCACACTAGGGGAGCTATGGTAAATAGCTGAGATGAACATCGGACCGTTTAGACCCTTTGTACTCGAACAGGATAATGCCTGCGTGAGGAAGTGTGGTCAATAGGCATACGTATGTTGACTGCATTCTCTCATGATGAATGTGGTCTTTTTTGTTTGTCTAAAGTGAAGAGATTCGCTAAGGAGGAACTATTTTTGCGAGAAAAATGGGCGTTTTTAGAAAACACTCCACAAGATGCAGCAATTAATATGGCGCTAGATGAAGCTTTGTTGCATTGGCATCAAAAAGGTGAAATTCCACCAACATTGCGATTTTATCGATGGAATAAACCAACACTCTCTATAGGATATTTCCAAAAGGTAGATGGAAAGATTGATCTTCAAGGAATTAAAAAGCATCAATGTCAATTGGTAAGAAGAATGACTGGTGGAAGTGCTGTCTTGCATGATGATGAATTGACCTACAGTATTGTCATTTCAGAGAAGCATGAAAAAGTTGCCTCATCAATTCGACAAGCTTATTTCGATTTATCCAAAGGTATAGTAAGAGCTTATCAATTGCTAGGGATTGAAGTGGATCATGCTCATGAGCCATCCTCTAAAGGTCGAAGCAATATATGTTTTGAGCAACCTGCATTTTATGAATTAGTTGCAAAGGGCAAGAAGATTTCTGGAAATGCACAAATAAGGAAAAGAGGCATACTTCTTCAACATGGATCAATTCCTTTATCGATGAATGTGGAGATGCTATTTGATTTATTTCAATTTCCTGCAGACCAAATGAAAGAAAGAAAAAAGCAAAGATTCTATGAAAGAGCGACTACCATTAATGCAGAATTAGGAGAAAAGCAATCCTATGAAAGGGTGCGTAATGCTTTTCAACAAGGTTTTTCAGAAATTTTAAATATCGAATTAGAGCCAATAACGTTGACAGAAGAACAGTGGAAAGAAGTGTACCAGATTGCCGAATCAAATTATTCAGAGAATAATATAAAAGGAGCTGTTTCACATGTCTAATCAACAAACGCATGTACGTAAGCCAGATTGGTTAAAAACAAGAATTAATACGAACAAATCGTATCGAAATTTAAAAAAGTTGATGCGTGATAATCGGTTAAACACGGTTTGTGAAGAAGCGCGCTGTCCAAACTTACATGAATGCTGGAGCGAACGAAAAACAGCTACTTTTATGATTTTAGGAGATACATGTACAAGAGGTTGCCGGTTCTGTGCAGTAAAAACAGGGTTACCAAATGAACTAGATTGGGGAGAACCAGAACGTGTGGCTGATTCTGTCACCGTAATGGGGTTAAAACATGTGGTAGTAACAGCAGTGGCGAGAGATGATTTAAATGATGGCGGTGCAGCAGTGTTTGCGGAAACTGTCCGAGCTATTCGTAGAAAGAATCCTGGTTGTACTATTGAAATTTTGCCTTCGGATATGAAAGGAGATTATGAAAGTCTCCATACATTAATGGATAGTGGACCAGATATTTTTAATCATAATATTGAAACCGTACGAAGACTTACAAAACGAGTGCGAGCAAGAGCTATGTACGATCGTTCTTTAGAGTTACTACGACGGGTAAAAGAGATAGCTCCTAATACACCGACGAAATCAAGTATCATGGTTGGCCTTGGAGAAGAAAAAGATGAGATTATTCAGGCGATGGATGATTTATTAGCGCATAATGTGGATATTGTTACACTTGGCCAATATTTACAGCCAACGAAAAAGCATCTAGAGGTAGTACGCTATTACCATCCAGATGAATTTGAAGAATTGAAAAATATCGCCCTAGAAAAAGGCTTTTCTCATTGTGAATCTGGTCCATTAGTTCGTTCCTCATACCATGCGGATGAACAAGTTTCTAATGCAGCAGCTCAACGAAGAATTAAGTATATGAAAGGTGTAGAAAAGCAAGAAAACAGTCAATTGGATTTTAATTTCTAAGTACTAAGAATTTCAGGGTTTAGGACCCAAGAATATACTCAATAGATAAATGGATTTAAGAAATCGTTTCAGAAAATACTGCGCTTACAACACCAACACGAATGGGATGGGAACCCTCGGTTGTTCATACATCGGGGGCCCACCTTGGTCTTCCTCACAAAGGGGGTCCGTATAATTCTAACAAATTTTTCTAATACATTTGCCTTATGAGCAGGATGTACCGACCTCTTATCAGACTAGTTATTAAGAAGCCGGTACAGTTTGGAAACACTATTCATTATCCATTTTGGAATTTTAGTAGGAAAATAAGTTCGATGATAGTATTTTTCGTATCCATTTTTTAAATCTTGCCATTGCGTGCATTGTTTCTCTTGGGAAAAACGAGCGACATCTATAATTTTTATTGATCCTTCTTTTGTAACGATCAGGTTGTGCAAATGAATATCGGAAGGATTTAAACCAACTTCCCTTGCGTATTGCAATCCTTCTTCAACTTGGTGTACATAGTCTGATTCTAATAATATCCCTTCTGCTAAACACTCAAAAAAAGTTTTTCCTTCAATTAAATCCATGACCAAATAGTTAGGTCCGGATTCATAAATGGTTGGATAATAATTACTACCTTCTAGCTTTTCATAGTTATTTTTCTCTTGAATGGCTGTTTCTTCAAAAGGTGGATAAAAAATCTTAATGACTTTATGTTCTCCGTTCACTTTAAACACAACAGCACTTCTGCCCGTTCCATAAATTTGTAGATCGGGGTGATGTTGAAGTACTTTTACTTGCCTGTTTTTATTAATAAATGAAACGGTGGAGACATAGAAGTTGTATCTAGATGATTTCATTATTTCTTATACTTACCTTTCCTTTTTGCTAGTTCCTTTTTTATTATTGGTAGTGCATGTTTTTGAGCTTGTTTCATTCCTTCTTTTACCACTTTAGATTTCAATAGTTTTGTAATCTTAGACATGTAATTACCTCCTTTAAAAGTGTGGCAATAAGTCAAAAAAGAGACCTTTGCCCACTAAATTGAGCAAAGGTCTCGCAAGCAACAATATAATTCGTTGCCAGCAGTGCCGAGGATTTCTCCTGTAATGACGACAGCTGCTATTATGCTACTCCCCTTTGGGATTAATTTCAATGATATTTGAATATATTATATAGGCTTGTTCATATATAAGCAAGTATTAAGCATTGTAAAATGTAAAAACTCTTCTTTCTCAGAATATTTGGCAGTTTGTCTTTGGATAAATTATACTATTCACAGGGAACGAATCATATGACTAACAATATCATAAATGGATAAAGAATCTAATCATATTACACACATATATTATGGTGGTAAGCTTTGTGGATATAGATTAAAAGGATTAATAAAATTATACGGTTGAGTGAAAGGAGAGAGTGTGTGAATCGATCTGTTGAAAGGATATTAAGTACAATTGCAGTTTGTGTCGATGCAGGATTTGCAATTTTCTTAGGGATTTTTGCACTTATAATTAATGTGAATCTTAGAGAGGGCACATCTGTTATTCCTCATGAAGATTTGCCTATGATCTTTTCTATTTTTCTTCATCTATTATGGCTTCCGGCAGTTATGTATTTTATTAGTTTTATATTGGGATTAATAGGTGTTCTAAAATTGAAAGTAAACAGTAAGTTATCCGGTATAATGTTTGTTTCAGCTAGCTGTATGACAGGAGTGTTTATTTTTACTGGATTTGGTATTCATACATTACTGTACATCGTTGCAGGGATTATGTGTTTTGTTAGAAAACCGAAAAATAATATTGCAGTTTAGAACAGGGGGGAGGAGGTGTAATTATGAGACAAATAATTGCTTTAGGAGGTGGGGGTTTTTCTATGGAGCCGGAAAATTTTTTACTAGATAAATACATACTAGATCAATCTAATAATTCGAACCCGAAAGTAATGTTTCTCCCCACTGCTAGCGGAGACGCAGATAATTATATTGAAAGGTTCTATCAGTCATTTCGAAAACTGGAATGCATACCGTCACATTTATCCTTATTTAAACCACCAATGCGAGATATACAAAATTATATTTTAGAAAAAGACATTATTTATGTTGGAGGTGGTAACACAAAAAATATGTTAGCACTTTGGAGAGATTGGGAGATAGTACCTGTTTTAGAAAGAGCTTGGAATTCTGGTATTGTATTGGCGGGGATTAGTGCTGGATCCATCTGTTGGTTTGAAGAGGGAGCAACCGATTCATATGGAGAAGATTTAGAAATGATTAAAGCTCTTGGGTTTTTGAAAGGTAGTAATTGTCCGCATTATGATGGGGAAAAAAATAGAAGACCAATTTATCAATATTTAATTGAGAGTCAACAAATAAAGTCTGGTTATGGGGTGGATGATGGTGTAGCGCTACATTTCGTAGGTACTGACCTTCAATCTATTGTTAGTTCTAGACCAAGCAGCAGTGCCTATAAAGTATTTTTGGAAGATAACAAAGTAATGGAGAAAACATTAAAAGTAAATTATTTAGGGTGAAGAAAAAGGAGAATTTGATGAACTATATGGTAACTTTTAGTGGAATCGGACTGCTTTTGTTATTATTGAAGGAGTTTTCCTTTTAAGAGAAGAGTGGGAAGAGTATTACGATTATACAAATTTTTTAGATTGTCCAAGAAATATTAGATATCAGAGAGCTCTTAATCGTGATTGTTACATTGGTTCCCATGAAGGAAGAATGAAAAAATATAAAAGAAGGTAATGGTTAGCAGAAGATTATTATATGAAACTACAACAACCGAAATCAATTGCTAACAAAGTATTAGATTTATATTAATTCATTACTCGGCAATGTTGCATTTTTTGGAATTAATACCTTCCAAGAATTTAAAGAACCTATCTAAAACATGAGAAGTAAAGCATTCGGAAGAGAACGCTTTACTTCTCATGTTTGCGTTGACTTTGTGAATCATTTTTTGATTTTGTTTTCTTCTTTTCATCTTTTAATTCAATTTTTAAATCTTCCATTGGAACGTCATCTGCAAATTTTTGGTTTTCAAATTCATCTAGCTTAGTACGATTTTCTACTTTTCTTTTCTCATCTTTATCTTTTGGATTATTGTGATCTACCATAGTATCACCTCTACTATTTGATATTCCCTTATAAGAAAAGATAAAACTTAATATTAAATCTGAAAAAAATAATAAAAGTAAGATCCGATAGTTTATGTTGATGGTGTATTTTCGTAAGTTATGGTTAATCGCTGTTCTTTCATATCTTCTACTTGTTCATTGAAATTAGTTACCACTCGGTTGATTTTATAATTTAAAGTAAGGCCAATAGATACGTCATGTAACTGTAGAAGGCGAGACTCACTTTGCAGAGAATCTACAATCTTTCCTTTCTGATCTTCTCCAACAATAACGTCTTCAATAAGTTTATAAAATTGATCATCTTGTTCTTGTATATTATTCACATGTTTTCGTAATGTATCTTTTTTATATGAAAAATCTTCATTACTAAGTATATTCTCAGTAACGGTGATAGAGTGTAATTCACTCATAATTAGATCCTCCCAATTAACTTGAACATATCTGAAACATGATCCTCTGCTTCAAATAAATCTTCAATGGACGTTCGGTACGTCTCAATATGTTTTTTCCCTTTTTCCACGGACTGTCGCATGTAACTAATTTCCTCATCAAGATCAGCTTGTTCTAGAGGAAGAAATGCTTCATGGACATTAATTTGACGAACAGTCTTATTTAAACGTGGAAAGTAAATGTGTTTTCTTAGTAAATCTCTGTATAAGCCAGGACTAGCTTCCATTTCATTTATCTTGGACATTACTTTTTGTTTTTCTTCATTAAATGCGGTTTGGATTTCATCAATCACTGCATTTTCGAGGTTATTAATCATGGTGGATTTCTCTCCAAGAAGGGGAAAGCATTGTTGATACATTCGTAGTGCCGCAGATATATTAATTTGTATGTTTTCTCCTTTACTGGAGGTTAATACCATATCTCTTCCAAGATAAGATTTATTACTACCATTACCATTTATTGAAGAAAGCATTTCTATCAGACTATGACTATCTGTAATTGCTTCTAAGTTGTGGAGGACATTACTATCTTGAATATTTTTAAAGATTTCTGTGAAGTTTTTCCCGTGTTGCATGATTTTTATAATGGTACCAGAATCTGCGCCGAATGTAGCAAATGCATCATTCAAATCTCGTACACTTATATTCCTTTCTATTAATTCTTGAATCTCATTAAGTTCGTGCTGCAAATTACCGAATTCGGTGATTAATGTATCTTGTTGCTTCTTAGTAATATAACCAGCTTCATAGAGCCTTCCGAAAATTAATTCTGAGTTATCTGTTATGATTTTAATCTTTTCGTTTAATATCGGAACATTGTCGTTTAAGTCACGGATGACAGTGTCTACTTCAGAAGGACTCGTAATATACCATTGGAAATAGTCCATTCCGCTACTTTTATCTTCAAATAATGAAGGGTTAACTCCAAGTAATTTCTCAATACCAGCATTCATTCCACCTTGCTCTGCTGCTATCGCGTAATCGATGGCCATTTTTTGAAAACTAACTATGATATCGTCGGGAATATCATCAACTATTTCACGTAAACCAGGAAGGGTTGGATTCGTGTTAATATACTGAACGGATCCTAATGTTAGAAAACCACGTATACCACTTACGGCGTATAGTGGGTCATCTTCAGAAATAAGTTGCGTTATATTTTTTTCTTTGTCACTGTAGTAATCTCTCGCAAAATCGTGAAGTTCTTGAGGTGGGATGTCGTAGATGTCGGCATCTGAAAAAATCGGAAATTCTTTATTGACTTTAATTTGAAAATCTAAGTCAAGGTGATATAACTGATAATAATTGGTTTGTGCTCCGTTAACGCTAAAAATTTCATCAAACGTATCGAAAGCTAAGTGTGCTGTTGTATTGTTGTTATGTGCTAAAGAGTGGGACAAGCCTAAAGTATTTATTTCTCCACTTATTTGGAACGTATTATATGTCTCCAGGACAAATTCTTTAGTTGCATCAGCCTGCTCACTGGATTGTCCTGCAAACATTGCTTTTATATTATATTCCCAATCATGTGAATCTTGTGTCCCTTGAGATATTATATATACTTCTTCTGTTTTACCATTATCAATATATAATGCGGTACCATCATAACTGGATTGATTGACATTTTTATTATTTGATTGGGATGAATGAAATAGAGTAAGATCTCCTTCAAGTAATTCCCCTGTTTCTTCTAAATATATTTTTTTAAAATCTTTTTCAAAGTTATCTTTTGCTTCATTTAAAGAAGTATTTTGTAATGCTTTAGGAGAAAAATGTTTATATTCTAAATCGATTATTCTAGTTTTTAATTCAGGAGTAGATAAAATATTTTCCATTTAACATTACTCCTTTTTACTATTAATTATGTTTATAGATTTAATTTGTTTCATCAATTTTTCTTTTTCGGAATTTGTTTTTTCTGAGCATTGGTTTGCTTCAAGTTTATCGTTACACCTTAACCTTATAGTCAAATTTATTTGACCATGTGTATTCCAAATAAATACTGCGATGATATAAAACTGTTCATCTGGTCTATATTCTGCAATGGATAAATTTGAATTATTGTCCGTTTCAATATCTCTAAATTCTAACTCTCGATCATGACTTTCTGTCATGCGAATCATAGTATACTCAACATTAGGCTCTCCTTTGAAATAGCGTAAACTATAGTTTACAAAAATCTCTTTAGTTTTATCAACATCTGCAAAAGTAATAGTCTCACTTCTATCATCTGGTCCAATATTATGGGTTCTGTTACTGATTACCATATCCTCAGGAAAGTCCATCGTAAAACTCTTTGACTTGGATAAGAAAGGGTAGAAGCCTTCACGAACAGGCTTAGTAGACTGTATAAATTTTCGTGTGAATTCATCTTGAAGGGCTGGAACATCGGGTAAGTCTTCGGCATTCATTTCAGAAGGAGACACATTTTCTTCTGGATCATTATTCATACCACAACCTCCTATAATAAATAAGACAACTAATAATAACCACATATATTTTTTCATGAGGCATACCTCCAACATAGGTCTTAATCTTCATCGTATATAAGTATATAGATTATATACCCTAAATCAATATAAATAAGTAAAAATTATGAAAACAATACAAATGTCGTAAGTATTATTGACTAAAAGAGGTGAAAGTGAAAGGGAGAATCTATTTCAATCAATTTCATAAATAATATATTTGATATAAAATCCAAATATTGTGCTGTTTGATTTCCATTGCAGACGCACGCTTTTTAGCGGGTACGGCCTCAGCTAACTTGAAAAGAAAAACACTTTTCAAGTGGATCTTCAGCTCGTGCTATACCTGTAGGAGTCGCCATCTTTCATTACAATCAAAGTGAAGTTTTCACTACAAAATAATATAATTCTTGTTTTAATTTTAGGGGGTATTAAATAGATTAGGATTCATACTACTCACTCACTTTTATAATCTTCAAATTTTATTGATTTAAATTGTTCAATGATACCATTTTTATGGTTATTTATCTTGCTTTCGCAATTATTTTCGTTCAATTCATTAGTACATTTTATGGTAGAGGTTAATGCTAGTTTCATTATCATTCCATAATAATGAAACTAGCATTAACCTCTTGTCATTTATTTTATACTCTGCAGTATCAAATGTTTTTGTATTGTTACTATCTATATTTTTAAAATTCTATGTCATAACCAGCATTTTGGGAGAGCTGCTCCTTACTATTATCTGGACTTGAGATAGCGTTAAAGTAGTTGAATGTATGACTTATAAAGATATCATTAATTGCTTCTTTATAACCTATAACCAGTGTTTCACTACGGTTATCTGGACCAACGATATGACTTTTTTCGTCTATCACCATATCCTCAGGAAAGTCCATCGTAAAACCATTTGACTTGGATAAGAAAGGGAAGGAGCCTTCACGAACAGGTTCTGTGGATTGTATAAATTCCCGTGTAAACTCATCTTGAAGGGCCGGAACATCAGGTGAGTCTTCGAAGTTCATATCAGAAGGAAGTAAATTTTCTTCTTGATCACCATTGATACCGCAACCTCCTGTAATTAATAGGACAACTAATAACCACAAATATTTTTTCATGAGGTATTCCTCCAACGTAAATCTTAATCTTGTTACCCAGTCCTGAAGTGGGTTTTCAATGGACCTTCATTCAGTTCCATCTTTTAAGTGAATATTTTTGTCCCAATCTCATATAGAATAAGATACTACCTTAAATAAATTTCATATGGATCATGGAACGTAGTAATAGTTCATATGAGTGTGCTCCCCGTGAAATATTAATTTCTATTTATTCTTGTTTAAGATATTTATAGATTTTATCTGTTCAATAATAAGTTCTTTTTCAGAATTTATTTTCTCTAGGCATTTTTTTGTATTAAGTTTGTCGTTACATCTCAAACTTACATTCAAATCTATTTGGCCATCTGTGTTCCAAATAAATACAGCGACGGTATAAAACTGTTCATCTGGTTTATATTCTGAAATTGATAAGTTTGAATTATTGTCCGTTTTTATATCTCTAAATTCTAATTCTCTATCATGACTTTTGGAGATGCGATTCATACTACTCTCAACATTAGGTTCTCCTTTATAATAGTGTAAGTTATAGTTTACAAAAATCTCTTTAGTTTCATCAACATCTGCAAAAGTAATAGTCTCACTTCTATCATCTGGTCCAATATTATGGGCTTTGCTACTGATCACCATATCCTCAGGGAAGTCCATTGTAAAACTATTTGACTTGGATAAGAAAGGATAGAAACCTTCGCGCACAGGATCAGAGGATTGTATAAATTCTCGGGTGAATGCATCTTGAAGGGCTGGAACATCGGGTAAGTCTTCGGCACTCATTTCAGAAGGAAGTAAATTTTCTTCTTGATCACCATTGATACCGCAACCTCCTGTAATTAATAGGACAATTAATAACCACATATATTTTTTCATGAGGCATTCCTCCAACGTAAATCTTTATAGTATAAAGAATATATACCCTGAATCAAAAAGTTTAAATTTATGAAATAATAAAATGGCATAAGCATTATTTTCTAGAAGAAATGAAAATTAATTTATTTTTGAACTAAAAGTCATTTTCTTTCATTATCAATTACATCTATCGTTTTTAATATTTCAATAATATTTTCTTTTTCCTTGTCAACATTTCCTTGACATTGATTCTCTTCAAGATTATCTTCACACATTAAACTTACCCCAATTTGAATCTCTCCGTATTTACTCCAACTTAATGCTGCTATAGAATAAAGTTTCTCGTTAAACTTGTAATCTGCAATGGATAAATAAGTTTCATTATTTGTTTTTATATCTTCAAAATTTAAATCTCTATCATGGCTAAGTTTGATTGTATTTTTACTATTTTCTTCGTCAGGTTCTCCTCTGTAATAGTGTAAAATAAAATTTGGATATACTTCTAAATTTCTATCAGAAGGCCCCCAAGTGATAGTTTCGCTTCTATTATCTGGACCAACGATATGACTTTCATTATTTACAATCATGTCCTGTGGAAAGTCCATTGTAAAACTCTTTGACTTGGATAAGAAAGGGTAGTAGCCTTCACGAACAGGTTCCGTGGATTGTATAAATTCTCGTGTAAACTCATCTTGAAGGGCAGGAACATCGGGTAAGTCTTCGGCATTCATTTCAGAAGGAGACAAATTTTTTTCTTGTTCATTATTCATACCACAACCACCTATGATAATTAAGACAAAGACAGCTAATAGTAACCACATATATTTTTTCATCAAGTAATCCTCCAACATAGGTAATCGTCTTCAACACATATAAGTATATAGATTATCTAATCTAAATCAATGATATTAAGTAAAAATTATGAAAACAGAAAATACAGATAGCACATCTGTATTTTCTTAAAGGGTTAACGTCAATTGAATCGGTAACAATAACATAAGTATCACCGTCAGAATCCTCAATTTGAAGATGGTTACTTTCCTTTAGGATAAATGATTCATGTTCTGCATCGTCACGATCTGAACTTTTTGTTATAGGTGTTTTTAGATTTTCTGTTATCCTCGTTATTTTTCCTTCTAACTCAACTGTTGTACCACTTGATATTATATCTTCCTCATCATATTTTCTAATTCTAGGCTATTCATCATTTTCCTATAATCTGCTTGAACTGTATTATCACTACAAGCAACAAGCAAGATACAACACACTAGGGGTAGAAACAACAACTTTTTCATTACTAAATACCTCCGTATTACATTTTAATAATGTTGACATAACTATAGAAGAAAAAAATGCTAACTTACTCTCGCTGATTCACTTCCATTGCTGCTCTTATTCCTGATTGAATAGCGCCTTCCATCCAGCCGTTAAAATCAGAGGTGTGTTCTCCAGCAAAGTGAATTCTACCTTCTGGTTGCCTGATGAAGTCTTCCGTAACTGCGGCACCGAGTAATGGTGATAATAGGGTGAAGCATCCAGCTGAAAATGGATTAAGGCTCCAGTTAAAATATATGGAACGAGAAAATTGTTTGTAAACTATATTGCCGTATATTTTGGCAAGATCTTTTAAAATCATTTGTACCATAAGGGTTGGAGTCGTACTAGTCCAGAGTAGGGCATCTTCACCCCAACTATAACTAGCTAATAATACAGCCGGTCCTTTCGTTCCTTTGCCATAACTAGGTATGTAAGAGAATCTGCTGGGAAGGTCAGAGATAGCATTTCCCATCTTTAAATCTTCCCAGAACCTTTCTTTGAATTCGATGCCTATTTTGACAGAAGGTATATGCAGTAATTGACGGATAATCTGCCATTTTTGAAATGAAATAGATTCATAGGGAATTACATCAATAAATTGAAAGACAGAGAATGGGGAGGTGTTTATTACATAATCTCCTTTATACGTTTGTTTTTTATCAGTCTGAACAGTAATATGTGAAGATGATTGACGAATGGAGATGACCCTTTGTTCTATTTTTATATTTTCCTCAAGTTGCTTAGAGATAGAATATGGCAATCTGTCATTCCCGTTGTTGATAGCGTCAAAATAAACATTCTCTACGGTTAAAGGTTCTAGAATATCGGTAATGACATCTACAAAACTACCTTGTGGAAATCCTTCTAGTCCAGAAATTATCCCAATTAATCTTATTGCATATGGTGAAAGGGAAGGTCCTAATGGATTCTTTTGTAGAAATTCACCAATAGAATAACCTTTATACTTCTCTTCTAATAATCTTTGTTCTTGTTCATCACTATTAGTATATAGTTCGACAAATGGATCAATGGCTTCTTGAAGAAGTTGCTCAGCTGTTTTTCCTTTCTCATGTTCGGGTAGGGGAAAGTTTAATATGTCGGGATTTGCTTCATAAGCTTCTCTTGTTGTTCGAACATTATTAACAAAAATGATATCTTCAGGAGTTTTGTTTATAAATGGATGAATTCTCAAATTGAATTTTTTAATATATGCATGTACTAGTCGATGATAATTAGGAATTCTCATTGCACCGACATCTAAATAATTTCCTTCGGTGAGTGGTTTACGTATTGTATAAACTCTTCCTCCAATACGTTTATTTGCTTCAAGAATCACTACATCATGTCCAGCGGCCTTAAGTAAATGTCCGGCAACTAATCCAGCCAAACCAGCACCAATAATAATCATTCGTTTAGGATTACTTTTCTCTTCGATACCATTATCGATGATTTGAAGATAATCTTCGGGGTAACGTAGTTGAGTTGGTTCTCGTGTGTTCATCTGATTACCACCCTTTTTTAGAACATCATATGAGTTATTTATGCCTTATATGATGGATAAAGAAGATGAGGTGGGGGAAAGTTACATTCGATTCAGATAAACATACGGTTAAATTGTCTCTGCTTGCTTATATCATGAAGAAAACAACGATGTGAAAATCGAATGTTCCGTATTTAAATCAATTAAAACCCGAATACTTTGTGTCATAGTATTCGGGCCTCCTTCGTTTAATCACTTATCCCAATTCCATAATTCTACCTCTCCCAATTCTTCATTCTGAATAAAAGGTAAGTCCTCAAGTCTTTCTAATTCTTTTACTGGACCTGTGACAACTGCACCGTAAGTGACAAACCCTTCATCTATGATGTATTGATATTGTGTTTGTAAATGTTTTAAGTCAAGAAAATTAGTATAGTAACTCTCTGACTGATCGAGAAGGTCTTCCATATTTTTTAACATGATGTTTTGACTCTGTTCTACATCGGATAGCTCATCATTTCTAGTTGATAATAAGTAATCTTTGCTATGTTCTATTCCTGGGGTTAACCCCAATCGGTCTGTAATAGCAACTTGTTTATTGCTAGTGGACCAACTTTCAGGTTCATATGTTATAAATTCTCCAGTATAAAGCGGCATCCATAGAAGTTTTATATCGATATCTTGTAATTTTGATTGCAATTCTTCAGGGCTCATGTATTCATCTGTAGAAAAAGCGAGCTCGCCTACAGTTCCTTCTGGTAATTGTTCTAATGAATTCCATACGTTCTCATTATTAGTTCCAGTTACAGGTTTATTTGTATTCGGGTCTTCCGGTAAATAAAAATCAAATGGTGATAATTCCTCTGAATTAATTTGTGAATAGTTAATAGAAGAAAAATAACTCATAAATGTTTTATGGACCTCTGCTTCTCCGATAAATTGTTGTTCTGTTCCTATACGTTTGCTGATAGGGTAAGTTATTTTATTTGTTCCAAATATAGTCATTTCTGATTGATTAGTTACAGACCCGGTTGAATTAGGAGTAGTCCATTCTAACGCTAACATGGAAAAGTACATATTCTTATTTGTAATATGTAATCGGTCAGCAGCGATGTTAATTACCGTCATATACAATATATAAATGAAAATTACAGCTAATATAATACGTAATACCCGAAATTGAAGTGTGAAGCGGTATTTTTTTAAAATCTTCTTTTCCATATCTTTATTCCATTCTTTCATTGTACCATCCTTTCTTGATTACTAATTGTTGTAATCTCTTTCTTGCACGAAACAGGGTTACCTTGACTTGGTTTTCACTTAACTCTGTCGTTTGCATAATTTCGTGATAAGAAAATTCTTCAAATTCTCGTAAATAGATCACAGTACGGTAATTTTCCGGGAGAAACTGCAGTAGCTGTGTAATATTCTGAGAAATTTCTTTTCCTAATAATTCTTGTTCGGGGAGTCCGTATGGGCTTAATATTTCTTTTTGTGGTAGTAGCTTATGAAACCAAATATGCTGCCTTTTAACTTTTTTTCTCCATTCATCAATATAGGCGTTTCGAGTAACGCGAAACAGCCAACTTCGAACACTTTCATCTTTAAATGTGTGGAGGTGAATAGTTGCTTGAAGAAATGTCTCTTGAGTAAGGTCTTCAGCGACTTGTTTTGATTTTGAAAGTTGATAAGCATATTGGAAAACAGAGGGGGCAAATTTAATATAGATTTCTTCTAATTGGTTTTTCTTCATTAACTCCTCTCCGTATATAAAGTCATTGCTAATAACGTATATGAATAAGTCAATGTTACAGTGATTTTTCAATTATTTGATTTAATTATGATAGAGTCAATTTGATAATCCAGTTTTCATTAAAATATCAGTGATTAGTAAGAATTAAATAGTAATGTTTAGGTTACAGGAAATACTTGGCTTTGATTGGAATGGAAGACGGCGAATCCGGCGAATTTTAAACCCAATAACTTAAAGACGAAATTGACTCTATCTTTTTTTAAAATATATAGATTGTTTTCTTCGACATAAACGAGAGTATTCATCTTTTTTCGACAGTGTAAGAACAATTATTGTCGAAGAAAATAAAATAATTTATTAAAGGAATTTATCTGGAAATTTTCGTCATATCGAATAATAGATATAAAGAATGATTTTTGTGTTGGTATTTTGTTTTATTCTGAATTGAAAAATAATTCTTAATCCCTGTTGATTTGTTTCGTGGAAAGCAGATTTAGTCCTCCTTATTCATTTTGAGGTCCTAAACGGATTTACAACATATTCCAACAACATTTTCAAACAAGGTTTGCTAAAGTCTAGTTAGCTATTACAAAAAGTACATTACTTCAATTTCTGTTTGAGCGAAGGAGGGAGGAATGACGAATTTTGAAAGTGCTTTTCATATCAAATAAAGGGGAGGCATGCAGATGGTCCGTAAATTCTTTCTATTATTTCTATCAATCGTATTAACCTTCACGACTTTACCGATGACAGCGTTTGCTGAAGAAGAGGATGAAATACAGACGATGATTAATAATATGTCTGTCGAAGAGAAAGTAGGGCAGTTGTTTATTGTCCACGTATATGGACAAACTCCAACAGATCCAAATTATGAATCTACAAATCTTACAAATAACCGTGGCGGTAAGAATTTTCAAGAGGTAATTGAAAACTACCATATTGGAGGAATCATTTATTTCAATTGGTCACAAAACATCGGTACCCCATTAGAAAAACAACAAGTGCATGATTTATCAAATGGATTACAAGATATCGCTCTGGAACAAGATTCAGAAATACCGCTATTTGTTTCGACAGACCAAGAAGGTGGCATCGTACAGCGAGTGATTTCTCCAGGTACGGTATTCCCAGGTAATATGGCAATTGGAGCTACAAATTCCATAGATTTTGCCTCCAGAAGTGGTGAAATTCTAGGAAAAGAATTGGATGCTTTAGGAATTAATATGAATTTTGCTCCAACTGTAGATGTTAATCTTAATCCTGCTAATCCAGTCATAGGTGTCCGCTCTTTTGGTGAGGATCCTGACATGGTATCACAATTGGGAGCAGCGCAAATTACAGCCTATGAAGATCAGGATGTCGTAGCTACGGCAAAACATTTTCCAGGACATGGTGATACAGATGTAGATTCTCATTATGGTCTTCCTGTTATAGATCATGATTTAGAGACTTTGCATGAAGTTGACTTACCTCCATTCCAAGCAGCAATTGACGCTGGCGTAGGGGCAATTATGACAGGGCATATTGTTGTTCCAGCATTAGACGATTCTGGAATGCCTGCAACATTATCCTATCCGATATTAACGGAGTTACTACGAGAAGATATGGGATTTGAAGGGTTAATTATCACGGATAGCTTAGGAATGTCTGGAGCAAATGTTGTTCCACCGGAACGTGTAGCAGTCGAATCTTTTCTGGCTGGAGCTGATATTTTACTAAATCCCCCAGACGTGCCTGTAGCATATGAGGGTGTTATGGATGCTGTAGAGTCAGGGGAGATTAGTGAAGAACGATTAGATGAATCGGTATATCGAATTCTTTCTGCAAAAATGGAATATGGGTTGTTTGAAGATCCTTATACAGAGAGTAATAAATTAGATGTCATTGGTTCAGAGTCACATCTTAAAACAGCAAGTGAAATTGCGGAGAAAAGTATCACGTTACTAAAGAATAATGGGGATGTCTTACCTCTTCAAGAAGATGAAGAAGTGTTTATAACAGGTCCTCAAGCTGCATATCCGAATAAAATTGCCAATTTACTAGGAGAACAAGATATTCAGAGTACACATTATAGTACGGCAACTAGTCCTACAGATAACCAAATTGCAGAAGCAGTGGATAGAGCAGAATCGGCAGATAAAGTTGTTGTTACAACCTATACTGCTAATACAAATGAACGACAACAAATGTTAGTGGAAGCATTGCAAGAATTAGACAAACCAATTGTTGTTTCCGCTCATCGAAATCCATATGATTTAATGGCATTTCCAAATGTCGATGCTTATCTTAACTCGTATAGCTATTTAGATGTTTCGCTAGACGCTGTTGCTGCCTCATTAATTGGGGATATTAATCCTTCTGGAAAATTACCAGTGACCATACCAGATGTAAATGAAATCGGGGATGGTGTTGATTATGTTGGTGCAGAAAGTGCTAATGATATTAAATCACTAGTAGATGAACTCCATACAAATGAGGAATTAAATTCAGATGAAGCGAAGAAGGCGTTTGAAAGACATTTAACTGCAGTGGCACAGTTTGAAAAGACAAATCAATCAGCCAAAGTTATTAAACATCTGGAAAGCTTTCAAACACTAATAGATCACTACAACGAACAAGAGGCACTTAGTAAAAAGGCGTTCAACTACCTAGAAACTACTAGTCTTCGTTTGATAGATCAATGGGAAGACTAAAATAATGCCAAGCAGTAAAGGAAGAAAAATATGTTGTTCCAAACATTAATAAAATCATCTATTCTCTTTTGCTTAGTACTCTTGACACTATTACAAATTCATTCACCTACGTCTGCAGTATTTTCTGATGCTAAGGAAATTCAAGGAGAAATTACTGTTGAGGAAGTACAAAGTGATAAAGAGACGGAAGAAATAAAACCAGTGAATCAAGAAAAAGATAAAGAAAAAGATAAATTAGAAAAAGAAAAATTAAACAGTGAGAAAGACAATGAATCTAAAGAGAAAGAAATTCAAGTAGAGGAAGATACAACACAAGATAAGGAATTACCTTCTGAGGAAGGGAATGAGAATCATCAGGAAGAGGATGAGACTAGTACTGACATGGATGAAGAGGAGAAAGAAACGAATAAAGAGGAATCTAGTAAAACAAAGAATCCCGAAGATGTAATAGATGAAGAATCATAGAACAGGAGGGGGTGAATGCTATGCGTATATCTAGTATTTTTCGAAAAGTTGGTAAATTCATATTCACATGCAGCTGGATAGTATTAATAACTTTTTTAGCGATAGCACTCGTGTCAAAAGCGAATGGAGACGATGGCAGTATTCTTGGATATCAAGTGAAATCCGTGCTATCTGGTTCAATGGAGCCAGGTATCCAGACAGGATCGATCATTGTAATTGATACGAAAGCAAACCCGGCTGACTATCAACGAGGTGATATTGTTACATTTACTGGAGAAGAAGGAATGCTGATTACTCACCGAATACAAGAGGTCCAAAATAGCGGAACGCAGTTTATTACAAAAGGGGATGCAAATAATGGTCCTGATGTGAGTCCGATTCCAGTATCAAATATTGTCGGTGAATATAGTGGCATTACCATTCCTTTTGTAGGATATGTATTGCATTTTGCCACCACTGCACAAGGAGCAGCACTATTATTTATTCTTCCAGGGATATTACTAGTTAGTTATTCGATAATTACTATTCGCAAAGCTTTAAAAGAAGTAAAACAATTAGTAGAAAAGAAAACAGCTTAAAAAAACGAGGAGGAATTTACAATGGATATTAAAAAGAAATTAGGAACAGGTATTGCTTCGGCTGTATTGGGATTAACACTTATTAGTGGAGGAACTTATGCTTATTTTAGTGATTCTGTAACGACTAATAATACATTTGCTGCGGGAACAATTGACTTAGGAGTAGACCCAACAGAAATTATATCCGTAGATAATATTAAACCTGGTGATGTAATTACACGAGATTTTGAGTTGCAAAATAATGGAACACTTGATATTGAGAAAGTGTTATTAGATACAGACTATACAGTTACTGATGTAAATACTGATAACTCAGAGGATTTTGGTGATCATATTCGAGTGGAGTTCCTCTACAATGCGGACAAGCTTGATGAAGTTATCTATGAAACTACTTTGGCAGAATTAAAAGAAATGACACCTGAAGCAGTCAATGAAAATGTATTCTATCCGTTACTAGGTGAGCAAGGTTTACCGGTAGATTCAATTGATGATTTAGTGGTTGAATTTCAATTTGTAGATAATGGTGAAGATCAAAATCAATTTCAAGGAGATTCACTAGAATTATCTTGGACATTTACAGCATTACAAACAGAAGGTGAAGAAAAATAATAGTCAATAGAAGAGGTTGGGACACAAGTATTAGTTAAAAGGTGAACGAATGATTTGGGTTAGAGAATCCGCGTGAGAAATATACTGCGCTTATCCTAAGGCGACTGGTGAACCTCTGCATGCTTAAGCATCGGAGTTTCACCTATGCCTAACTCCTAAAGGACAAGACAGACTTCGAAAGCATTTCATCGCAGCAGAAAATCGATTTTTGATTTTTAAGGAGTCTCTGTATTTTTTCGCTTAATCTAAGTATCATTCGTCTTTTTACCAAAACTATTTGTCATGTCCCAACCTTATTTCTATGGAGTAATGACGAGAGGAGGCACGTAGTGAATGCGTAAAACGATAAATATATTTTTCTTAATCGTTTTGATATGTGGTTTAATATTACCTTCAACTCAAGTCCATGCAGACAATACTGGATATGAACCTGAAAATCCAGGAATTAAAGATGAACAAACAGATGAAGGTAATCTAGGTATGGTAGTAACTGCTCATCCACTCGCTTCAGAAGTTGGATCAGAAGTATTAAAACAGGGAGGAAATGCTGTTGATGCAGCAGTTGCGACCCAACTTGCACTAAATGTAGTTGAACCAATGATGTCTGGCATTGGCGGTGGAGGATTTCTTATGCATTATGATGCTGCATCAGAAGATATTTCTATCGTAAATAGCAGGGAACGTGCACCACAAGGGGCAACACCTGATATGTTTATTGATAAAAGTAATATTGTTACAGACCCGGGGAAATTCTTATTCGGAGCGATTGATTTAAATGGAGATAGCGGCGGTGCAAAGTTTCATGTTGATGATATTCAGATACTAGATTTACAGTCTTCAGAGGTGGTTTTTGAAGAAGATTTTGAGGGTGGAGAAGGCTCCTGGGATGCAGATCAATTTAATATCTATGAGAGAGGGACTACATTCTCTGAAACTAGCGGTCTTGGGGAAATCTTATTTGGACCACCGTATGGAAATAATTCCTCCTCTTTTGGACAAACCACTGCGATCATGGATGAAATAGAAGATAGTGAATTATCATTGAGATTTCGCACGGATGATCCAGGTGAGGACCGTCGCCTGCGGTTATGGTTAAGGGCAGATGAATATCGTTCTACTGGTACAACATATGTGAAGAACGGTTATGGAATAGAAATAAACACCAATACAAATGAAGTACGTATATTGCAGTCAAAAGATTCTACCACATCTACTTTGGGTAGTTTTTCTTTAAGTGGAACTACTGACTGGCAAAATTTACGTTTTCAAGTGGAAGAAAATCAATTACGGGTAAAACTTTGGGAGGACAATGCTTCTGAACCTGATGATTGGAATATCGACACTTTTGCTGGTGAAGTGATCCCATTTTCTGAACGTGTACAAAGTGGGTTATCAGTAGGTGTTCCAGGGACTTTAAAGGGATTAGAAGACGCGCTTGCGCAACAGGGGACGATGGAATTAGCGGAATTGATCCAACCTGCAATCGATCTAGCTGCAGATGGATTTCCGGTTAATTGGGCTTTAGCCGATGCGATAGAAAGTAACCAGGACAAATTATCAAAAACAGCGGCTAAAGATGTATTCTTACCAAATGGAACACCGTTAAAAGAAGGAGATTTATTAGTTCAGGAAGACTTAGCAAAAAGTTTCCGATTAATTCAAGAACAGGGAACGGAAGCATTTTATCATGGAGAAATTGGAGAAGCGCTTGCTGAAGAAGTGAGCGATCGTGGCAGTAGCATGGAATTGTCCGATTTAAGTAATTACCAAACCACATCAGAGACTCCGGTTTGGGGAGATTATATGAGATATGATATAGCATCTATGCCACCACCGAGCTCTGGAGGAATTACGATGTTGCAGTTGCTTGAAATGTTTGAGCAATTGGAACTTACGCAATTCGATATACGTTCTATGGAGAAATATCATTACATGGCAGAGTCGATGCATTTAGCCTATGCAGATCGAGGTGCATATATGGGGGACCCAGAATTTATTGATGTACCTTCAGAAGGACTGTTGCATCCAGATTATGTAGCTGAAAGGATAGAGTTGATTTCTCCTGATCGAGCGAATGATCAAGTAGAACCTGGAAACCCTTATGAATATCAAGATGGACAACCAAGTTCAATTATTGATCAACCAGATGATAAAGTGGATGGTCAAACGACGCATTTTACAATTGCTGATCGTTGGGGAAATCTTGTTTCTTACACAACTACAATTGAACAAGTATTTGGATCTGGAATAATGGTGCCCGAATATGGGATTATGTTGAATAATGAATTGACGGATTTTGACGCGATTCCAGGTGGAGCCAATGAAGTACAGCCAAATAAGCGACCACTTAGTAGTATGACACCCACAATCGTTTTAGATGAAGGAAAACCTTATATGACAGTAGGATCACCTGGTGGTGCGACTATTATTACATCTGTAACACAAACGATTGTCAATACAATAGGCTATGAAATGGATATAAAAGATGCGATTGAAGAACCTCGTATTTATAGTAGTTCCTATCCTTCCATTCGTTGGGAATATGGCATTGGTGAATCCGTTCGAGAAAGAATGGAACAACTTGGACATCGTTTTGAAACGAGTCCGCGAGAAATCGGTAATGTGAATAGTATTGTGCTTGATCAGGAATCAGGCATGTATTTTGGTGCAGCAGATTCAACTCGAGAAGGAAAGGCCATTGGCTTAACCTTAGATGATTTTCCTGGCATCAGTGAATTAATCGATTTAGTAGAATCGAATGTAGAACGTGGAGAAATTAGTTCAGATGCTGGAAAAACACTGCTTACCCATTTGTCAGCTGTTCAACATTATGAAAAAACAAATCAAATGAATAAAGCAATAAAACACCTTGAGAATATGGAACTACTTGTGAATCATTTCTACGATAATGGAAAAATTTCTGAAGATGTCTATCATCGTTTATTAAGAGAAACATACCTGATTTTAGATTTATGGGAAATAGATGCATAACGCATCTATTTCTCTAATCAAATTTTAAAGGAAAAGGGTGTATGTGGATGAACAAAAGATGGATACTAGCAAGTATGTTAATTGTAGTAATGGGTGTTGCGATAACGATGACTTATGCGCTGATCCCAACGACAGCAGATGAAACAGATGAGGATGAGCATGTAATTGAATTAGGTGTAGACACGTTATTAGAGGATCATATGGATTTGATTGAAGGGAAAAGAGTTGGATTGATTACAAATCCTACTGGTGTGGATCAAGAATTAAATAGTGTCGTTGATCGTCTTTTTGAAGATCCGAATGTTGAGTTAACAGCACTTTATGGCCCAGAACATGGTGTCCGAGGAGATGCGCAAGCTGGGGATTATGTAGAATACTATATCGATGAACAAACTGGACTTCCTGTATATAGTCTATATGGGGAGACAAGGAAACCAACTCCAGAAATGTTAGAAAATGTTGATGTATTAATTTTTGATATTCAGGATGTAGGTGCTCGTTTCTATACCTATATTTACACGATGGCTTATGCAATGGAGGCTGCAGCAGAAAATGGTAAGGAATTTATCGTTCTCGATCGTCCAAATCCGTTAGGTGGTAATAAAGTAGAAGGCCCTGTATTAGATCCAGAATATGCTTCCTTTGTTGGTAATTATCCTATTCCATTACGTCATGGAATGACGGTTGGCGAATTAGCATCATTATTCAATGAAGAATTTGATATTAATGCAGATTTGGCAGTAATAGAAATGGAAGGGTGGAAACGAGGTATGCACTATGAAGATACGGATTTAGAATTTGTACTACCTTCACCGAATATGCCAACCGAAGATACAGCTTTTGTCTACCCAGGTGCAGCATTGATTGAAGGGACGAATGTATCTGAAGGTAGAGGAACAACTAAACCGTTTGAATTCATAGGTGCTCCTTTTGTGAATAGTACGGAATTTGCTGCTTCATTAAACGACCTGGAACTGCCAGGAGTAACGTTTCGCGCTGCCTCATTTACTCCGATGTTCTCTAAACATAGTGGGAATTTGAGTCATGGTATTCAGATTCACATTACAGATAAAGAGAGTTATGATCCAATCCTAACGGGATTACATGTGGTACAACTGCTGCATGATACGTATCCAGATGATTTTGAATTTAGAACAGAGAATAGTAATGGTGTTTCTTTTTTTGATAACTTAATTGGAAATGGATGGGTCAGAGAAGGAATTGAAGATGGCGTATCTGTAGAAGAATTAGCAAATCAATGGGAAGAAGATTTGTATGATTTCAAGGATATACGTAGAGAGTATCTACTATATACGATTCAAGTAGAAGATATCCATAATTTAATTGAAACGTATTCGGAATCAGGTGATATTCATAATGATGCAAAGAGAAAACTTGAAATGCATTTGATTGCTGTAGAACGTTTTGAAGAAAGAAAAGACGCACCTAAAGTGGCAAAACATATGGAAAGTTTCCAATTACTATTAGATCAACAATCACAAGCTGGTAAGATATCTCCTTTAGCATATGAAGATTTAAGTGCAGAAACAACAGACATGATTTATCAATGGAAATAAATCTAACGAGGTGAAGCACATTGAAAGTTTTTCGATGGTTAAGCACCGTTGTTCTTGTAAGTTTCTTCGTAATTGTAAGTCTTCCAGTAGATTATGCATACTCCAGTGCAATGGAGAGAGTAGATTTGAAGGTTGGAACTTTTAATGTTGCTGCCGGTACTGGATTAGATGGTGAATATAATATAGATAGATTAGCCGATACAATTAGTGATTTAGATGTGGATATTATTGGACTACAAGAAGTTGATGTTCATTGGGGCTATAGGAGTAATTTTGATCATATGATGGAAGAGCTGGCTAGTAGATTAGATATGGAATATTATTTTGCGCCAATCTATGATCTAGCTCCAGTTAATGAAGGAGATCCAAATAGGCAGTATGGTGTGGGAGTTCTAAGTAAATATCCAATTGTAGATGCAGAAAATAGAAAGATTACTAGGTTATCTACCCAAGTTCCCAATCCTTTTCCAACACGTGAACCAGGATTTTTACAAGCAAAAATTAATGTTGAAGGCGCTGAAGTAATGTTTTATGTAACCCATCTAGACTATCGGGGAGATCCTACTATACGTGAAATGCAAGTTGCTGATATGCAGGAAATTATGAGTGAAGGCAATTATAATATTCTCGTAGGGGATATGAATGCTAGACCTAACGCTACAGAGATAGGTCCGTTATTTAGAGACTTTGTAGATGTGTGGGGAGTACACGATACGGATGGAAATACGTTTCCGGCCCATAATCCAGATCGACGAATAGATTATATATTGGCCTCGAAACGTATGGAGGTTAAAACTGCAGAGGTAAAAAATGAGGTAGAATCCTCCGATCACTTGCCAGTGACTGCAGAAATAGAAATAGTCGCAGGGAATCATTCGACTTCCCTTGATGGATTGGAATGGCTCCTTGATTATTATGAAAGACAAGTAGCTTTTCATGATCAACAAATTCATCCAGCACTAAAAAGACAAATAAATGTATTAAAGCATTATCACAAAACGGATAATGTAGAGAAATTGCTGCGACATCTTGATCAACTGGAAAACACGGTCCAACAATTAGGTGAAGAAGGATTAATAGAGGATGAAGCAGTTGGAGAAATAACTGAAGATATAAGGTATTTATACAGTGATGTAGAGTAGTATTTTATTAAAAGGATTAAAAGAATGAAAAGGTTGAGATTACTAAGTATTTAATTATAGAAGAACAAAGCTATTGTATATCTAACGAGATACGTTTAAACTTTTTGCAGAAGGTGATATTCCATAAGTGGTAATAGGATATTCATCTTTATTTGTAGAGTTAATAGTTCATTCTCGTTGGTCCAATAGTACTTCTTTGATTAAATATGTGTATCTCAACCTTATTTTTTGGTATAAAAGGAAACAAGATATCCCCATGTACATACAAAGCTTTCATGATTGGAAAAAATGGGCAAAATGAAATTTAACAACACTAAATGGAGTAGTCTGTGATAAAATATACGATACAATGCAAGTTAATTTTTACATTACATAATATGAAATTAGAGAAATATGTATGAAATAATCGTTGGTTTTGTTAGGAGAGGATAACATGAAGAAAAAAGTTGGTATTGTATTTGGAGGTAAGTCAGCAGAACATGAGGTTTCACTGCAGTCTGCTAAAAACATTGTAGATGCAATCGACTCAGATAAATACGACGTATACTTATTAGGAATTGATAAGCAAGGGAATTGGCATGTCAATGATCGATCGCATTACTTGATAAATGAAGAGGATCCGAAATTAATTTCATTAAACAAAACAAATGAAGGAATTGCTGTTATTCCTGGAGCAGAAAAAAACCAGATCGTTACTTCGAATTCAACTAAATCTCTTGATCAGTTAGATGTAATTTTTCCAATTGTTCATGGGACGCTCGGAGAAGATGGAAGCTTACAAGGGATGCTTCGAATGGCAAACATTCCATTTGTCGGATCTAGTGTATTGGGCTCTGCTATTAGCATGGATAAAGACATTGCCAAACGTCTATTGAAAGACGCTGGATTAAAAGTAGCAAAAGGATATGCTTATCGAAGTGTGGACAAGGAAAGCATTCATTTTGATAGTCTTAAAGAAGAATTAGGATTACCTATGTTTATTAAACCAGCAAACCAGGGTTCGTCGGTTGGTGTTCACAAAGTAGAAAACGAAGAACAATTTTATTCGGCTATTAAGGATGCATTTCAATTTGATCATAAATTACTCGTTGAAGAAGCAATTGTAGGAAGGGAAATTGAATGTGCTGTTCTGGGAAATGAAAAACCAGCTGCATCTGTTCCTGGAGAAATTTTACCGACGGGAGATTTTTACTCCTATGAAGCGAAATATATTGATGAAACGGGGGCAGTACTTCAAATTCCTGCTAAACTAGAAGAACCTGTAGTAGACAGTATACAAGATATTGCTTTACAAGCTTTTAAGGCATTGAATTGTGAAGGTCTGGCAAGAGTTGATGTGTTTTTAACGGATGACAACGAAATTGTAATCAATGAAATAAATACACTTCCAGGTTTTACAAAAATAAGCATGTATCCAAAATTATGGGAAGAAAGCGGAGTATCTTATCGTGAATTAATCGAGAATTTAATAGAACTTGCTATAGAGAGAAATCAACGTGACCAACAATTAAAGAGTTCTAGAAGTGATGGATAGGGGCTAATTACTTAGTCCCTTTTTAATGCTAGATTAGTATATAGTTTTGCTTTAATATAGGTATTAACGTTTAAAGAATTGAGGGAGTTTGGAATGAATGAAAAAACAAGTATAAAAGAAAAGATAATTAAATATGTGGTAATAAATTTACCCTCTATCTCTTTACATTTCCTTATTTTAATTTTAGCTTCTTTAACGATGGATCTCAGCTTTGAGAGTAGTCAAGCGGCTCAGACATTATTTATACTAATGTTGCTTTATGTTCTAGGAGGATTCGTACTAAAAGTTCAACCAACGCTACTACATAATCTTTTGTCAGTTTCACTTATATTAATCTATAATGTAGTTTTATACTTAGGTCCTATTTTGTTTAGTTCTTTAGAGCAATCAGCTTGGAATGTATGGTTAATCATGAACAGTATACCTTTTATTTATTTAGCATTTTTACATGAACAGCTAATTTTAGTCGCCATTGTGATTCCTTCTATATTCTTATTTATAGGATTATCTTTAAAAACTATTTTTGTACGTAAAAGAAAGAAAAAGAAGAAGTAAGGTAATAGAATATAAAAATAGCATTGTAGTATAAAAATAGGATGCTTTTTCCGTTAGTGTTAATTTCTCCTATTTCAATTACTCAATGCTATTTTTTTACTTCAAAAAGAGTTGGAGACAAGTGATAGTCTCCTTACATAACTTATGATAATTCTAGCTATCATCCGTCATTTAGAAAATACCGTTTGTTATGTCTAATCTTCTTTTACTTCTTAATTTCTCTATTGAGTATTCTCAAATTGGTAAGTAATTATCTGTTTTTAAGGATTTTTGATAATAATAAGCAGCTAACTGAAATTGTTCATGATAATAATAAGCATCTGCTAATTGTCGTAGGTATAGTTGTAATTCATTATATGAGGACCTTTCCTCGAAATAAGGGATGATATCTTTCTTTATAAAAGATTCAAGTGCAAAGGGATTTGTCTGGTTAATCCGATGCTCTAACATTTTGATATCAAGTGTTAATTTATTAATGTCATTTCCGTAACATTCTTGTACGGTAATTAATACTTGATCTAGCCATTTACGAACCTCAGCATGGCTATTCTGATAGTAATAGACTTTAATAATTTTGAGTATAAGTCCAATTTTTTGTTCCATAGTACAATGGATACAAAGTTCATAGCTTTTTAATAAGTAACTAATACCTGCTTGATAATGTTGTTGATCAACTTCGATGGAACCATAGCTTTCATTACATTTAGCGAGTAGAGTGGGGCAATTGATTTTACTGGCAATATCCTCAGCAATTTCGGTACATTTCCATGCTTGAGTATAATCATGTATTTGCCTAAAATATTTGGAAAATAATAAATGAGATTCGGAACATTCCTCTAATAAATAACGGCTACGAAATAGATTTAATGCTTTTTTATTGTATTGATAAACGTTGTGCAAATCATTTGAAGCAGAAGCTGCTGAAGCCAAACGATAGTATAAATCTGTTTGCTCTTTTTGTTCGTGAAGGACGAATTCATCTATATGCTTTTCTGCTTTTAAAAATAATTGTAAAGCACGACGGTGATATTCTTGTGCATTCCAAAAAATTCCTGAGTATTTATACCAATAGTATAATTCCATTTTATTAAATTTTTTGGATTGCATGTTTAGATGCTGATGTTGTTGCATTGCTTGATTCAGGTCGTGTAATAACAAGAAGTACCTGAATTTGTGTAATTCAATGGGAATATCAATTGTAGAATTAGTGATTTCAAGTATTTGTTTAATACTATTTTCGTATATATTAACTGCACTATCTACGTCTTCTTCAAGTAAATAACCAATCCATTTTTCAACTAACTTATCGTATTTATCCTTACTTTGGTGCATTAATTCCACTGGTATATCTAACCGTTGGCTAAGGAGTTCAGCTATGTCCCCAGGAGGTATTTGATTGCCGTTTTCGATCTTAGACAAATATGAAACGGAAATCAGTCCATCTGCAAGGTCTGCTTGGGTCATATTAGCTTTTAATCGATAGTGCTTTATAATCTGCCCAATTTTAGTATCCAAATTTTAACACCTCCTGTTTTTATTATATAAGGGATGCCGTTGAAATACTAACATAGAGTATAATTTATTGACGTAAAATATATAAAAATACTTAATTCTTACAGGAAATAGAACAAGATGAAGGTATTTTTATTAAATAATATATATAATAGAGGAAAGATTTGTTATGAAATAGTAATAATGGGGTATAGAATAAGAATGAATAAATTGTTAGCTAGGGAGGGTTTGCTATTTTTAAAAGAAGAATACGTCATATGCAAAGATATAGAGAAATTGTTGTCGCCTTTTCTAGAAATGGGTTCGGATATATTGTAAAAGAGTTAGGATTGCATAAAATTTCCTCCCTACCAAAGCGATTGTTTGAGCAAGGAGATAGAGAAGTACATAATAAAACAACTGGTGAAAGAATTCGGTTATTTTTAGAGGAATTAGGACCTACATTTATCAAACTTGGACAAATAGCAAGTACAAGACAGGATTTAATACCAAAAGATATTATTGAAGAATTAGAAAAACTACAGGATCAAGTTGCACCGTTTTCTTTTTCTGATGTAAAAGAAATAATAGACAAGGAATTACAAGAACCTATAGATGTTGTTTTCGAATCCTTTGATGAAGATCCAATTGCAGCAGCTTCTATCGGTCAAGTTCATTATGGAGTTCTTCGGACAGGACAAGAAGTAGCTGTAAAAATACAACGACCAAATTTAGAAGAAAAAGTACATACTGATTTAGAAATATTAATGAATATAGCAAAGCTAGCCGAGTCAAGGCTTGATTGGGCAAAAAAGTATCAGTTATGCGCTATTATAAAAGAATTTTCCAATTCATTAACTGCTGAATTAGACTATACGTTAGAAGGAAGAAATGCACATCGGATTGCACAACAATTTAAAAAACATGATGATGTAGTCGTGCCAAATGTTTATTGGGATCTTACAACAGAAAAAGTTCTAACGATGGAGTATATAAAAGGGATTAAATTAGATGAGAATACGAAGCTTGTTCGTGAAGGGTATAATCCAAAATTAATTGCAGAAAAATTAATTCAAAAACAATTTCAGCAAATCTTAATAGATGGTTTTTTTCATGCAGATCCGCATCCCGGTAATGTAATGGTCTTACCTAATCATAAAATTCTTTTTATGGACTTTGGTATGGTTGGGAGATTAACCGCTACAATGAAAGACCATTTATCCTCGCTCATCGTAGCTATCATGAGACAAAATACAAAATCAATAATTAAAGCAATTTATAGAATGGGAATCGTATCAGAGGGTGTTGATGCGGACTATATGTATGCAGATATTGATGATTTGAGAGACAAGTACTATGATATTCCATTCAGCCAAGTGAGTATTGGAGAAGCAATTAATGATTTATTCCGAGTAGCAACCACTCATGGAATAAGAATTCCAACTGACTTATCTTTAGTCGGAAAATCATTATTAACGCTTGAAGGTACTGTAGAAAGATTAGATCCTGATATTAGCATTGTAAAAATTGCAGAGCCTTTCGGGAAAAGATTATTAAGAGAAAAATATCAGCCCAAAAAAGTTGCTGATGAAGTATACCAACAAGCGGAAGATTACAAAGATTTAATATTGGACTTTCCTGATCATATTAATCATTTATACAAGGTTATTCGAAGAGGAAAATTACCTTTAGAAATATCTGTTTCTCGAGTAGAAGCTTTTTTGAAAAAACTCGATCGAATCAGTAATCGCCTTTCATTTAGTATTGTATTGCTTGCATTCAGTATTATTATGGTAGGATTAATTATTGGATCTGCTCTAGCAGGAGAATCTTCTTATTTGTGGAGCTTGCCAGTAATTGAAATTGGTTTTGTCGTTGCGATAGGTATGTTCCTATGGCTACTTTATTCTATCTTTCGTTCAGGAAGGTTTTAAGTGCATGAATAATAAAAATCGCAGTCATCATTGGTTGATGACTGCGATTTTTATTTGTTCTGTTCTGTAATCATTAAAATACTTTATCTCCATTAAAGATTGAATTCTTAACAACTACGTAATCTACATTGCGTATCGCATCAAGTTGTTTTCCACCAGCATAAGAGATGGAAGATTGAAGGTCTTGTTCCATTTCAGTTAATGTATCTTGAAGAGGGCCTTTATGCTCTACATACATTTTCTTACCTTCTACATTCTTCTTTTCACCTTTTTGAAATTCGGATGCCGAACCAAAGTATTCTTTAATTTTTTTACCATCTTGTTCGATTGTTTCTCCAGGCGATTCCTCATGACCAGCAAACAGTGAGCCTATCATTACCATGGATGCTCCAAAACGAATTGATTTTGCAATGTCTCCATGAGTACGAATCCCACCATCTGCAATAATAGGTTTACTAGCAGCTTTTGCACACCAACGTAATGCAGCTAACTGCCATCCACCAGTTCCAAAACCAGTTTTGATTTTTGTAATACAAACTTTACCAGGACCAATCCCAACTTTTGTAGCATCGGCACCTGCATTTTCTAATTCACGAACAGCTTCTGGTGTCCCTACATTTCCAGCGATAACAAAAGAACTAGGTAGGTTGTTTTTGATATGTTTGATCATTTTTATTACAGCATCTGAATGGCCATGGGCGATATCGATTGTAATATAATCTGGAATCAATTGTTTAGCTGCTAAATCTTCAATAAATGTGTATTCTTCTTCTTTAACACCTACACTAATAGAGGTGAATAAATTATATTCTTGCATGTCTTGAATAAAATCGATTCTTTTTTCAGGTTCAAAACGATGCATTATATAAAAGTAGTTTTTCTCTGCTAAATATTTAGCAATCTTTTCATCAATAATTGTTTGCATATTAGCAGGTACTACAGGTAACTTAAAAGTTCTATTTCCAAGAGTAACTGACGTATCACATTCTGATCTACTGTTTACCACACATTTTGCGGGTATTAGCTGAATATCTTCATAATCGAATACATTTTCCATTATATCCACTCCTAAATACGGATAATTTTAATAGTTCATTTAAAAA
Source organism: Oceanobacillus iheyensis HTE831 (assembly GCF_000011245.1). NCBI lineage: Bacteria > Bacillati > Bacillota > Bacilli > Caryophanales > Bacillaceae > Oceanobacillus > Oceanobacillus iheyensis. The sequence goes on from NC_004193.1 coordinate 1,356,687, forward strand.
ACGTTCGCCTTTTGTAATTTAACGTATTTATATAGAAATGTCAATAATTCTTGAGGTTGGAAAGAAAATTGAGTAATTTTTTTGAAAATATAGGTTTCATTTATTTTTGGTGTGGGTAAATATTCACCAAGTAATAAATTTCCATTGTATGAAAATAGTTCCTTAGAAGGATAAGAAAAGGGGTGTCTTTTTTACCGGTATACTTTAAATTTTAAATAATTCTCCATGATTATTTGGGACTTATCACTCAATTTTTGGAAAACTTTAGATAGTTCGTTGACATTAAAATCGCGTTTCTTTAGGATTTACTTGAGAAGGTAACATGAACATATCTACAACTGCGAGAACCTTCGCAAAAAAATATTTTTTGAGGAGATGAGCAAAATGGCAGGACAAATTCGTATGAGTCCAGAGCAATTACAAGCTAAGGCAAAAAGGTACGGTCAAAGCTCTCAAACAATTGACCAAGTACTTAGAGATTTACAAGGTTTACAAGATGAGTTACGCGGAGAATGGGAAGGTCGTGCTTTTGAGAAGTTTGATATGCAATTCCAAGAACTTAAGCCAAAAGTTCAAGACTTCTCACAACTTATGTTAGACATTGAGAATCAACTAGTTAAAACTGCTGAAGCGGTTGCACAACAAGATGAGCAATTGTCTCAAAACTTTGGTTTAAGATAAGTTAGTAGATTAAGTGAAGGTTTTTGGGTGAGCTGCATGACAATGGTTATGTAGCTCGTCTAATGACTAGGACTATTTATGGCTGCTTTTGTAGGAGATTAGTAGCCTTTTCTTACACTTTTATATTGATTCTTTTGACGTGCTTGAAATGTACTATAAATAGATTAATAGTTTTAATCACCAGGAGTGAGAAATGATGAAAAAAATGGACAAAAGGTGGATCTTATTTCTGGTTCTTATTGTTGCATTAGCATCAGGTTTGTCATATTTAGCATTACATCAAGAAACGGAAACAGAAAACCCAAACCGTACACAAACCATGGCTATTGCAATAGTTAATGAGGATCAAGGATCAACTTTTAATGGAACAGACTTAGCCTTTGGAGATGCATTCACCCAATCGATTGATCGCAATAATAACCATGAATGGTTTGTGGTCAGCCGTGGAGTGGCAGAGAGCGGGTTAGAAAATAATACATATGATATGATGGTTGTCATTCCCAATGATTTCTCCGAGAAATCATTAAACATCAATGCTGAATCTCCAGAACCAGTTGTTCTACAATATAAAATTAACGCATCAGAGAATGCAAGAATTAAAGAAGAAGCAGAAAAAACTGCGAGTAATATATTAAATGACTTTAACCGAAGAATTATTGATGTATATTTTGCAAGTGTTATCGGAAATCTTCAAGATGCCCAAGATAATGTAAGTGAAATGGTTAATAGACAAGCCCTACATACAAGTACTTTTAACAATAATGTTAACCAGCCGTTATCAGGATATACAGATCAATTCAATACAATAAAAGATCAAACAGAACATTCTACCAATAGCTTTAGTAGCTTTGAAGAACTAATAGAATCTTATGAAGATCAATTATTGGAAGAAGCGGAGCAAGGTGAATCGTTTGTATCAAGTATTGAAGAAGTCGCTGAATTAAAAGAAAATAACCTATCTCAATTACTTGCATTTAACGACATGTTTAATCAGTTTAATCAGGGTATGAAAGCTGATGAAGTCAATGAGAAATTATCGAATTTACAAGCGGCAAATGATCAAATTAATGAGCAGTTAGCTGTAGGCCAGGATAACGGAAACAGTGGACAGGAACCAGTAGCATCTGTAATTCGTGTTCAAAACAATTCTGCAAACGATAATATAGCTACGGCTACATTAAAACTTCAGAACTATTTAAAACGTTCATCTGAACAAGTATCTGTTTTACAAGATGATGTGAATAATTACCTTACAGATAGTAATCAACAATTTGAGGAAAATATCAAAACGAAAATTGAAGAATTGTTGGATGAATCCATTGATGAAGGTATTAATATTAATACGCTATTTGAAAATCCAAATAAAGTAGCATTAGAAGATATAAATAATGCGATAAGTGATTTACCTTCTTTAGATGAAGGAGATTTTTCAAATGTAGGTTTACCTGAAGACATTGAACAAGATATAAAAGATGTTATTCGAGTGACAGAACAATATAGAACTGAATTTGAAAAAGCACCGATTAGTGATGAACGTGGAGAGTTCTTAAAAGACCAAATTGAGAGTTTACGGACACAAGTTAAGAACGGTATTACATTGTCGGATACAGTAGAACTACCAAAAAACGAAAAAGAAGGTCAGATATTTACACTTCATATTCCAGATGGATTTAACCTTCAATATCTAGGGATTCAACTACCTGGTGAAGAGGAAGGAAACTATACAGATTATATTGACGAAAATGGGAAGGTACAATTACCCGCAAATAGAGCCGGATCCTTCACAGTAAATGTAAGAGTTAATACCGACCCAGATGAAGGGATATTTGATTTTTACAAACCACTTGAGTGGTCTTGGAAATTAAAACAAGAAGATTTAGATGACGTAGATAAACCAGAAAATGTTGCTTATCTTCAGTCAGATGTGAAATTAGTTGCTTCAACTAAAGTTATTAATGCAAAGAATGAAGATGAATCAGAGGAAGACGCAAATTCCGATCTCACTGACAAAGAAGAGTCTGATGAGAATGAGAATGGTTCAGCTAATAACGATGATAACGCTATTGAAAATGATCAAACTGGGGAATCCAATGAATCAACAAACCCAGAACCAGAGAAACCAACTAATCCAAAAGAAAAACCTGATGAATCGGAAGAAAAAGAAAAAGAGGAAGATCCAGAGCCAGAAGTTCCTGTAGAACCAGAAGAACCAGAAGAACCAGAGAAATTGATTATTAAGAACAATACTATATCACATAAAATAATGACTACAGTTCCGGATTTTGATAATACAACATCTACATTGATAAACACGGTGAGTAATTCCATCGATAGTTATTTAAAACTACAACCTTTATTCGAAAGTTATTTTGGACATGAAATTCATGAAATAGCTAGTAAAGATGGTTCTTTAATTGAGATAGCTCGACAAGATAAAGATTCACTTTACTATTTATATAATGAGAAAGAAATAAAAGAGCTATTAAGTGAATATATTACAGATCAGATTTTGTTAGGAGTATCCGAAGAACTACGTACGCCTGCAACAAACTTCAAAACGCAGGTAGATAATTATCAAGCCGGTGTTCAACAAGCAATCCGTGATGCTGCTAAGTTGTCTGAAGAAGTTGCTAAAGCAAGGGAAAGGGCAGCAGTTCTCAATACAAATCTTACAGATACAATTGAAGGGGTACAATCTTGGCGTGAAGAAGCTATGACCTTACTAGAACAGCAGCAGGATATTCAAGCGAGTGCAGAAGGTGAACAGGATGCTGTAATGACTTTAGGTAATGACTTCCAGCCAATATTATCTTCTAGTCAGAACTTAGCAGATCAAGCTTCGAATAACTTAAATACTGCTGAAAATGTTTACGAGACTTTTGAAGATATCGATAATCAAGCTACAGATATTGAACAAAGCGGTACGAATTTAGTAAGTAATGCTGAAAATCTCGCTGTCGAGATGACAAATAAACTAGAAAATGATGAAACGTTTATTGAGAATTTTACAGGTGTTTTAGCAAATAGTCGTGTTGGGGATCGACAAAATGAAAATTTATACGATTTCTTATCCAATCCTGTAGAAACTAGTAATCAAGGAACAATTACAACACAAAATAATACATTTACACCTTATTTCTTAGTGTTAATTAGTTTCATTGTTGTATTATTTACAGCTTATGTAATCTCAACGATTAATCAAAAGAAAGTAAATCAAGATCAATTTGCATCGGAAGCATCTCTGATGGGTACGAATATGCCTATTACGGTAATCACGGTAGGGATAGGTTTACTGGAAGGTATTGTCATTGGTATTGTTTCAAGTTACTATCTACCAATTAGTGATTTCAATATGCTGCAGTTAACCGTTATTATGGCTATGTTGGTTACAGGGATGTTACTTGTAGCAACGTATTTACTAAGGCAGATTAAAATGATAGGAATGTTCTTATTGTTAGCTGTATTTAGTTTGTACCTGTTCTTTACAGATGCTTTAGGTTCAGGTACAGCACCATTCCCATTATTAGAGAAGTTGTCTCCTCTACAATATATGGAGACATTCCTCCTTCGAATTGTGGAAGGAACTGTTAACTATGGTGGAGCGATATTCATCGTGCTAATGTTATTGCTGATTGGTGCACTCGGAAACCTATTGGTTATCAACCGACCTGATAGAGAGGAAGAAATGACCGATGAAAACCAAGCTGAAGCTGGTTAATTTGGCATTTGCAAGTTCCATGATTCTGCTGATACTCCTTCCAATTGGAGTATCGGCAGACACTGGTTCTGAAAAAGATGGAAGTATGCAAATGCAGATTGATCGAATAATTAAAGACAAAGATGAGAAAAATGAATTGCGAGAAACAGAGCTTGAAAGACTATTCCCTAGTCTTTTCACAACGGAAACTTCTGAAGAAATTAATGAAAAAGTAAATGCAGAAGAAGATAAAATCGAAGATATTGAGCAAAATTTATTTTCAGAAGATGTGGAAGGAAATGTAGCGATTCAAGAGGTGAAAGACTCCTTATTTCAATCCGATTATGAATCTGTTGCTGCAAGTAGCGGTAATGCAGAAGAGGAATCAACTAGTTCTAGTTCAAGTAATATCATTTTGATGACGTTTGCTGGTATTGCGGTAGCTTTATGTGGAGGTTTGTATGTCTTAATGCAAAGATTATTAGATTAGGAGAGTCGAAATATGCCGAAAACAACACATATAAATATAACGATGGATTTTCGTCAAAAAGCATCTGGAGGATATGTATATGATTTACGTATTCCAACACAATTAACAGTAAAACAATTATTGTTAAACGTGATGGAAACGTTAAATATTGAAAGAACGAATACAAAGTCATCTATAAAAATTGTTACGAAAAATATTGTTCTTGCTGATGATGATTTTATTGATGACCATCCTGTTGCTGATGGAGACATTTTAGTAGTTTTATAAATCTAATAATCTATGCATTATTTGTGAAGGAGTTAATAAAATGGACGAGAAAACGATAGAGATAGATAATTTTACATATACTTTCAAACAAGATAAAAATACGGTTCGCACATCATTGCCAATTTCTCAAACAAGAATGAAAAATTTACGTCAATTGGACTTAATGCTCCAGCCTTCGGAATTTCTTGTTCCATTAGAAATTAAGGAAGAAGAAGATACCATTCATTTTGATTACAAGCTTCACCCTAAGAGAAAATCTTGGACAAAGATTCAAAAGTTAAATCATAATGAGAAATTGCGAATTTTATGTAATTTAGGTAAGCTAGATCGATTCTTGACCTCAAGAATTACTTTTTTCATCCATCCCGACAATGTGGTGTTTGATGATAATTACTTACCGTCTATTATTCATCGAGGTATAAGGGATGTTGTACCACCATTTGATATGCAAGAAGAAGCATTCCTAAAGCAATATAAATGCTTTATCATCGCTTTATTCTCCAAAAAATATAACTTCGAACAGCTTTATTATGGTTCCTTAGAGAAAGCGAATGAAACTGAATTTGAAAAGAAAGTTCAACAACTGACCAGTATGGAAGCTTTAAAGGAATTTTTAATAGAAAGCTATGAAATTGAACAAGAAAAAACAGAAAAAACGATGAGTTTTGTTCCAACAAAGCGATTTCGTTTATATAAACAGTTATCGATTATTATGATTATTGTATCGGTTCTGTTAGCGGCTCCACTTATTTATTACGCCTTAATCAATCATCCATTCCAAGATAAACAATTAGACGCTTATGGGGAATTCTTAGGGGATAATTACAATGGAGTTATTACTACACTTTCTGATGAGAATCCTGAAAACTTCCCTAGTCAAACTAAATATATGTTGGCTTATTCCTATATCCAAGTAGAGAGCTTACCAGATGAGCAAAAAAATTCTATATTAAATAATGTTTCTTTAAATAGTAACCAGGATTATTTATTGTACTGGATTTATAACGGTAGAGGAAACTTTGAAGAATCATTAGAAAAAGCAAAATATATCGATGATCCACAGCTGATTATTCATGGACTAATTCAGAATCGTGATCAAGTGAGAAATAATCCAGATTTAAGTGGAACGGAACGAGATGAAGAACTAAATCAATTACAAGATGAACTAGATCGTTATTTAGAAGAATATGAACTAGATCCTTTTAATGAAGAAGAGCAAAATGAACCTGCTTCTGGAGAAGGAACAGGAAATTCCGATCTTGGTACAAGTAGTGAAGATGAATCTACAAATAATAATACAGATGACAACGCCGAAGCGAACAGTGATTCTAATGAAGAAGAGAGTAATAACAATGAGGACGAAGAATAATTTCGTTTGAGAGATAGAGCTTGAATAGAAAGGGAGAACAAAAAGATGGCAGGACATATTTTATTTGTAGCATTTCAAGATCAATTGCATAAATGCCATTTACCGGATAGTACAAATCGACTAATTACGATCGGTAATTCCTGGTCAAATCAAGTAACAATACCTGAGATGGATGAGGAGATCACATTAGAATGGGATGGCAGTAAATTAATTTATCTGGATACCGAAATTAATAAGATGGAACGAGTGGACCTTAAGGATAAAACAATTCATTTTTATGTACAGGATGAAGAACAAACAATCTATTATGACATAGCTGGATACCACTCTATTACTTTTGGATCTCAAGAATATAATGATGTGTCTATATCGAGTTGGAATGCAGATATTGTATTGGTAAGAGGTAAGGACCATTCTACCTTTTATTTAGATATACAAGATGGAGATGTATTCTATAACTACGGTTACATTAATGAGGATAGAGTACTTCATGTTGGTGATCAATTGTTCATAGAGGGTGTATCTATTACGGTCCATCCTGAGCATTTAGAATTAAGGTCTAATAGAGAAATGAAGACACGATTAACCGAATTAATCGATTTATACAACCCTTATGAGGATGATTATCCTGATTATCATCGTTCCCCGAGAATCATTTATAGAGAGCCGGACGATAAACGAACCATTGCCAAACCAGCTAATAAACCATCTAAACCAAGTGAACAATTAGCACGTACCATAGTACCTCCTTTAGTTATGATAGCTGCGTTAGTAATTATTTCATTGGTGCAACCACGAGGAATATTTATTATTGCTATGTTGGCAGTGACGGTGGTTACTATTATCTTTTCTATAACCTCTTATGTGAAAAGTGTGAAAAAGTATAAAGCGGATATGAAGCACCGAGAAGAAACGTATAAAAAGTATTTGCAACGAAAAACAAAAGAATTATTTGAGGCAAGTGAGGAACAACGCCACGCATTGCACTATCATTATCCTGATGTAGAGAAAATTAGGGAGATGGTAACGAATATTGAAGCAAGAATCTATGAAAAAACAATGTATCATCATGATTTTCTTAATTTCCGAACAGGACTAGGGCGTGTGGATTCAAGTTTTGAGATCGAATTTAACGAAGAAGAATTCACTCAAGAGGAAGATGAACTTGTCGATGCTGCTAGAGACTTGTTAGGACAATTTAATGAGTTGCGAGATGTTCCCGTTGTCACATCCTTAGCGAAAGGTCCTGTGGGCTATATCGGTCAACGTAAATTAGTGTTAGAACAATTACAATTGATTGTGATGCAATTATCATTATTTCATAGTTATCATGATTTACAGTTTATTACGATATTCCCGGAAGAAGAAAAGAAAGAATGGGATTGGATGCGTTGGATGCCACATGCGAGTGTAAGAGATATCAACGTACGAGGATTTGTATATCATGAACGTTCTCGTGACCAAGTACTTCATTCCATGTATCAAGTATTAAAAGAAAGAAAACAGCTTGTTGAAGAGAAAAGTAATACAAATGAGAAATTGTTTTTCTCACCGCATTATGTTGTGCTCGTCACCGATGAAAAATTAATTCTGGATCATACGATTATGGAATTCTTTAATGAAGATCCTAGTGAATTGGGTGTGTCAATTGTATTTGTTCAAGATGTAATGCGCGCTTTACCAGAACATGTGAAGACAGTAATTGATATTCGTGATGCAAATGAAGGAAAAATCATTTTGGAAGAAACCGAACTTGTCAATAAAAGCTTTAAACCAGATCATTTTCCAAAACACTTTAATAAAGAGGTTGTATCACGTGCTTTAGCTCCAATTAATCATTTGCAAAATCTGAAAAACTCGATTCCGGAGCAAGTGACATTTTTAGAACTATATAATGTGGAAAAAGTAGAAGAATTAAATATTCAAACTCGTTGGAGTCAAAACGAGACGTATAAAAGTTTAGCTGTTCCATTAGGGTTAAGAGGGAAAGAAGACCTTGTCCAACTTAACTTACATGAAAAAGCCCATGGACCACACGGATTGGTCGCAGGTACGACAGGTTCTGGTAAATCAGAAATCATTCAATCGTATATTTTATCGCTTGCAGTTAACTTTCACCCTTATGAAGTTGCATTTCTACTTATTGACTATAAAGGTGGGGGAATGGCGAACCTATTTGCTAAACTACCACATCTCATGGGAACCATTACGAACTTGGATAAAGCACAATCAATGCGTGCACTTGCATCGATTAAAGCAGAATTACAGAAGCGACAACGATTATTTGGAGAGCATGAAGTAAATCATATCAATCAATACCAGAAATTATTTAAACAAGGGAAAGTTACTGAACCAATGCCGCATTTATTCTTAATTTCTGATGAATTTGCGGAATTGAAATCGGAACAACCAGATTTTATGAAAGAATTAGTTTCTACAGCACGTATTGGTCGTTCCTTAGGAATTCACTTGATTCTCGCGACACAAAAACCAAGTGGAGTGGTGGACGATCAAATCTGGTCTAACTCGAAATTTAAGCTTGCTTTAAAAGTACAAAATGCTGGAGATTCAAATGAAATTCTAAAAACACCGGATGCTGCTGAAATTACCTTACCAGGTCGAGCTTACTTGCAAGTCGGTAACAATGAGATCTATGAATTATTCCAGAGTGCATGGAGTGGAGCTGACTATATCCCAGATAAAAGTGAACAAGATTATGTTGATATGACAATCTATGCCATCAACGAGCTCGGTCAATATGATATTTTAACAGAGGACCTAAGCGGTTTGGAGCATAAGGAAGAAGTAGAAAAAATACCTACAGAATTAGATGCAGTTATTGATCATATTGCAGATTATACCGAGAAGCAGGAAATGGAACCTTTAGCAAAACCATGGTTGCCGCCATTGCCTGAGAAAATTTTCGGACCAGAGCTACATGCAGTTGCGTTTGAAGAAGCATGGAAGGAACCAAAGAAGCCTTTACAACCAATGATTGGGCTGCTTGACCAGCCAGAATTACAAAAACAATCACCATTAACATTAAACTTATCGAAAGATGGGCACTTAGCTGTATTCTCGAGCCCTGGTTATGGAAAATCTACGTTCTTACAAACAGTAGTAATGGACTTAGCACGACAGCATAATCCAGAACATTTCCATGTGTATTTACTAGATTTCGGAACGAATGGACTACTTCCATTGAAAAACCTTCCTCATGTAGCAGATACATTCTTAATTGATGAGGAAGAGAAAATTGGAAAGCTCGTTCGTATGATTTCCTCAATCGTAAAACAACGAAAACAACAGCTTAGTAAGTATGGAGTAGCAAATATTGAAATGTTTGAAAAGGCGAGTGGAGAAACAGTACCCAATATAAGTCTAGTTATCGATAACTATGAATCTGTACGAGACGCGGAATTTGTAGATGATTTTGAGAGAATTATTACTCAGATTGCTAGAGAAGGTGCAAGTATTGGTATTCATCTTATTATTAGTGCTGGACGACAAAGTGCAATGCGCATGCCATTACTATCAAATATAAAAACTCAAATTGCACTGTTCTTAATTGAAACAACTGAAGCTAGATCGATTGTTGGTCGAACAGACATTGAACTCGAGGAAATTGCTGGTCGAGGACTTGTAAAACTTGAAGAACCAGCGTTATTCCAGACAATGCTCCCTGAAAATGGGGAAGAAGCTCTTGAAATCATTGATAAGCTACAAGCAACTGCGAAAGCCATGGAAGAAGCGTGGGATGGAGAATACCCTGAGTCAATTCCGATGATGCCTGAAGGTGTTGTAGACTTTGAGCAATTCAAGAACCAACGTCGTACGAAGAAACTAGTAGATGAACAAAAAGTTCCACTAGGATTGGATTTTGAAGAAGTTATGCCAGTAGGTTTTAATCCAGCACAATATGAAAATCTAACCGTAATGAGTGATCGAAAGGATGGATTAGATCGAATGATCCAATCCGTCGCCAAAAATGTAGCAATGATGGACAATTCGTATCAAACGATACTAATCGATACGGTGGAACAAAAATTCAAAGACATCGGCAGCAATATGAATACGTACATGTCTGAAACAGATGGCTTACGAACAATGAAAGCTGAACTTATTAATGAAATTGAAAAACGTTCAAAAGAGGGTACAGCTAATGAACAAAAATGGCTAGTGCAAATTGCAAATCTACAAGATTTTGTTGAACGAACAGGTCTATCTGCAGACGATGCTTCAACCATGATTGATAAAGGAAGTAAAGTCGGCATTCATTTCATTATATGCAGTGAATACAGCTATCTAGGCATGAGTTATGAACAAGTACCAAAATACTTCCGTGGCCAAGCAATGATTGGTTTACTCAGCATGCGTCTTGGAGATCAAGATATGTTTAAACAACCATTTATACGACAAGAGAAATACCCGAATAAATATGAATGTTATGTGGCATTGGATCACCAACATGTGAAAGTGAAAATACCGGAGTAGGGAGGGGAATATAGTTAATGACATCTCTGAGTCAGTTATATGGTCAGAAACGAACCGTTTTGAGTGCGATGGCAGATACGAAAAATAATATCTCTGCATTAGAAGATAAGATAACTCGATTAAGAATAGCTTCTAGTCAAATGGATGCAACGAATTCCAATCTTTACAACCTAAATAATTCCATTCAAGGAATCTTAGTCAATAATTCAAATTGGAATGGAAAAGAAGAAAATAACTATAATGAAGCCTACAGCAACTACAAAGATAGTACGAGGCATTTTGTAACTAAATCAGAAGAAGTAAAGATAAATATGGATGAGGATATACAACGTTATGAGTTAGAAAAAACGTCCCTAACAACAGGATTAAATAACTTAGAAACCTCACTCGGTAATCTGGAATGGCAAATAAGTCAATTGGAAAAGGAGTGATTTAAATGGTCGTGGAGATAGGTATTAATCTAAGTGAATTTCAATCAAGTGTAGATGCGTTAAGGACCTCCTCTTCGAATCTAGTGAGTAGTATTCAAAAGAACCGAACATTTGATAAAACAAATATTCAACCATTTACAAAAGACCTAGAAAATGTAATAAGAGCAGTAGATTTGTTGCAACGATATAAAAGCCTTTTAGAATCAGATATCAATACATTAGCCCATACTGGAGAGAACATCAGAGAGAATGATGAAGGCTTGGCACAAGCAAGTACGAATGTATTAGATGGACCACAAAAATTACTCTAGCAAAGGAGGATATAGATGGGACATAAGGTTGACATATCCGAAGTGATAGAATTATCAGAGGATGTTAATTCTTCTACAGCGGATATTAAAACAAGTCTTAATAGTATTAGTGAAAGTATTGATAGATTAAATTCATTGGAATCATTTTCTGGAAAAACAGCAACAAATGCAAAGAATTACTTTAATGATCTTCATAAAACCATTTTAGTAACATTTGAGCACTTATTTACAGATTTAGATGATTCCCTAAAAAAGCATTTGGAAATGTTTCAATCACGAGTAGATACAAGTGAATCTGCTATTATTGTTAGTGACTACGTAAAAGATCTAGAACTAGACATCAAGGAAGATTGGGAAAAGTTGAGTCTAGAACAAGATAAAGTAAGAGAAACAATGAATAGTGTATCTGATATTACTAGTGCCATTCATCCGAATTATTACCCACCAGAAGCCGATAAAGATGATGTAATAAAGATTATTACAAATCTAGAACAAGAACTAAATTCGTTTACTAGTGTAGGACAAGAAGAGATTTCTAGTATAGAAGATTTGCTTAATCAAGTAGCAACGACAATTGAAAATGCAGGCACGGTAGAAGGTAAAGGCAGATTTACTGATTATATCGGAACTTCAACCACTTTAGGGTTATCCTATTTAAAGGATTATAATGCTGAAAAAAGAGAAGTTATGCTTGATGAAGCTAGAAAAGCTAAGGATACTGCATTGAAGGATATGGATGAGTCTTCGCAAGAGATATTGAATAAAGCATATATGGATTTACAAAATGGTGAAATTGAAGAATCCGAATACTATGGCTATATAAATGAACTGAAAAAGCTTCAAAATGAAGAGAATTTGGACGAAGAAGTATCGGAGAATTTTATAAAGTATGTGATTGATAATTTTGATGTTTTTGAGGAAAATTTTAACTTTAATGGAATCGCTGGTTTTCTAAGTCAAAGTATAAATGATGCGGGAGATAATAGTTTAACTAGATCTGAACTAGTAAAGCATATGAATGCTAACAAACCATCTTCTACTTCAATGTTTTTAAAAAATCAAGGTGACAAAATGTTGAAGGTAGGAAAAGCGGTAAGTAGATCGTTACTAGGTGTTAGTATTGTAATTGGTACGTACAGTGATCTCACACAAACTGATAAAACTGCAGGAGAGGCAATTGCAAAAAATACTTATTCTAGCGGTTTTGGTTTTCTTACTGGTGTTGGAATTACAGTAGGGTTTAAAAGTTTAGGAGCAATGGGGTTAATTTCTAATCCAATAGGTTGGGCATTAGCTGGTACTGTTGTCGGAGGAACCATTGCAACAACATTAGCTAATTGGGCGTATGATAATAATTTCTTAAATATACAAGAAGGAGCAGATTGGGCCGGTCAAAAATTGGATTGGGCTGGAGAACAGTTAAGTAATGGTTATAACTGGGTAGACGAACAAGTGGATAAAGGCATAGGCTGGGTAGGAGATCAAGTAAATAAAATTGGTGATGCTTTTAGTAGTGGACTTGATAGCATTAATCCGTTTAGTTAGTTTTTCGTGTATAGAAAAGGAGTGAAGATATTACATGAATTGTAATGTACAATTTGTTTTTAAAAATTTAAGGTATAGAATTCTTGAAATAGATGAAGAAGAATATATTCTAGATATGGGAAATTCAGTTTGGAAAATTATCTTTCCTTTCTTACATTGGGTATTACCTAATCCCGTTTACAAATTAGATAATCATGAAATTGTAAAGAGATTAAAAGTACCAGAACGGGAACAACCAAAGACAATAAGTGCAGGAACGGGTGCCTTGGGAGGACTCATTGGAGTTTTTCTAGCTAGTTTAATTCGACCACTGGCAAATATGTTTCATATACCAAGTACATCATTGATTAATTTTATTATTACTATCTTGGTTGTAATTATAGCTTTATCAGTATTTATATATATAAATACTAGAAGTAAAAATAATTTAACTGCAATAGTTGATTATAAGCATTACCCTAGAAAAAAATTATGGATAAGGCCGCCATCATTAAAGTTTTTCTCTAGCTTATGTTTCTTTTATTTGTTTTTTATGGCATTAACAGTTGTCCCATTAATGGGATTTATTGAAACAGGGAATATAATCATTTTTTTTGGTTCGATATTTTTTTTGTTTGTAACCTTTATGATTAACTATTTTACTATACTTGTTGGTAATACAACGGTAAGATTCAGAGATTAGTTACACGCACAATATTATGGCTTATCTATTTTATCTATCATATATATGCCAAAAAATTGTAGGATTTTGTCTGAACTAGCAGAATACTATGGAATTAATAATTAAAGAGAGGAAATTTTTTATGTTACCAATTGGATCAATCGTATATTTAAAAGAAGGTACAAGTAAGTTAATGATTCTAAACAGAGCACCAATTCTTCCAGCGGAGGGCAAAGAACAAGAAGGAATAATGTATGACTATACGGGATGTATTTACCCCCAAGGGTTAGATCCGAATAATGTACTGTACTTTAATGAGGAAAATATAGATAAAGTAGTTACTGAGGGATATAGAGATGAAGAAGAAGAACGTTTCCAAGAGATTTATGATAGTTGGATGAAAGAAAATGGGAATAGATTTGAAAAAGGAACTGTATTAGGCCCTTTGAAATAAGAAAATAAACTATCTGCACATCAAGAAGCATATACAAGTATGCTTCTTTTGTTTAGGTGAGGTAATTTGTAACTGACAATCCCAATTTTGTAGAGTACGTTGTAAATAACCTGCCAAGAGTAGCCTGGGAAGCAACCCTGGTGCGTTAGCGGTTTTTGCTGATAAACTGGGTAACACCATGAATGAATTGGCAGCTTACTTAACGAATGTAGTAAGTACAGATGCTATAAAGAATACTTCTAGTTCTTTAATTGACAAAGCTGGCAAGGTTGCAGAATATGGAAAAGCAGCAGGTCCTGCTTTTGGTACCATAGGTTTTGGTTATGGTATGTTTTCTGATACGCTTAATAATGATAAAACTGTGGGAGAAGCTTATGCACATAATTTGTCTTCAATAATGGCTGGGGTAGGCGCTACAGCCATAGCTAGTCTTTTTGTCTCTAACCCGGTAGGATGGGCGGCAGCCGGCATTATGGCTGCTCCGGTAGTAGGTATTATACTATTTGAATTTGCATATGCAAATAATTCATTTGGAATTCAAGATGGCCTGAATTGGGCAGGGCAACAATTTGATAAGGGCTGGGAGACTGTAACAGATTGGGCAGATAACATTGGCCAGGGTTTGCATAATAGTTGGAACTTATTAAATCCATTTTCAACATCGTAAAACATATTTTTTTGATAAGTAGGAAAGGAAGAATAATTATGGACTGCGAAATACAACATTTAGATAAAAACATGCGATATCGTATTTTAATCATTAACGGTGAACAATACATCCTGGATATGGAACGATCCGTTTGGAAGATTATCTTTCCAATTCTTTTTTGGCTGATACCTAGTCCTGTATTTAAAGTAGAAGATCAAGATATTGTGGAACAGTTAAAGACAGCTAAAAAAGAAAAGAAAGTTCTTGGATAATATCATTAGGAGGTTTTGGATATGCGATCGGTATTCTTTTAACACCTTTAATGGATTATTTTAATTTTCCGATTTCTCCATTTATCAACATCATACTTCTTATACTTGTTTTAGGTCTAACGGCTTTTCTATATTTTTCTATAAGTTATCAACGTAAAAAGAAATTGTATAATGTAGTTGAACTAGAAGGATTACCAAGGAATCAATTAAGGATTCAACCAAGTTCCGCTAAGCATGTTTTTAAATTTATAGCAGCTTATACTTTTCTTATTGGATTTATTATACTAGGTTTTGGGACTTATATAGACACGGGAAATATCGCTATTTAATGATTTCCTCAGGTTTCTTCTTTCTTCTATTACTTGCCAATCGTCCTACTGTTGAAGAAGGTCATACCACTGTAAAATTTAAAGATTATGAGAAGGCAGTTTAGTCTTAAATAAAAAAACCAAAATTACAGAGAGGAATTTTTTTATGTTACCAATAAGATCCATAGTATATTTAAAAGAAGGTACGAGTAAGTTGATGATTTTAAATCGTGCACCAATTCTACCTACAGAGAACGAAGAACAGAAGGGTGTAATGTATGATTATTCTGGATGTATTTATCCTCAAGGATTAGATCCAAATAATGTACTTTATTTTAATGAAGAAAACATAGATAAAGTAGTATCTGAGGGTTATAAAGATGAAGAAGAAGAACGTTTCCAAGAGATTTATGATAGTTGGATGAAAGAAAACGGAAATACATTTAAAAAAGGAACGGTTTCAGGGCCGTTGAAATAATAAAATTAACTATCTTTACATCAAGAAGCATATAAAAGTATGCTTCTTTTGTTTAGGAGAGACATCTACAGTTTTTTTAGCAACAAATGTAAAGAATTACTTTAATGATCTTCATAAAACCATTTTAGTAACATTTGAGCACTTATTTACAGATTTAGATGATTCTCTAAAAAAGCATTTAGAAATGCTTCAATCACGAGTAGATACAAGTGAATCTACTATTATTGTGAGTAACTACGTAAAAGATCTAGAAATAGACAACAAGATACAGTAAGAAAGACAATGAATAGTATATCCGATATTACTAGTGTAGGACAAGGAGAGATTTCTAGTATAGAAGACTTGCTAAATCAAGTAGCAACGACAATTGAAAATGCAGGCACAGTAGAAGGTGAAGGAAGATTTACTGATTATAAGAATAATGGCAATAATGTGGGGTTAACAGCTTTAAAAGAGAAAATTCGAACAGACTTAGTGGATAATTTAGTAAAGATTGATGATATAAGTGAAGAAGATAGAATATTTTATGATAAAGCTAAAAAAGATTTTGAAAATGGGGAAATGGATAAATCTACATTTGATTCTATAGAAAATGTATTGGCTAATTATGGATCTTCCGCATTTTTAAATAATCCATTGCAGAAAAAATTGATAGATGAACTATCAAATAGTATAGCTTCCAATATAAATAAGTGGTTAAGAGATAATACGACATTTCTACAACAGAACCACCATCAGTAACTACTAAAAGTGTCCGTACTGGAGCTAAATATGGCAGTTCAATTGTTGGTACTGCTATAGATTTTGGTATACAGGTAATTAATGGTGAAAATGTAGCCGATGCATCTATAAAAGCGGTTAGTCATACTGCTATAGGTGTGGGTGGAGCAAAAGTAGGTATGGCAATCGGTTCCGTTCTACCAATTGGTGGTACAATAATAGGAGGAGTTATAGGCTTTACTATCGGAACAGTTGGAAGTATGGCTTTTGACAGTGTGTACAATAATAAAGATAAGATAATTGGAAGTGTTAAAGACACTGCCAAAAAAGTTGGTGATGCTGTAACTGACTTCTTTGGAAATCTAGGATCAGTATTTGGATAATTAACTTCGAGGTGAATTTTATGGAACAGAAACTTATACCGATATACGCTGAAAGAAAAGAGGGGGCTTCGGGTTATACTATCTATTTAGATAGAAGTTCAAATAAAGTATATAGAGCATTTCACAAAGAATATAATCAAGTTACCTACTGGATTATTTTTGCATTGGCTTTAGGTCTTTTAAGAGCAATTTCGGGAGTTTATCTTACAAAGTTTCCTATATTAATAAAGTTATTAATTGTTATTTTAACTGGAGGAGTTGGTATAAGCATAGGAAAAACTTTACATAATAAGTATACTGGAAATCTAGTAGAAATATATATAAATGATTTAGAAATCAAAGAACTTATCGAAAAAGGAATGAAGTTAATAAAAAGAGAAATTATAATTACTTCTATTCTATTAATTATATCATTAATATTAGCTGTTTTGTTTATAGTATTTAGTTGGATAATTTGGTTAGTATTCACATTAATGTTATTTGCAATTATAGGTGTTTTATTAAATAGCATATCAATACAGAGACTTAATCTATTTAAAGATTATTCTCAATAGGAGGGATACTCGGTATTCTTTTAGCACCTTTAATACATTATTTTAATATTCCGATTTTTACACTGGTCAACGTGTTAATTCTTATACTTGTTTTAACCCTCATGACTTTTCTATATTTTTCTATCAGTCAGCGATGTAAAAAGAGATTGTATAATATAGTTGTACTAGAAGGATTACTAAGTAATCAATTAAGGGTTCAACCAATCTCCACTAAGCACGTTTTCAAGTTTATTGCTGCTTATATTTTTCTAATAGGAATTATTGTACCAGGTTTGGAACTTATATTGAGACGGGGAATATCGCTATATTAATCATCTTATCAGGTTTCTTTTTCATTCTATTTATGGACAACCGTGTTACTGTTGACAAAGGTTATACCACTGTGAGATTTAAAGATTATAAAGAGGCAGTTTAGTCAGTAAGAATAACATATCTAAGTAAGAGTAAATTGATGATCGGAGAATTTTTAAGGAGTAAGATAATTTTGAAATGTGAAGTGCAATTGTTATATAAAAATCTAAGATATAGAATTCTTGAAATAAATGGGGAAGAATATGTTCTCGACTTTGGAAATTCTATTTGGAAAATTATTTTTCCTTTCTTACATTGGGTGTTACCAAATCCTGTATACAAAATAGATAATCACGAAATCATAGAGAAATTAGAAGTACCACAAGAGAATCATCCAAAGAAAATAAGTACTGGAACGGGTGCCTTGGGAGGGCTTGTAGGAGGAGTTTTTCTAGCAAATTTATTACGGCCTTTGGCAAATGTTTTTAACATACCAAGTACATCATTGGTTAATTTAATTATTACTATTATTGTTTTAATAATAGCTTTATCAGTTTTTGTATATGTAAATAGGAGACATGAAAAAAATTTAACTGCAATAGTTGATTATACACATTATCCAAGAAAAAAAATATGGATAAAGCCCCCAACATTAAAGTTTTTCTTTAATATATGTTTCGCTTACTTGTTTTTTATGGCATTAACAGTTGTCCCATTGATGGGATTTATTGAAACTGGGGATATGTTCATATTTGTTCCAGGAGTAGTATTTTTATTTGTATCATTTATGATTACCTATATGACTATACCTCCAGGGAATACAACGGTAAGATTCAAAGATTAGTAACAAGCACAATACTTATGGCTTATCTATATTATCTGCCGAAAAATTGTAGGATGTTGCTAGAAGGAATTATATGAAATTAATAAATAAAGAGAGGAAATTTTTTATGTTACCAATTGGAACCATAGTATATTTAAAAGAAGGTACAAGCAAGTTAATGATCCTAAACCGTGCACCAATACTTCCGTCAGAGAACGAAGAACAGAAGGGTGTAATGTATGACTATTCTGGATGTATTTACCCTCAAGGATTAGATCCGAATAATGTACTCTACTTTAATGAGGAATACATAGATAAAGTAGTATCGGAAGGATACAAAGATGAAGAAGAACGTTTCCAAGAGATTTATGATAATTGGATGAAAGAAAATGGGAATACATTTGAAAGAGGTACGGTAGCAGGGCCGTTGAAATAAAATAATAAACTATCTTTACATCAAGAAGTATATAAAAATATGCTTCTTTAGTTTAGGTGAGCCATTGGGCGGCAAGCTTTTTAAAATAGATTTTATAAAGTGATAAGGAGATATGTAATGAATTGTAAAGTGAACCATTTAGATAAAAACATGCGATATCGTATTTTAATCATTAACAGTGAACAATACATCCTGGATATGGAACGATCTTTTTGGAAGATTATCTTTCCATTTCTTTTTTGGCTGACTCCTAGTCCCGTATTTAAAGTGGAAGATCAGGATATTGTCGAAGAGTTGAAGATGGTGAAAAAAGAAAAGCTAGAAAGTTCATGGATCCTGTCTTTAGGAGGTTTTGGATATGCAATCGGAATTCTTTTAGCCCCTTTAATGGATTATTTTAATATTCCAAGTTCTCCACTAATCAACAATATACTTCTTATAATTGCTATAGCACTTACGGCTTTTCTGTATTTTGGTATTAGTTATAGGCGCCAAAAAAAATTGCAGAACATTGTTGAACTAAAAGAACTACCAAGGAGTAAATTATGGATTCGACCAAGCTCAACAAACCTTGTTTTTAAGTTTTTAACTGCCTATATTTGTCTTTTAGGATTTGTTTCATTTCTATTTTTAGGGTTTATTGATACTCGGAATATTATGATATTAATCATCGCGTCCGGTTTCTTCTTTCTTCTATTACTTGCCAATCGTCCTACTGTTGATGAAGGTAATACCACTGTAAAATTTAAAGATTATGAAAAGGCAGTTTAGTCTTAAATAAAAAAACCAAAATTACAGAGAGGAATTTTTTTATGTTACCAATTGGATCCATAGTATATTTAAAAGAAGGTACGAGTAAGTTAATGATTTTAAACCGAGCACCAATTTTACCTGCAGAGAACCAAGAACAAATAGGAATAATGTATGACTATTCTGGATGTATTTATCCTCAAGGATTAGATCCGAATAATGTACTTTATTTTAATGAAGAAAACATAGACAAAGTAGTATCTGAGGGTTATAAAGATGAAGAAGAAGAACGTTTCCAAGAGATTTATGATAGTTGGATGAAAGAAAACGGGAATACATTTGAAAAAGGAACGGTAGCAGGACCGTTGAAATAAGAAAATAAACTATTTTTACATAAAGAAGCATATACAAGTATGCTTCTTTTGTTTAGGAGAGACAGCTACAGTTTTTTTAGCAACAAATGCAAAGAATTACTTTAATGATCTTCATAAAACCATTTTAGTAACATTTGAGCACTTATTTACAGATTTAGATGATTCCCTAAAAAAGCATTTGGAAATGTTTCAATCACGAGTAGATACAAGTGAATCTGCTATTATTGTGAGTAACTACGTAAAAGATATAAAACTAAATATCAAGGAAGATTTTTCGGAGAATTTTATAAAGTATGTGTTAGATAATTAAGGTGGAGTTACTGAAACACTTAAAGGAAATGTAATTGCTGGAGTTATTAAACAAAACATGGATGATTACGTAAATGTTGCATTAAGCCGAGCCGATATAGTTAAAGCTATGAATACCAACAATCCTTCTTATAAGTCTAAAATAAGGGTATTAACGCTGAAAGAGCTATAAGCGGATCTATAGGCAGCATTGACAATTGGTATTGGAACATATATTGATTATAAATACACCGATAAGACTATTGGAGAAGCATTGAAAAAGAATGCTGCATCTGGTGGATTCGGTCTTGTAGCTAGTGCGGGTACAGCCGTTATATTGGGTAAAGCGCTTGTTTCTAATTCAATAGGATGGTCAGTTGCTGGTGGGATAGTTGTAGGTACAGGCGTATCTTGGACTTTTAATCGGGCCTACGATAATAATTTCCTAGGTATTCAAGATGGTTTAGATTGGAAAGGACAATTTATAAAATTGGGAGTGAAACTATAAATGTATTGTAAGGCACAAGCGGTATATAAAAATCCAAGGTATAAAATTTTGGTGATTAATGAACAAAGGTACATCTTGGATATGGGAGGAAAATCCTTTTGGAAAATTTTATTTCCATTTATGTACTGGATATTTCCCAATAACACTTATAAAGTAAATAATCTTGAAATAATAGAAAAAATTAAAACACCAGATATAGATCAAAAAGATGTAGGTGGAGGAATGAGTATCTTAGGAGGAGTTGTTGCGATATTGTTAGCGAACCTTTTAAGACCCTTGGCAAATGTCTTTAATATCCCAAGCACACCTATTGTTAATGCAATCATTGTTCTAATGGTTTTATTGCTCGTTTTAATATTGGTTTTTAATATTAGTAAAAGGTGTAAAAAAAGAATAAACCACGAGTTGGATATTGAACAATATGAAGAGGAGCAAGTATGGATCCGTCCAAATTCAATAAAACAATTATTATTTATTTTATTTGCCTATCTGTTTTTTCTGGGATTTACTACTTTGGCTCTTTCAGGATTTATTTACTCGGGTGATGTAATGACACTTGTCATGGGCACACCCATATTATTAGTTTTATTGGCTATTAGTATTATAACTATTAATGGCGATACTATAGTAAGATTTAAAGGAAAAGAAAAAGATTTAAATTAGTATTTGTAGATCAATTTTTAACAAATTTTGAGAGGAAGATTATTATGTTACCAATAGGATCCATCGTATATCTAAAAGAAGGCACGAGTAAGTTAATGATTCTAAATCGCGCACCAATTCTTCCGACAGAGAACCCAAGAACAGAAGGGTGTCATCTATGATTATTCTGGGTGTATTTACCCTCAAGGTTTAGATCCGAATAATGCTTGATAGCTCCGTTAAGTATTTTTTAGTATATGAAAAATTTAGGAGTGAAGATAATACATGAAGTGTAATGTACAAGGTGTTTTTAAAAATTTAAGGTATAGAATTGTTGAAATAGATGAAGAAAAATACATTCTAGATATGGGAAATTCAATTTGGAAGATTATCTTTCCTTTCTTACATTGGGTATTACCTAAGCCCGTATATAAAATAGATAATCAAGTAATTGTAGAAAAATTAAAAGTACCAGATGGGAGTCAACCAAAGACAATAAGTACAGGAACGGGTGCCTTGGGTGGACTCATTGGAGTTGTTCTAGCTAGTTTAATACGTCCCTTGGCAAATATGTTTCATATACCAAGTACACCATTGATTAATTTTATTATTACCATCGTGGTTGTAATAATAGCTTTATCAGTATTTGTATATATAAATACTAGAAGTAAAAGAAAATTAACTGCAATAGTTGATTATAATCATTACCCAAGAAAAAAATTATGGATAAGGCTTCCATCATTAAAGTTTTTCTTTAATATAAGTTTTTCTTATTTGTTTTTTATGGCATTTACAGTTGTTCCTTTCATGGGGTTCATTGAAACAGGAAATATAATCGTTTTTATTGGTTCAATATTTTGTTTGTAACCTTTATGATTAACTATTTTACTATTCTTGTAGGTAATACAACAGTAAGATTCAAAGTTTAGTATACGCACAATACTTATGGCTATTTCATCTACATATATGCCAAAAATTGTAGGCTGTTGATAGAAGGAATTCTATGGAATTAATATATAAAGAGAGGAAATTTTTATGTTATAAATTGGATCATGGAACAGTTGAAGGTAGTGCTAGTTTGTTAGGACACAAAGGTACATCAAAAATAGGTGCTATAATTCAATGAATTAATTCAATTAAAGGGCCAGCTGGATCAAATTCATTTATTTTAGTAGATAAAGATGCATCAAATGCTGCAAAACCGTTTTTTTTAAGCTGATGGAGCTGTACGTAAAGAAGTGCTATAAGTAAAGGTTTTATAGGTGTAGGTTTTGGTATTGGGATGTACAATGATTGATTTGTAAAAGATAAAACTTTGGAGAATCTCTTGTTCGTAATGGATTAGCAACTGGAATGGTTGTTGGAACAATTGTTGGCTCTACAGCAGTTTTAACTGCAGCGGTTATTGGCTCTAATTCTGTGGGATGGGCAGCAGTAGGTGTTGCTACAGCTAGTACTGTTGTGGGTGTTGGTATAACTTTGGGCTTTAACTATTTATACGACAATAATTTATTTGGTATTCAAGATGGATTAAATTGGGCTGGTCAACAGATTGATCAAGGTTTGAAAATAGTATATGAAACAACTTCTAATTTTTTTGAAGATGTCGGTGAGGCTTTTTTCAACTGGGCATGATGTTATCAATCCATTTAGTTAATTAGATAGAGTAATAAGAGTATCAGGAGGATTCTAAGTTTATGGATTGCAAAGTGAACGGTGTATATAAAAATTTAAGATACCGAATTCTAGTTATAAACAGTCATACCTATATATTGGATTTGGGTAAATCTTTTTGGAAGATAATATTTCCATTTTTAATTTGGATATTACCTAATCCTTTATATAAAATTGAGAATAAGGAAATTGTGGAGAAATTAAAAACGCCTGAAGTGCATCAAACAAATACAGGGGGACAAGGTTTAATTGGAGGAGGAATCGCTGTTTTAATCGCTAATTTATTAAGACCATTAACGGACTACTTTAATATTCAAAGTTCTACTATGGTTAACTCAGTTATAGTTATTGTTGCGATTCTGTTACTATTATCATTACGTCTATATATAAACCATTTAAATAAAAAAAATCTTTATCGCGTTATAGAAGCTGAAAAGTTAACACCTGATAAAGTATTGATAAGTCCTAAGCCAATAAAGCATTTCTTCTTAATATTGGGTATGTATTTATTTTTCCTAGCTTTCACTATATTGCTGTTTATAGCTTTTATTCAAATTCCGAATATATTAATATTGTTAATTACAATGTCATTATGGTTTTTAGTATTGTTTACAAATAGTATAACTATTGCAGTAGGAAACACAAGAGTTAAATTTATAAGCAAAACAGAACAACGTATGTAGCTTATTTTACTTAGTAAATGAACAATAAAGATAAGAAAGGGGAGTTTAAAATGTTCCCAATAGGATCAATAGTTTATCTAAAAGAAGGTACAAGCAAGTTAATGATTTTAAACAGAGCACCAATTCTACCTGCAGAGAACCAAGAACAGAAGGGTGTAATGTATGATTATTCTGGATGTATTTATCCTCAAGGATTAGATCCAAATAATGTACTGTACTTTAATGAGGAAAATATAGATAAAGTAGTATCTAAAGGTTATAAAGATGAAGAAGAAGAACGTTTCCAAGAGATTTATGATAGTTGGATGAAAGAAAATGGGAATAGATTTGAAAAAGGAACTGTATCAGGCCCTTTGAAATAAGAAAATAAGCTATCTGCACATCAAGAAGCATACAAGTATGCTTCTTTTGTTTAGGTGAGGTGATTTGCAACTGACAATCCTAATTTTGTAGAATATGTTGTAAATAACCTACCAAGAGTGCCCCGGAAAGCAACAAGCAACCCCTGGTGTATTAGTGATTCTTGCTGATAAAAATTAGGTGTTAGGTCTTTCATTTAATATCTCATTTACTCGGATTATGATTAACACTGTGGACTACGATTGAAGTAATCCATAACAATATTTTTTAAAAATAAGCTACTTAATGTATTTTTGAAAATTAATACTCCCCTTTAAATAGAAACAAGTTTTCTTTGTTTCTCTACTTTAAAGGGGAGTTAAATTAAATTACTTCATATTTAGTGCCAGTGAGTCTTCATATAAAAGAATAATTGTAACATGTAATGAGCAGAGGCTATTTATAATAGAAGTTAATCATCTAGCTCTACCGTTAATTGTTCTCCTGTTTTGGCATCGATAACTACAGTTACGTCCTTCTGATTGTCATTTTCAAATTCTATCTCATAGGTTGCTACCCCATCATCAATTTCTAATTTCCAGCTGGTAGGGGTTAGGTCTTGTACTTCCTGGACTTCGGAAGCTGTAGATAATGCATCTTCGTGACTTACATAATCGTCAAAAACGAGTTCCTGATAGTTATCATCATTTTCTCTATTTTCTTCTTCTTGGTTGATTATGTTCTTCTCTAAATCGATTTCAGCTTTATACTCTTTTGCGTCATCAAATCCTTCTATTTCATAGGTGTATTCAAAATTATGCTCATCTAATTCAATGGAAGAAATGGCTGCCCCTGTAAAAGTATCCGTGAAAATCTGCATAGCCTCTTCAGACGTTAGTTGCACGTCTTCAACAGATTGGGTAGATGTTGAATCTTCTGATTGATTATTAATATTTTCCGTTGATACGTCAGAATTTGTATCATTGTCATTATTGTTGTTCGTACCACATGCTATTAAACCAATTGCCATAACAACGATTACAAATGATAATTTATATTGTCTCATCCTATAACACTCCTTTATTTGAGTATAGTATATCATTGATATTAGTTTGTAGTATTATTTGGAAATTATTCATGCTAACAACGAATGAAAAGGGTGATTGTGATCTGATAGCAATTACGCAGAATACTGTTATATTTGTTAAATTTGATGAAGATTTAAACATCATAGTATAATAATTGGTAGCTCTTTACTAACAATCTCAGTAACTTCGTTAAAATGCGAAGGAAAGTTTAGTTAGTGATGTATCAAGGATAAATGGAGGTTGAAAAATGAGTGAACATAAAAAGGTAGAACTGCAAAAAGGTTTCTATATCTATGGGGTTGTATTATTTCTTTATTGGGGATTAATGTTCTTCTTAGAAAAAGATTACTTTTCAAGTAAATACATGATAGAGGGCATGTCCTTTATTGGTGCAGCAGTAATTATTTATTTTCTATTAGTCTATTTATTTAATAAAAGTGATGTTGGGAAAAAAGTCGTTATGTGGAGCTTAAGTGCACTATTCCTCGTCGCTGTTATAGGCTTTTTTGTTACAATTAGCTAATTTGTACAACGGATGTTGAAGACTTCATGACTTCAATGTGAATGAGTTAATAATTACGTCTTAAAAAGGAAGTCAATTAAATGACTTCCTTTTGTTCATTGTTTTATTAATGAATAAACTGGCGATTGCGCAGAATAATGTGACAACACATAGTGTAGTAAATATCCAACCGGAACTTGTATCTTGTTTACCAAAATATTGATAAGCATTTAAACCATTTGCTATAGAAGATAGAAAAAGGGCAATAATAATTAATGGATGAATGCGTTTATGTTTCATTCGTAATTACAACTCCTTTTATCGGCTGTATTTGATTTCTCCTCCAATAATCGTCATTTCTATAGAGGTTTGGAATAGATCATCCGGATGATTCATTTGAAATGGATTATTGGAATATACGGTCATATCTGCTAGCTTTCCAGGTTCGATTGTTCCTTTTTTATGTTCTTCATTCGTCGTGTAAGCCGCTTGCTCTGTAAATAAACGAAAGGCTTCGTACATGGAAAGTTTTTGTTCTTTGTACCAACCTTCATGGTCTTCTCCGGGAGCTCTTCTTGTTACTGCGGCATGTATACCAAGTAATGGGTTCATCGGTTCCACTGGAGCATCGGATCCACCACCACATATTACTCCGTTATCTAGTAAAGTCTTCCACGCATATGCCATTGGCATCCGTTCTTCACCTAGTCGATCTTTTACCCAAGGGTAATCACTTGCTAGAAATCTAGGCTGTATATCTGCGATTCGGTGATTACTTGCTAACCGTTTTACCAGGTTATCATTTACCACTTGAACGTGTATCAGTCGGTCGCGAAATTCAGAAGGAGGAAATTGATCTAATATATCTAATACATTTATGAGCGCTTGATCGCCAATGGTATGTACGGCAACCGGCATGCCACGTTCACGTGCTCTTCTAACGATGTCGTAGAGCGTTTCTTGTGAGAACATGGCCTCGCCATATTGGCTAGGACTGTCGTGATACGGTTCACGTAAAAGAGCAGTTCGCCGTCCAAAAGCACCATCTGCGAAGATTTTAATTGCTCCAATTTGTAACGTATCATTCCCATACCCTGTGTACATATTCATCGCTTCTAGGTCTTCTAGAAATTCATGGTTTATTAATAGATTTGTTCGTAAACCGAGTTGTTCTTTATTTAATAGTTCATCGAATAATTGATAGGTTTGTTTAAGCCCGCCTAGGTACAAGGGATCGTTAGAGTGAACACTTGTTATACCATGCTGTATCGTAGCTTTTATTGTTTTTCGTAATGCGTTTTTCCAGGTTTCGTACGATTTTTCTGGAATGTGTTCTTGGAATAAAATAGAAGCTGACTCTAATATTAATCCCGTTGGTTTGAGGGAAGTAGAATCAACAACGATTTTACCACCTTCAGGAACAGATATGTCCTTAGAATAATTAATTGTTTCTAAAGATTTGGAATTAACGACTGCTGCGTGTTCACATATTCTAGTAATATACAATGGATTAAGTGGAGCAACTTGATCTAGTTCATCTAAGGTAGGAATACCTCCATCAGTAAATAGATTCTCATCCCATCCACTTCCAAGAAGCCATTCTCCAGGCTTTAATGTATGGGAATGCCGACGAATATACTCAAGCATATCTTGTTTGGAAGTTACCCCT
The DNA here is from genome assembly GCF_000011245.1 of Oceanobacillus iheyensis HTE831. Lineage (NCBI taxonomy): Bacteria > Bacillati > Bacillota > Bacilli > Caryophanales > Bacillaceae > Oceanobacillus > Oceanobacillus iheyensis. The sequence continues at coordinate 1,384,518 of NC_004193.1, forward strand.
GTTACATCTAAATCTACGAATTTGCTTGCTACCATAGAGAGATGTAGGTGACTATCTGTTAACCCAGGAGTTACTGTCAATCCTTGTAAATCTATGATCTCCGAACTTTTAGCTTTCCAGTTTAATAACATGTCTTTTGTTGTACCGATGTCTATAAAACAATTATTTTCGACTGCTACTGCTTCGACAATGGGATAACTTGATTGAAATGTATGTATTACACCATTAATATACAGTTTTATCATGGCCATGCTCCTTACTTGTGAAAGTAAAATTATAGTTATACACAAAAAAACAACGATAGCCATCTATCCTTGTTCCTATAAGCTCTGCATTTCCTACATGCAAGTGAGGAAAGTAACTTTATACTACCAAATTCAAAATAAAATAACAACTAAGATAACTTTGATTAATCAGATGAAATATTTCTGCCAATTTATTCCTGTAATATTATAGGTTGTTTACAATTTTTATTCATATATTTACATGAATATACATGTCTATTATTCTTATTTATGGAATGAATTGAAGGAGTCGTTGGATATGCTGAGGAAATTTTACATCATGATTATAATAACATCACTTAATTTTTTTATATGGACAAGTACTACGTTAGCAGATGAAGACCTTTCGTTACATAGTGAATCAGCTATTTTAATGGAAGCGGAATCTGGACAAATTCTTGCAGAGAAAAACGCAAATCAGCAAATGTATCCGGCGAGTGTAACAAAAATAGCAACTGCGATTTATGTAATAGAAAATGGTAATCTATCTGAAGAAGTAGAAATAAGTGAAAAAGCTACAGAAGCAGATGGTACTACTGTATTCTTAGCAGAGGGAGAAAAGGTCTCTCTCGGTAAACTTGTTAAAGGTTTATTAATAAATTCAGGAAATGATGCAGG